>VBHN01000081.1 GCA_005881155.1 Chloroflexota bacterium | reverse complement strand
GGGCGTGGTCCCGGCGTGGTTGGCCTCGCCGCGGATCTCGACCTGGTAGCGGTCGATGCCGACGATCGCGTCGACCACGCCCAGGTCCTTGCCCTCGGCTTCCAGCCGCGGGCCCTGCTCGATGTGCAGCTCCAGGTAGCCGCTGACGAAGGCGAGCGACGGCGAGGCGCAGAAATGCTCGCTGCCTTCGAAGCCGTGGCCGCTCACGCCCTCCTCGTCATGGAAGCTGACCAGCGCCAGCCGCGCCGCCGCCGGGTGCGCGGCCTCTCGGACCGCCCGGTAGGCCTCCAGCGCCGCGATCACGCCGTAGGCGCCGTCCAGCCGGCCGCCCGCCGGGACGGTGTCGGTGTGCGAGCCCAGCAGCAGCCAGGGACCGCCACCGGGCGGATGGCCGAAGACGTTGTTGACCTCGTCGAGGGCCGCTTCCAGGCCGAGCTCCCCCATCCGGCCCGCCAGCCAGCGCCGCGCTTCCAGGTCCGCCGGCGTGCCTGCCAGGCGGTCGACGCCACCGTCGGGGCGGCCGCCGAAGCGGGCCAGCTCCTCCAGCCCCTGCTGGAGGCGCTCAGGCGAGATTCGCGGCGTCAAAGGGAAGCCTCTCGAGGAACCTGCCCCAAGCAGGGTCGCCGATCACCCGGCCACGGTCGTAGACGACCTGGCCGCGGCTGATGGTCGTCCGCACCCGACCCTTCAGCCGCAGGCCCGCATAGGGCGAGAAGCCCGCCGCACCGTGCAGCTCGTCGTCCTTCAGGACGCCCTCCACGGCGGGGTCGAAGAGGACGATGTCCGCGTCGGCGCCGGGCTCCAGTCGGCCCTTGCGGGGCCAGAGCCCGAAGATCCGTGCCGGGTTGGCGGAGAGCAGCCGGACCAGGTCCGCCATCTCCAACTTGCCGGACTCGACACCGAACGTGTAGAGCAGCGGCAGGGTGGTCTCGACGCCGGGGATCCCCGGGCTGACCTTGGTGAAGTCGGCCGGGTCACCCCGCTGCGCGAGCGAGTACCCGCAGTGGTCGCTGCCCACCGTGTGGATCTCTCCCCGGCTCAGCCGCTCCCAGAGGCCGGCACGCAGCTCCGCGCTGCGGATCGGCGGCGTCATCAGGTAGCGGGCGGCGTCGGGCCCGGTGTAGACCGAGTCGTCGAGGCAGAGGAAGTGCGGGCAGGTCTCGGCGAGGGCCGGCAGCCCACGCGCCCGGGCCTCGGTGACCAGGTCGACCGAGAGGGGGCTGGAGAGGTGGACGAAGTAGACCGGGCTTCCGGTCGCGCGGGAGAAGAAGAGGCCGCGGCTGACCGCCTCCGACTCGGCCACCGCCGGGCGGGCCGCCGCATGGTAGGCAAAGGAGGAGAGGCCGCGGGCGAGCAGCTCCCGCTTGGTCCCCTCCAGGATGTCGTCGTTCTCGGCGTGGACCTGTACCAGCAGGCCGGCGCCGCCCGAACGCTCAAGGAGGCGGTGGATGGTGAAGTCGTCGACGTAGAACACCGAGCCCTTGTAGGTCGTGTAGACCTTGGCGCTGCTGACGCCCCCGTCCACGACCCTCTCCAGCTCTTGTTCCCAGCCGTCCTGGAGGTTAGTGATGTTCAGGTGCAGCGACCAGTCCACGTGGGAGCGCCCCTCCGCCTCGGCGCGGGCGGTGGCCAGGGCCTGCTCGAAGCCCTGGCCCGGGTGCTGGATGGCGAAGTTCAGGTAGGTGGTGACGCCGCCGGCGGCGGCCGAAGCGCTGCCGGTGGTGAAATCGTCAGCGGTGCGGCCGCTGCCGGTGTCGAGCGAGAAGTGGGTGTGCGGGTCGACGAGCCCCGGCAGGACGTAGAGCCCGCCGGCATCCAGCACGTCCATGCCGGCGTCCGCGGTGCTTCCGGGCAGGTCCAGTCGCGCCACCCGGCCGTTCTCGACGACGACGTCGGCCTGCCGCTCGCCATCGTCGTTGACGACGGTTCCGCCCTTGATCAGCAACTGCGCTCAGCTCTCCTCGAAGCTGATGTCCTGGGCGCCCTCCCAGAGCACCAGGCGCCCGAGCTCGGGCAGCAGGTCGAGGCCGCCGGTGAGGCTCGCGAAATGGTTGCCCGCGAGCTGGCCCATCTTGCTGGCGAAGACAGTGCCGCCGTAGGGGAAGAGGATCTCGGTCTCGCTGAAGCCGCCCGGGTAGAAGAGGAGCTGGCCTGGCGCCGGGTGGCTGGTGTGGTTTTCGAAGCCGACGCCGAGGTCGCGGTCGCCGAGTGGGATCCAGGCGGCCTCCCCGCTCCAGCGCGCCTGGATTATCTTGGACCGCAGCGGCAGCAGCTTCCGGAAGGCGGCGACAGTCTGGGGAGCCGCGGCCTCCTCCAGTCGGGCCGCGAAGAGCAGCGGTCCGCCGACAATTCTGAGCATCAGGAGCAATCTTCCATGACCAGCGCGGGAATCTCCACCCACGTGCTCGACACGACCCGGGGCGGGCCGGCCGCCGGCGTGGCGGTAACCGTCTACCGGCGCGAGGGCCGGGAGCTGGCCGAGGTCGGCCGCGGCACCACCGGCGAGGACGGCCGCATCTCCAGCCTCCTCAGCGCCGAGCTGACGCCCGGCTGGTACCAGCTGGTCTTCGACCTCAGCACCTACTACGGCTCGCAGCAGCACTTCTTCACGCGCGTCACACTCGACGTGGCCGTGTCAGAAACGCGTCATCACCACGTGCCCCTGCTGGTCTCACCCTTCTCCTGCACGTCCTACCGTGGAAGTTGACGCCCTCTTCGAAGCCGCGTCGCCGCTGGCCCAGAGGCTGGCCGCGGAAGCGCCCTTCAAAACCGGCACCCAGCTTGTCAACCGGGCCTACAAGCTGCTCGACGCGCTCAGCGAGCCGGAGAAGATCGCCACCCTGAACGCCCACCCGCGAATCGGCGAGGATCCGCGGCGGCTGTCGGCGGCCTCCCGGTCCGAGCAGGGCGACGAACCGGTGCCCGAGCTCGAGTGGCTGAACGCCACCTACGAGGAGAAGTTCGGCTTTCGGTTCGTCGTCTTCGTCAACGGCCGGCCCAAGCGCGATCTGGTCAAGATCCTGAAACAGAGGCTGAACAACGGCCGTGAACAGGAGCTGGCAACCGGCTTGAAGGCGGTGGTGGACATCGCCCGTGCCCGGCTCGAGAAGGCAAGGCCCGCGTGAAGCGTGAGATCCGGTACGGCAAGGCCGAGATCCGCTGCTACCGCGCCTACGGGGGCCGGCTGCCGCTCTTCGGCACCGACACCACGGTCGAGGTCTACGGCGACAGCTTCCTGGCCTCCTACACCGAGGGCGACAACAGCAACGTGGTCGCGACCGACACCATGAAGAACTTCACCTACGAGGCTCTGCTCGAGTATGAGGGCGACACCCATGAAGGCTGGGTCGAGCACCTCGGCCGCAAGTTCCTGGACACCTACCCGCAGATGGAGTGGCTCCGGATCCGGGAGCACGAGCTGCCCTTCGACCCTCACTCGGACAAGCTTTTCGAGGGCCCGCTGCGCGACGCGCGCGGCGAGGTTGAGCTGGAGATCGGGCGGGACGGCATCCGCTCCCTGCGAGGCGGCCTGGTCGACCTGCGCTTGGTGAAGCTGACGGGCAGCGCCTTCGCCCGCTTCCAGCGTGACCGCTACACCACCCTGCCCGACCGCGGCGACCGCCCGCTTTACGTCTACTGCGACCTCCATTGGCTCTACTCGGACCACTCGCGGCCGATCGACCCGCGCGAGGTCGCGGAGATGGTGCGCTTCACCTTCGACCACTTCGTGAGCATGTCGATCCAGCACCTCTTGAACGAGTTCGGACAGGTGCTCCTGGGCCGCTACCAGCAGGTGTCGGAGATCAGCTTCGAGGCTCAGAACCGGCTCTGGGACACGTCCGCGGTGTCCGAGGCCGACCCGCGCCGGAGGGTCTACAGCGACCCCAAGCCGGCCTACGGCCTGATCGGGCTGACCGTCAGCCGATGAATGAGGCCCTCGCGGTCGAGCGCCTGCAGCGGATGCTCGACGAACACGAGTTCACCAGCGCTTACGGCTTCCGGGTCGTCTCGGTGGGCGGAGGAGAGGCCACCGTCGTCGCCCCCTTCCTGAAGCGCTGGGAGCGGCCGGGCGGGATCGTCAGCGGCCAGGTCTACATGAACGCAGCGGACTGTGCGATGTGGCTGGCCATCCTCGGCCAGGACCTCGCGGAGAACGGGGGTGGCCCGGACGGGCGCACCGGGATGGCGGTCAGCACCGAGCTCAACACGGCCTTCATCGCTCCCGCCCGCGAGGAGGACATCACCTGCACCGCCCGGATCCTGCGCAACGGGCGGCGGCTGGTCTACGGCGTCGCCGACTGCCGCGGCGCCGACGGGCGGATCCTCTCCCACCACATGGTCACCTATGCCCGCACGGGCGCCTGACCGCGGCTACTCGGGCACGCCGCTCCCCCGCAAGCTGGGGATCAGGGAGGGATCGGAGGTCGCCATCCTTGCCGAGGGGGCGCACTACCGGCTGACCGGCCCCTA
>VBHN01000080.1 GCA_005881155.1 Chloroflexota bacterium | reverse complement strand
GCCAGTACCGGCTGCGTGTCGACAGCCTGAACTGGGACGGCTCCCTGCCGCCGCCGGACGGCGGCTCGGGTCCGGGCCTGGCGCACAAGGGCTACTCGGTGCGCGTTCTCGACGGCTACGGCAATCCCTGCGCGGCCTGCACGATCGGCGCCTGGGACGACATGTGCATCTACACGCCGATCAGCGTGCCGGCCGGCGGCTCCTTCACCGTCCCCGAGTTCTCGATCCCGCCCGACTACGCGGGCCAGACGATCACGATCGACATCTACGATCCCGGCGACATCTCCGGCGGCGGCAACGTCGACCTCTACATCCTCGACCCGGCCAACAACGTGGTGAGGCCGACGGCGCCGGCCACGGTGTTCGTGGCCGACGTGGGCACCTCGGAGTCGAACTCGCCCGGAACGCAGATCGTGCCGCCCCTGGCGGACCCGACCCAGGCCTTCGTCGAGGCGACCACGGGCGGGTCGACGCATTACAACGGGCACTGGCTGCACTTCGAGATCCCGATCCCGACCTCCTACAGCCCGGGCGCCAACCCGAACGGCTGGTACTGGTCGCTGAAGTACTTCATCAGCTCCGGCGCCACCGCCACCGACACGGTCACCGTCGCCGTCGGCCTGAAGGGCAACCCCGCGCACCTGCTGATCAGCTAGCCTCCTCCTCGTTGAAGGTCCTCGTCACGGGCGGCGCCGGGTTCATCGGGTCGCACCTGGTCGATGCCCTGGTCGAGCGCGGCGATGAGGTGCTGGTCGTGGACGACCTCTCGACCGGCGACCAGCGCAACCTGAACCCCCGGGCCCGTTTCCACCGGCTCGACATCCGCGAGTCGGCTGCGGCTGACCTGGTCCGCGGCGAGCGGCCCGACGTCATCTCTCATCACGCCGCGCAGATGAGCGTGAGCCGCTCGGTGGCCGAGCCGGTCTTCGACGCCGAGGTGAACGTGCTCGGCTCGCTCAACCTGGCGCGCGCCGCGGTCGACGCGGGGAGCCGGATCGTCTTCGCCTCGACGGGCGGAGCGCTCTACGGTGACGCCGCGGTCCTACCGACAGCGGAGACCGCCCCCGCCTGGCCGGTCTCGCCCTACGGAATCTCCAAGCTCGCCTTCGAGCACTACCTGTACGGCTTCCGCCGCCAGTACGGCCTCAACTACGCGGCGCTGCGCTACGCGAACGTCTATGGCCCCCGCCAGAACCCCCATGGCGAGGCCGGCGTGGTGGCGATCTTCTGCGAGGGCCTGCTGGGCAAGCGGCTGTTCAAGATCCACGGCGAGGGGACCGACACCCGCGACTACGTGTACGTCGATGACGTGGTCAGGGCCAACCTGCTGGCGCTCGACTCCGAGGTCTGCGACCACTTCAACGTCGGCACCGGGCGCCAGGCGGACACCAACACCATCTACCGGCTGGTGGCGGAGCGGATGGGCAGGCCGACCGAGGTCGAGCACGGCCCGCCGCGGCCCGGCGACCTCCGCGCCTCAGCCCTCGACGCTTCGCTGCTCGAGCGAACCCTGGGCTGGAAGCCCGAGGTTTCGTTGGAGGAAGGTATTGCGCAGACCGTCGATTGGTTCCTGGCTCAGGAGCGAAGCCAGGCCGGCACGAACTTGTAGCGGCCGAGCGCAGGCCAGCCCGCCTCGGCGAAGATCAGCTCGGCGTTGACCAGCACGGCCAGGTAGTAGAGCCAGCGAAAGCCCGGGTCCGACGCTTCCCAGGCCACGACCAGGGCCAGGTTCAGGGCCAGCAAAAGACCGAGCACGGCGGCCTTCCGGGTCGCCAGCCCCAGGACCAGGAGCAGCCCGACCACCGTCTCGCCGACCGCCTGCGCCACCGCGAACCAGAACCAGTTGGGAGCCACCACCAACGCCAGCAGCTCGTGCACACCCGGGATCGGGTTGACGGCGGCGGCGCCCTGGATCAACGGCTTCATCCACCCTACGCCGGCCCACTTCTGGCTTGCGTAGTAGAGCCAGAAGAGGCCGGCGACGACCCGGAAGACGCCCCGCCAGAGCTCAGGCAGGCGCACGGCGGAGACGAACGGCCGGCAGCGCCGAGGCGGCCAGCAGGATCAGCAGCGGCACCCCGTAATTGAACTCCGCCCAGAGCAGGAAGTGCGCCGGCGCGCCCGCGGCGTCGAGCGCCACGTCGAGAGGCTCGATCACGGCGTAGAAGGCCAGGATCAGCAGGTTGGCGGCCAGCGCCGTCCGCGGCACCGGGTCGTGGACGGCAACGGTTAGAAAGCCGAGCAGCAGCGCTGCCAGCGCGGGTCCCGCGAAGTCGAAAATCAGGTGCGGCCAGAAGGCCAGCGCTTGCGCCGGTTGGGCGTGAAAGGACTGGACGGTGATGGGCAGGAAGGTGAAGCGCCAGGCGTGAACGACCAGCGTGCCCTGGCCGCCGAGGGCGTAGAGCGCAACCAGGTGCATGACCTCGTGCACCGCCAGGGCGACGACATAGACCGCCACCGAGAGCCCGAAGGTGCGCGCGACGGTCAGCGACGGTCGGGTCAGTGCATGGCCCTCAGGACCGGGTCGGTCGCCAGCTCGAAGGCGGCCGCCACGGGCTTCAGGCGCAGCCGACGCAGCTTGTGCTGCACGGCCCCCTTCAAGATCGCGAAGCGCAGCTTGCGCTCGCTGAAGTCGGAGTTGAACAGTAGGCGGTTGTGACGGATGTAGTGCCATTCGCCCTCCTGGCGCCGCTCCTTGACGCGCCCGTGGAACTTGGTTCCCGGCAGTGGGTAGGCGATCGTGTAGCTCACGTAGTCCAGAGGCAGGTGCGAGGAGAACTTGATGGTGCGGGCCAGGCTCTCCTGGGTCTCGCCCAGGTAGCCGACCATGAAGAAGCCCGCCGCCTTGATGCCGGCCTGGACGCAGGCCGCCACGGCCTCCCGCGACTGGGCCGGCGTGATCCCCTTCTGCATCTGCTTGAGCACGCCCTCGTCACCGGACTCGATGCCGAAGAAGATGCGCTTGCAGCCCGCCCGCTTCATCTGGGCGAAGAGCTCCAAGTCGACGTGCGTGACGCGCGACAGGCACTCCCAGCTGAGCGGGAGCTGCGCCGCCTCGATGTCCCGGCACAGCTCCATCGTGCGGTGGTAGTTCAGGGTGAAGAGGTCGTCCGACATCCAGATGTGGTCGTAGCCGAGCTCCGCGATCTCGCGCATCTCGGCGATCACCGACTCCGAGGAGCGCGCGCGAAAGAGGTCGCCGAAGACAGGCTTGTGGCAGAACTCACAGCGGAACGGACAGCCACGGCTCGCCATCAGCGGGGTCGTCGCGTCCTTCCAGTGGCGGCGCCAGTAATCGATGTACTGCCGGTTGGGCAGGTCCCGCCGGTAAGGCGGCGCCAGCACGCTCATGTCCTTGCTGCGAGGCCGCGCCTCCGTCTTCACGACCTCGCCGTCCGGGCGTTTGAAAGCCAGCCCCTGGATCTCCTCCCAGCGCCGGTCGTCGAGGTGGCGCATGATCTCGACGATCGTCTCCTCACCCTCCCCGACGCCCGCCAGGTCGAAGGCGTCGAGGAAGGGCTCCGGCTCCCCGCTGGGGTACGGCCCGCCGACCACCAGCAAGGCCTTGCCTTTGAGGTCACGGGCCAGGGAGAACGCCTCGTCCTGCATGGTGACCATGCAGTAGATGCCGATGACCCGGGGCTTCAGACGCTCGATCTCAGCCAGCACCTCGCGCCGCTCCAGGAAGGTGTGGTCGAGGTGGCGGCAGCTGTAGCCGGCGCTGCGCAGCGCCGAGTTCAGGTAGGAAAGCCCGAGAGAAGGCATGATCCAGTGCCGGCCCTTGACCGGCGCCCGCTGCGGGTAGATGAGGACGACGTCGACCTGCTCCAAGCTGCTCACCTCGCTTTGCTCACCGCCACCTGGTAGTCGGCGCCCTGGAAGCCGGGGCCGAAGACGTACTCGAGGCCGCTGAAGTCGATGTCCGGCGCGCGCACCTCGCGGCCCGCGTGGAGATCGGCCCCAGCCAGTGCCGGCTGCGACCACTCCATGTCCAGCAAGCCGGATCGGAACCGACCCCAGCCGCCTTCGACGGGCCGCCAGGAGCCGATCGCGCCGCCGAGCCTGATCTGCGTCGGGTCGGCGAAGTCGTCGAAGGCTGCCGACTGCTCGTTGAAGATCACCAGCTGCTGGAAGCCGGGCTGGAGGTCGGCCGCCACCGAGATGTCGATCCGGCCGCTCGCGACCCGGTAGGTGACGACGACTCGACCCCGGCTGGGTGCCGGCAAGAAGCGTCGGTCGCTGTCCACGCCGACCCGGTCGAGCTCGAACACCTTGACCCAGGTCGTCGCCCCGGGCCTGGAGAGGTCGGTCGTGGTCGCCGTCCCGCTGAAGTAGTCGCCATCCGAGTAGCGCGCGAGCGGGGCGCCGAAGCCGAGGCCCTCCCCGGTGACCGGCTTGCCGTTCATGGTTTCCAGCCGCAGCCCCTTGGCCAGGCCGGCGGATTTGCCCACCGCGGGCTCATCGGCTGGATTGAGGTCGGCCAGGACCGTGCCCGTCACCCACGCGCAGAGACGCTCGGGCGGCACCCGGTAGACGTGGGTGCCCTTGCCGCCGGCCACGGTGAAGTCCGCCTGCCGTCCCACCGGCTCGAAGGGTGCGATCGGCTGTCCTTGCGCCAGGCCGGGGTAGACGGCGCTGACCCGGTAGTAAGGGATGTCCTCGACGACCGCGCTGCCCACCCCGTGGTCTTGCAGCCAGCCGGTCGCAGCCGTGGCATCGGCCGGTAGCAAGCGGGACCCGAAGATCTGGCTGGGCTCCTTGCCGCTGTAATAGGCAGCGACTGGTGAATCGGTCAGCAGCGCGCCGGGTTGGGCGGCGGCCGCTCGCCCGGCCGCGACCAGGCCCCGGTCGGCCGAAGCCAGCCCTGCCAGTA
>VBHN01000204.1:2500-17735 GCA_005881155.1 Chloroflexota bacterium | reverse complement strand
GGCCTCGTGGCTCCCAATCCTTCGCCCAAGCGCATCCTGGTGGCCGTCGCCTGGCCCTACGCCAGCGGGCCGCGGCACCTCGGGCACGTGGCCGGGTTCGGGGTGCCGTCCGACATCTTCGCCCGCTACCACCGGCTCCGCGGCGATGACGTGCTCATGGTCAGCGGCACCGACGAGCACGGCACCCCGATCCTGGTGGCGGCGGACAACGAGAACTCGACCCCCCAGGAGATCGCCGACCGCTACAACGCGCTGATCGGCGAGGACCTCCGCGACCTCGGGCTCTCCTACGACCTCTTCACCCGGACCACCACCGAGAACCACTACAGGGTCGTCCAGGACGTCTTCAAAGTCCTCTACGAGAAGGGCTACCTGAAGCTGGAGAAGGCCATGGGCGCCTTCTCCTCGGTCACCGGCCGCACGCTTCCCGACCGCTACATCGAAGGGACCTGCCCGATCTGCGGCTACCCCGACGCCCGCGGCGACCAGTGCGAGAACTGCGGCAACCAGCTCGATCCGATGGACCTGAAGAACCCGCGCTCCCGGATCGACGGCCAGCCGCCCGTGTTCAAGGAGACCGAGCACTTCTTCTTCGACCTGCCTGCCTTCCGCGAGCAGCTGAGCGAGTGGCTTCGCACGCGCACCGGGTGGCGTCCGAACGTGATCGCCTTCACCCGCAACTTCATCAACGACCTGAAGCCGCGGCCGGTCACCCGCGACCTCGACTGGGGCGTCCCCATCCCGCTGCCCGGCTGGCAGGAGCGCGACGACAAGCGGATCTACGTCTGGTTCGACGCCGTCATGGGCTACCTGAGCGCCTCCATCGAGTGGGCGCACAACACCGGCGCCGACCGGTCCTGGGAGGCCTGGTGGAAGGACCCCGAGTCCCGCCACTACTACTTCATGGGCAAGGACAACATCACCTTCCACACCGTCATGTGGCCGGCCATCCTGCTCGGCTACGGCGGCCTGGAGCTGCCCTACGAGGTCGTGGCGTCCGAGTTCCTGACCATGGAGGGCCGCAAGCTCAGCTCCTCCCGGGGCGGCGCCATCTACGTCAACGAGTTCCTGCAGAGCTACGACCCCGACCCGCTCCGCTTCTTCCTGACCATCGCCGGGCCGGAGACGCAGGACACCGTCTTCACCTGGACCGAGTTCATCCGCCGGAACAACGACGAGCTGGTCGCCAACTGGGGCAACCTGGTCAACCGGGTGCTGGTCAACGCCCACCGCAACTTCGGCGAGGTGCCGGCGCCGGGCCCGCTCAGCGACGGAGATCAGGAAGTCTTGAAGGAAATATCAAACGGATTTGACACGGTCGGCGGGCTGCTCGAGAAGGCCTCCTTCCAGCAGGCGATCAAGGAGGCGCTGCGGCTCTCCTCGCTGGCCAACGGCTACCTGGCCGAGGAGCAGCCCTGGCACACCATCAAGAGCGACCGCGAGCGCGCGGCGACCGTGCTCTACGTCGGGCTGCGGCTGGTCGACGCGCTCAAGGTGATCTTCACGCCCTTCCTGCCCTTCACCTCCCAGCGGGTCCATGAGATGCTCGGCCACGGCGGCCACCTGGCCGGGCCGCTGGAGTTCAAGGAGGTCGTGGAGGAGGGCGGCCGCCGGCACCGCGTCCTGACCGGCGACTACGCCTCCTGGACCGGGTCCTGGGAGGCGCCCGAGCTGCCCGTCGGCCAGAAGCTCCAGGAGCCGCGGCCGCTCTTCAAGAAGCTGGAGGAAGCCGTCGATTGAGTGGGCTCGGTAATGGCCGGCGGGTGATCGGGATGCGCTGCCGCGAGTGCGGCACCGAGTACCCGGTCCAGGCCACCCACGTCTGCGAGATGTGCTTCGGGCCGCTCGACGTCGTCTACGACTACGACGCCATCCGCAAGCGGATCAGCCACCGGTCGATCGCGGCCGGGCCACCCTCGATGTGGCGCTACCGCGACCTGCTGCCGCTGGAGGACGAGGTGCCGGTGGTGACCCTGGGCGAGGGCTTCACCCCGCTGATCCACGCCGAGCGGCTGGGCGCCGAGCTCGGGCTCCGCAACCTCTACCTGAAGAACGATTCGATGAACCCGACCAACTCCTTCAAGGACCGGGTCGTCTCGGTCGCGGTCTCCTGGGCCCGGGCGCACGGGTTCGAGACCATCGGCTGCGCGTCCACCGGCAACCTCGCCAACGCCGTCGCCGCCTACTCGGCCCGGGCCGGGCTGGAGGCGTTCGTCTTCATACCCTCCGACCTGGAGCCCGGCAAGGTCGTCTCGACGTCGGTCTTCGAGCCCAACCTGATCGCGGTCCGGGGGAACTACGACCAGGTCAACCGGCTCTGCTCGCAGCTGGTCGAGACCTACCCCTGGGCGTTCTGCAACATCAACGTCCGCCCCTTCTACGCCGAGGGCTCCAAGACGCTCGACTTCGAGACCGCCGAGCAGCTGGGCTGGCGGCTGCCGGACGAGATCGTCATCCCGATCGCGTCCGGCTGCCAGTTCGTGAAGCACCGGCGGGCGGTGGGGGAGATGGTCGACCTGGGGCTGGTCGAGGCCGGCTCCAGGCTGCCCGCCCTGACCGGCGCCCAGGCCCTTGGCTGCGCGCCCGTCTACAACGCCTGGAAGGAGGGGACCGAGACTGTGCTCCCGGTCAAGCCGAACACGATCGCGAAATCGATCGCCATCGGCAGTCCCTCCGACGGCTCCTACGTGATCAGGATCGCGCGCGAGACGGGCGGCGTCGTCGAGGCCGTGACCGAGGAGGAGATCATCGACTCCATCCGGCTCCTGGCCCGGACCGAGGGCATCTTCACCGAGACGGCCGGGGGGGTCACCATCGGCGTCCTGGCCAAGCTGGCGCGCGCCGGCCGCTGGAAGGGCGACGAGGTGGTGGTCGCCTACGTCACCGGCCATGGGCTCAAGACGGCCGACGCCGTCGCGGCCGCGCCGAGCCCGGGTCGACGCTTCGAAATAGAGCCGACCCTGAAATCGTTCAAGGAATCGGTGAATATCTAGGCGATGGCAACTGTGAGAATCCCCGGCCCGCTGCGGACCCTATCCCAGGGCGAGGCGGCAGTCCAGGTGGAGGCGGGCGACCTGCGGGGTGCGATCGAGCAGCTCGAGAGCCGCTTCCCCGGCTTTCGCGAGCGCGTCCTCGACCCCTCGGGCAACCTGCGCCAGTTCGTGAACGTCTACCTGAACGACGAGGACGTCCGCTTCGGCGGGGGGCTGGACGTGAAGCTCGAGCCCAAGGACGAGGTGTCGATCATCCCCGCGGTCGCCGGTGGGAGGCCACTCCACTAGACTTCGCGCCGCGATGGCGAGAAGACGCGTCCGGCTCATCTTCGGCCGCGACCTGGTGACCGAGCCCGTGATCTACCACCTGGGCAAGAACTACGAGGTCGTCACCAACATCCGCCGCGCCGACGTCACCCGGGAGGAGGGTTGGGTGCTGCTGGAGATGACCGGCGAGCCCGATGAGCTGGACCGCGGCGTGACCTACCTGGAGTCGCGCGGCGTGCGCGTGGAGCCCGTCGAGGGCGACGTCGTCGAGTAGCGGCATGAAGGTCGCGGTAGCGATGTCCGGCGGCGTCGACTCCTCGGTCGCCGCGGCCCTCCTGCAGGCGGCCGGCCACGAGGTGGTCGGCGTGACGCTCCAGCAGTGGCCCCGCGACGACGAGGCCGAGCTCGAGAAGCACGGCGGCTGCTGCTCGCTCTCGGCGGTGTCCGACGCGCGCCGGGTGGCGACCCTGCTGGGCATCCCCTATTACGTCTGGAACCTGGAGCGCGAGTTCGGCGAGCGGGTGATCGAGCCCTTCCACGCCGCCTACCTGGGCGGCCGCACGCCCAATCCCTGCCTGAGCTGCAATGCCTTCGTGCGCTTCGACCTGATGCTGAAGCGGGTGCTGGGCCTCGGCTTCGACGCCCTGGCGACCGGCCACTACGCGCGGATCCTGGCCGGGCCCTCGGGACCCGAGCTCCACTGCGCCGCCGACCCCGGCAAGGACCAGTCCTACGTCCTCTATCACCTGACCCGCGAGAAGCTGGCGCGGCTGGTCTTTCCCCTGGGCGGGATGAGCAAGGCCGAGACGCGAGAGCACGCGGTCGAGTTCGGGCTGCCTGTGGCGGCCAAGCCCGACTCCCAGGAGATCTGCTTCGTGCCGCCGGGAAAGACCGGCGACTACCTGGCGGCCCGGCTGCCGGTGACGGCGGGCCCGATCGTCGACGGCAGCGGCCGCGAGGTCGGCCGCCACCGCGGCACGCCGCTCTACACGGTCGGCCAGCGGACGGGCTGGCTCTCGCTCTCCGACCCCGGGCCCTGGTACGTGTTGCGGATCGAGCCGAGCGCCAACCGGCTGGTCGTCGGGAGGCGCTCCGAGCAGGGCTCGTCGAAGGTCCGGCTGGAGTCGGTCAGCTTCATCGACGGGCAGCCGGCGGCGACGCTGGATTGCTCGGCCCGGCTGCGCTACCGCGCCCGCCCGGTCGCGGCGCGCTACCAGGACGGCACCCTCGAGCTCGGCGAGCCGGTCGCCGGCGTCGCGCCCGGGCAGGCGGCGGTCCTCTACCAGGGCACCCGGGTGCTGGGTGGGGGCATCATCGCCTCGGCTGCCTGAAGCAGCCATACTCGCTTCGTCGTGAATTCGCTCCTGGCTCGTCTCGAGTCCCTCGACCTCGCCCCCCTGGTGGGCGTGTCGGCGGCGCTGCTGGTCCTGCTCCTCCTCGGCGCCTGGGTGGTGGCGGCCGCGACCGCGCCCTGGAGCCGCGGCGAGCTGGCCGCGGTGGTGGCGGCGGCCGCCTTCGGGCTGGCGGCGCTCCTGTATCCTTTCCGACTCGGAACTGACCCCGCCTCGACGTAGGCAGAGGTAATTTCGCTTCTTGGACACCCTCCACTCGGGAATCTTCTACGCGTTCGCGGCGGTCACCGTCGCCGGCGGCCTCCTGGCGGCGCTGGCGGCCGGCCGCCCGCGCGCCCTCGGCCTGGCCCTGGTCGCGGCCGGGCTGGCGGCGCTCTACGCCGACCTCGACGCCGGCTTCGCGGCGCTGGTGACGCTGGTCGCGCTGGGCCTCTCGGCGCTGGTGCTGCTGCGAGCGGGCGCGGGCCGGACGGCCACCGCCCTCGAGCCGGGCACGCTCGTCAACCAGCTCGGGGCCTCCCTCGCGGGGGTGGTCTTCCTGGTCCTGGCCTACATCGCCTTCCGCGGCGCCTACTTCGCCGGCTACCACGCGGGCGGCTCCTTCAACACCGCCGCCCTGGGCCGGCTGCTGGTCGACCGGGACGCGCTGGCGGTGGAGGCGGTCGCCGCCGCCCTGCTGACCGGCGCCGCCGCGGCCGTGCTCTTCGCGAGGGTCCGGGCGCGGTGAGCGTCGGGATCGTCCACTTCCTCTTCCTGGGCGGGTTCCTCTTCGCCGCCGGCGCCTTTGCCGTCGCCCGCCAGCGGAGCTACCTCGGTGCCGTCGCGGGCCTCCCGCTGCTGCTCGCCGGCGCCGGGCTCGACCTGGTGGCGGTCTCCCGCTTCGCGACGGCTCGAAGCGACCAGCTGGCCGGCCAGGGCTTCGCGGTGCTGCTGGCCCTGATGGTCTTCGCCTTCGTCGCGGTCGGCGCCGCGCTGAACCGCCTGGAGACACCGCGCTGAGCCCCGCCTTCTACGCCGCGGCGGCTTCCGCCGCCGCCACCGCCTCGCCGGCCGCCAGCACGCGCACCAGCACCGGTTTCCACTTCGACCCCTCCAGCACGCTGGGCTGGGCGGTGCCGCTGATCCTGGTCGCCCCGCTGATCGTGTTCGCGATGCTCGCCCTGGGTGTCCGCACCCGCCGGGCCGCCGCCAACCTGGCCCAGCTGGCGCCGCTGTCGGCCCTGGTCGGTGTCGGCCTCGCCACCTGGGCCCGGCTCCAGAAGCCGGAGCCCTACGACGGTTCCTACGAGTGGCTGAACATCGGCACCGCCTTCAGCGGGCCGGCCCAGTTCCAGACCTACATCGTGGACATCGGGATCCGGATCACCCACCTGACCTCGATCCTGATGCTCTGCGCCCTCGCCATCTCCTTCGCCGTGCTCGCCTGGAGCAGGGTCGGCGCCCGCGGCGAGCCCTCACCGGCCCGCTACTACGCCCTCCTCACCCTGCTCCTGACCTCCACCCTCGGCGTGGTGGCCAGCACCGACCTCTCCGTCCTCTATGTGTTCTGGGGGGCGGCGGCCGCCGCCAGCTACCTGCTGCTCTCCAACAGCTGGGCCGATGAGGCCTCCACGCTGGGTGCGCGGCTGGCGCTGGCGGTCCCCTTCGGGAGCGACCTGGCCCTGCTGGCCGGCATCGCCCTCCTCTACTCGCGGTACGGCCAGCTCAACCTGGACCAGTTGATCCCGCAGCTGCACGGCGTGGCCGGGGCCGGACCCAAGGCGCTGGCCACGGCGGGCATCCTGCTCTTCGCCGGGGCAGCCGGGCGGCTCGGACTCTTCCCCTTCCACGGCTGGCTGACCCGCGCCTCGACGGCCTCCGCCGGCGCGCACGCCGCCGTGCAGGGGCTCTGGGCGCTGATGGCGGCCGGGCTGCTCTACAAGGTGCTGCCGATCCTGGCCGCCTCGAACACGGTCAACCCCTGGCCGCTGCGCGTGGTGGCCGTGACAGCCGCGGTCAGCGCGGTGGCGCTGCCCCTGCTGGGGCTGGCCGGGATGGACGCCCGGCGGGCGCTGACCGCGGCCGGCATCGGGGTCTCCGCCCTGGCCGTCCTCGGCTTCGCCCGGCCGCTCGCGGTCGCGCCCGCCGCGGTGCTGCTGGCGGCGACCGCGCTGGCGCGTGTCGGCCTCATCCTGGCGGCCGGCAGCCTGGCCGCGGGGATGCGCTCGCCGCTGGTCAGCGAGATGGGGGAGGGGTTGCGGCGGATGCCGCTCAGCCTGCTGGCGCTGCCGCTGGCGGCGGCCGGCCTGGCCGGGGCCGTCGGCGCCGTGGCGGGCGACAAGCTGCTGCACTGGTGGTGGGTGGCCGCCTACGCGCTCGGCCTCGGGCTGGGCATGCTGGCCCTCTTCCGGGTCTACTTCCTGGCGGCGCACGGGCCGCTCCCGCGGCGGCGCGGCTTCGACCCCAACCGGGTCCGCGCCGCTCCCAACGAGGTCGCGGTGCCTCCCCTCCTGCTGGCGGCGATCGCGGTGCTGATCTCAATCGCCCTTTACAGCACCCGCTTCCAGGGCTATTTCGACAGGCTGCCCCACCAGCGGCCGGCGTTCGCCTTCCTGGCCCTGTGGGTGGGTGCGCCCCTGGCCGGGGCCCTGCTGGCGGCCGGCCTCTTCCTGGCGGCGCGCGCCCTCGGCGGCCGGCTGACGGCGGGCGCCGCGTTCGCCTGGGAGGGCGGCAGCGGCCTCGCCCGGCGCGCGCTCGACCGCGGCCTGGTGGCGCCCTTCACCGCGCTCATCGCGCTGCTCGAGGACCGCGCCCTGGCCGGTGGCGAGTCCCGCCTCGGCCGGGCGGTCGGTGACGGCGCTCGAATCCTCCACCGCCGGGTACCGCTGCTACCGGTGGCGCTGGGCGTGGCGGTCGTGGTGGTCGTGGTCGCCGGGCTGGCCGCGCCGGGGGTGTACCGGTGAACCACCTCCTCTACCTGCTGGCGGTGACCACGCCCTCACCTTCGCCGTCGCCGGTCTCGCCCTTCGGGCCGACCATCATCCATTTCAACTTCCTCCTCAGCACCCTGATCTGGACGCCGGTGCTGATGGCGGCGGTGCTGGCGCTGCTCCCCAACCCGCGCGGCCGCTACGACCGGACCTTCTTCCAGATCGCCTTCTGGACCAACGCCTCCCTGCTCTTCCTCTGCCTGGTCGCCTACAACCAGGCCAACCTCTTCAGCTCGGCGGCCCAGTACGAGGAGAACCTGCCCTGGCTGCCGGCGCTGGGCATCCAGTACCACCTGGGCGTGGACGGCATCACCATCCCGCTGCTCCTGCTCGGCTCGCTGATCGGGGTCGTCTCGGTGCTGGCCTCGAGCGCCATCCGGGAGCGGGTGCGGGAGTACTTCGTGCTCCTGCTGCTGGTGGTGGGCAGCGTCAACGGGGTGCTCTGCGCGCGCGACCTGTTCGTCCTGGTCCTCTTCTGGGCGGGGGGCATCCTCCCGATCGCGCTGCTGGTGGCGGGGTGGGGCGGGCCCGGCCGGCGGGCCGCCGCGGGCCGCTTCCTGGCCTACGGGGCGGTCGGCACCTTCGCGCTGCTGGCCGTGGCCCTGGTCCTCTATGCGGCCACGGGCGGGATCAGCTTCGACTTCGACTTCCTCGCCCACGGGTTGTTGAACAACCGCCTGCAGGTCGTGATCGCGATCCTGGTCGTGGTCGCCGCCGCCACCCGGCTGCCGCTGGTGCCGCTCCACGGTTGGGCGCGCGACCTCTACGCGGAGGCGACGCCGGGCGTCGCCATGCTGGTCGCCGGCATCGGCGCCCGGCTGGGCGGCTACCTCCTGATCCGGATCCTGGTCGTGGGCCAGCACAATGGCGCCTCCCTGATCGCGCCCTTCCTGGCGGCGCTGGCGGCCGCGACCGTGCTCTACGCTGCCTTCGCGATCCTGCGCTCGCGCGACCTCCGGCGCTTCGGCGCCTACGCGGCGCTGGTGCCGGGCGGTGTCGCCGCGCTGGGGATCTCGGGGATGACCTCGCTGGCGCTGCTGGGCGCGACCTTCCAGCTGGTCGCGGGCGGGCTGGCGGCCGCCCTGGTGGTGGGCGCCACCGCCACCATCGCCGAGCGCGCCCAGACCCGGGACGTGGAGGTCATGGGAGGCCTCGCGCCGCGGATGCCGAAGCTGAGCTGGCTCTTCGTGCTGGCCGGTTTCGCCGTCCTCGGGGTGCCGGGCTTCGCCTCCTTCATCGCCGAGGCGATGACCCTCTTCGGATCCTTCCACAACCAGCCGGGGGCGGTCTTCGTGCTCTCGCTGGGCCTGGGCCTGCTGGCGGTGGCCTTCGCCTTCTTCTACCAGCGGGTGCTGTTCGGCTCGCCGCGCCCTGACTCGCCCGGCGCCTCGGACGCCTCCCTGGGCGAGATGTGGTACCTGGGCCTGCTGGTGGCGATGCTCTTCTGGTGGGGCGTGCTGCCCGGCGGCCCCAAGCTGGGGGGCTCGGTCACGCTCTTCGACCAGGGCATCGTCAACGTGATCAACAACAGCTCGGCCGACATCATGTCGGGCTATTCGCCGGGGGCCTCCTGAGGTGCTGACCACGGCGAGCCTGCTCCTGCCCGAAGCGCTGGTGGCCGTGGCGGCGGTGGTCTGCCTCTTCGCGCCGCGGCTTTCACCGCTGCGGCGCCAGCCCTGGGCTTCGGTCGCGATCGCGGGCGTGCTGCTGGCCGTGGCTCTGGGCGTCGAGCTGACCGCCGGCGCGCAGCTGCGGACGCTCTTCCAGGGCGGGTTCACGCAGGACCGCTTCGCCCTCTTCGCCAAGGCCGTGCTGCTGGCCACCACCCTGGTCGTGGTGCTCGCCGCGCCCTGGGCGGAGCTGGGCCGGCCGGCCCTGGGCCTGACGCTGCTGGCCTGCTTCGGCGGGCTGGTGAGCGCGTCCGCCACCGACCTGGCCGGCCTCTGGGCGGGCCTCGAGCTGGCGGTGCTCGCGTCGGTGGGCGCGCTGGCGGTGCGCGAGCCCGCGGCCGCGCGCCGGGCGCTGCTGATCGGCGGCTCGCTGGGGGCCCTGGCGGCCTTGGGCATGGCACTGGTCGCGGCCGCCGCCGGCAGCTCCGAGCTGGCGGTGATGCGGACCTCGCTGGGACCGCCGCTGGGGCTGCCCCTGGCGCTGGCGGTGCTGCTGGTCTTCGCCGCGCTGCTCGGGCAGCTGGCCGCGGCCCCGGCGGGCGGGCCCCTGGCTGCCGGGGCGGCGGGCATCGTGCTGATCAAGTTCGCCGGTGCGGCGGCGGCGCTGGCCGGCGCCTGGGCGGTGCTGATCCCGGCCCTGGCCGCGGCCGCGATGGTCGTCGCCGCGCTGGGCGCCGTCGCCGGCGGCCCCGCCCGGGGCATCATCGGCTGGGCGGGCCTGCTGCAGCTGGGCTGGATCGTCGCCGGCCTGGCCGGGGGCGCGCGCCTCGGCGTCGGCGCCGGCCTCTTCCTGTTCGGCGCCTACCTGCTGGCCTCCGCGGTGGCGCCCCTGGCGCTGGGAGAGGCGCCCCACGGCCTGGCCGGGCTCTCCGACCGCAGCCTGGCGCGGGCGCTGGGGTTCTCGGCCTGCCTGCTCTCGCTGGCCGGCGTGCCGCCCCTGGCCGGCTTCTTCGGGGCCTTCACGGTCTCCGCGCAGCTGGCCCGGGGAGGCCTCTTCTGGCTGGTCGCGGTCGGCTTCTTCGCCTCGGCGGTGGTGTCCTTCGCGGTGCTCCGCGACCTCCGCCTGGTGTTCCTGGCCTCGCCCGGGGAGCAGGTCCCGCGGAGCTCGCACGGGCGCGTGGCCTACGGCGGCGCGCTGGTCGCGGCCGCGCTCCTGGTCGCCTACGGGTTCCTCGCCAACCCGATCAGCGGGCTGGCCGTGCAGGGTGCGGCTGCCGTCGGCCTGCGGTAACCTTGGCCCGCGTTCCACGTTTTACACCCCGGCCTTTGACACGCTCCAGAACACGCCGCCGCAACTACCGCAGCCGGCGAGGGGTGAACAGGCGCTGGCAGTCTGTGCTCCTCGTGCTGGTCGCGGTCCTGGCGGTGGTCGGCATCGCCGGCACCGCGGGCACCGTGGCCGTGGTCGGCTACTACTCCCAGGGGCTGCCCTCATTGGACCAGCTCCGGGAGGGCAGCCTCGACCAGACGACCCGCATCTACGACCGCAACGGGGTCCAGATCAGCTCCCTCTACCAGGAGAACCGGACCATCGTGGCCCTGGCCAAGATCGCTCCGGCGCTCCAGGACGCCACCATCTCGGTCGAGGACCGCACCTTCTACAGCCACCAGGGCGTCGACTACCGCCGGGTGGTGATCGCGGCCGCCTATGACGTCACCCATCGCTCCTCCGCCCTCGGCGGCTCGACGATCACCCAGCAGCTGATCAAGAACGACGTCCTCTGCGCCACCTGCGCGGCGGGCGGCACCAGCGGCTCCGGCGACCGTTCCTTCTCGCGCAAGATGCGCGAGCTGCTGCTGGCCGAGGAGCTCGAGCGCCGCTACTCGAAGCAGCAGATCCTGGAGCTCTACCTCAACTCGATCTTCTACGGGAACCACGCCTTCGGGATCGAGGCCGCCGCCCAAACTTACTTCGGCGTCTCGGCCTCGCAGTTGAACGTGGCGCAAGCCTCCTTCCTGGCCGGCCTGCCGCAGTCGCCCTCGGCCTACAACCCGTTCGGCACGCCGGAGCAGCGGCAGAACGCCAAGGACCGCTGGAACGATGTCCTGCAGGCGATGGTGGCCAACGGGAAGCTCTCCCAGGGCGCGGCCGACGCGGCAGCCAAGGTCGACATCTGGACCGCCATGACGGCCCGGCACGCGGCGGCCAGCTCCGGCCAGGACGCGCTGACCGGCCACTTCATCGACTACACCATCCAGTACCTGCACGACCACGGCTACGACGAGCAGACGCTGCTGACGGGCGGGCTCAAGATCTACACGACGCTCGACACCCGGACGCAGGAGCTGGCCGACGCGGCGGTCAAGAGCGCGGTCAAGGCGCTGAGCTCCAAGGGCGCCAACACGGGCGGGCTGCTCGCGCTGGACCCGAAGACCGGCGAGATCCTGGCCATGGTCGGGAGCGCCGACTACAAATCGGTCGAGATCCGGGGCCAGGTCAACCTGACCGACGTCGGGCGGCAGCCGGGCTCCTCCTTCAAGCCCTACACCTACGCCGTCGCGCTGCAGTCTGGCCAGTACACGGCCTCAACCTTGCTGAACGACAAGGACCCGGTCATCGGCGGCACGCATTTCCAGGACTGGGACGGGCGGCTCCAGGGCTACATCCCGCTGCGGACCGCGATCGAGCAGTCCCGGAACCTGCCCGCGCTCTGGACCTTCAAGGACGTCGGGCCGCAGAAGGTGGTCGACTTCGCGCACAAGCTGGGCGCCAACGGCAACTTCGACGTCAACAGCCTGACCACCACGATC
This sequence comes from Chloroflexota bacterium, assembly GCA_005881155.1. GTDB lineage: Bacteria > Chloroflexota > Dormibacteria > Dormibacterales > Dormibacteraceae > CF-105. The sequence continues at coordinate 5,733 of VBHN01000204.1, read as the reverse complement.
GGCTCCGGCGACATCAAGATGATCGACCACCTGGCGGCCTATTCGGCCTTCGACAACGGCGGGATCCGGGTCTACCCGCACCCGGTCCTGAAGGTGGTCGACGCTTCCGGCAAGACCCTGCCGGCGTTCCCGGAGAACACGGCCGGCGGCCCGGTGATGACCCCCCAGCTCGCCTACCTGATGACCAACCTCCTGCACGGCGTGCCGGGCAAGGAGCTGGCGATGTCGGCGCTGCCGGTGGCCGGGAAGACGGGCACCACCGACGGCTACACCTCCTCCTGGATGATGGGCTACACGCCGAACCTGGCGGTGGGCACCTTCATGGCCCACATCAACCAGGGCGACACCTGCAACTCCGGCTTCAACGCCTATGGATCGCCTGGCGTGCCCACCTCAGGCTGGCTCTGCCCGACCAAGGTGCTCTGGGGGGAGGACGTGGGCCAGTTCCTGTGGAAGCCCTTCCTGGACACCTATTACTCGGGCGCGACCAGGTGGCCGGCTACCTGGGCGCAGCCCGCCGGCATCGTCAGCGCGACCATCTGCCGCGCCGACGGCGGGTTGGCGGATGCCAACACTCCGGCCGACCAGAAGACGACCGAGATCTTCCTGGCCGAGGCCCAGCCGCGGCCCTGCGGGCAGAACGTGCAGGTCGGCGTGACGCCCCCGACGCCCTACCCGACGCCGACGCCGGCTCCGACCCATTCGGCGACCCCGACGCCGTCGCCCAAACCCACACGCTAGCCAATCTCGTCACCGGTTCCCGGGCTCTGCTGGCCATACCCGCCTTCGTTTTCGCGCTGCGCCCGGAGACGTTCGGCTGGCTCGCTGTGACGGTGTCCTTCGCCGCCTTGACGGACCTGGTCGACGGGACCCTTGCTCGCCGGTTCGGGGGGCCCTCGCGGTTCGGGGCCGGCCTGGACCCGGTCGTCGACGGCGTCTTCTTCGGCGCGGTGGCGCTGGGGTTGGCGGTGGGCGGCGCCTACCCGTTCTGGTTGGCGGCGGTCGTGGCAGTCCGCTACTTCGGTCCCGCCCTGGTCGGGCTGGGGCTGATCCTGCTCAGGCGCCTGCCGGACCTCCGGCACACCTTCTTCGGGCAGCTGTCGACCGCCTTGATCGCGGTCCTGGTGGGGGGCGTCGCCCTGCTGCGCGGTCTGGGCCTGCCGACCTCCTCGATCGTTCTCGCCGGTTCGCTGTTGATCCCCCTGGCGACGCTGCTGGCCTGGGTTGAGCTGGGGCGGGCGGCGGTATCCTTACAGCGGCCGCGCTAAACGGGGGACTGGCGGTACCCTGCACCAGCAATCCGCCTTAGCTGGGTCGAATTCCCGCTCCGAGGTTCGGCCCTTCGGGTCAGCCCGAGGTCGACGGCGTTGAAGGCCGGGACCTGCGCAGGTCGGGCCTCCGAACCCCGCCAGGACCGGAAGGTAGCAGCGGTAAGGGGGAAACCGGCGGTGCCGCAGCCCTCCGGGCCGGAGCCGGAGGCCGAGACAGCGCCGGGGGCGCCGCGATCGACGAGTGGGTGCGCGGTCACCTTTCGCTTTCGTTTTCCGTTTTCGTTTCGCTGAATTCAGCCCATGACGTACCAGACCCTCTACCGCAAGTACCGCTCGCAGACCTTCGCCGACCTGGTCGGGCAGGAGGCGGTGACCCGCGCGCTGCAGGCGGCGATCGCCTCCGGTCGAGTGGCGCACGCGTACTTGTTCTCGGGGTCGCGGGGGACGGGGAAGACCTCTTCCGCGCGGCTGCTGGCGAAGGCGCTGAACTGCTCGCAGCGGGCGGCCGGCGCGAGCGAGCCGTGCAACGCCTGCGACTCCTGTTTGGCGGTCGCCGCGGGCAACGCGCTGGACGTGATCGAGATCGACGCCGCCTCCAACCGCGGCATCGACGACATCCGCGACCTCCGGGAGAAGGTCCGCCTGGCGCCCAGCCTCGGGCGCTACAAGGTCTACATCATCGACGAGGCCCACATGCTCTCCGGGGACGCGTTCAACGCGTTCTTGAAGACGCTCGAGGAGCCGCCGCCACACGTTGTCTTCGTACTCTGCACGACCGAAGCCCAGAAGGTCCCGCTGACCGTGCTCGGGCGCTGCCAGCAGTTCCCCTTCCGGCGCTTGGCCGAGGACGTGGTGGCGGCCCGGCTGGCCGTGATCGCCGGAGCGGAGTCGATCGGGATCGACCCGGAGGCACTGGCGCTGCTGGCTCGGACCTCGGAGGGGTCGATGCGCGACGCGATCGGGTACCTGGACCAGCTGGCGCCGCTGACCACGGGGCGGATCGACCTGGCCGAGGCGCGCTCGCTGCTGGGGATCGCCGACCCGCTGGCCGTGGCCTCCCTGTTCGACGCCGTCCTGGAGGGCCGCGCGCACGACGCGCTGCACGTTTTGAACGGGCTCTACGAGGGCGGCGCCGACCTCCGGCCGCTGGTCCGGGCCTTGTTGGAGCGCTGCCGCGACCTCTTGGTGCGGGCGATCGACGGGCACGACGCCGGCGGCCGGGTTCGGCTGTCGGCGGCGCTGGACGCGCTGCTCCACCTCGACGGTGAGGTCCGCCGCCACGCCGAGCCACGTTTCCTGGTGGAGGCGACGCTGGTCCGCCTCGCGCTGGGGGCCGGCGAAGCGCCCGCCCGGGTGGCTGTGGCGCCCCTGGCTGCCCCGGCTGTTCCCGCCCCGCCGGTCGCGTCCGCCGCGGCGGTGGCGCCGGCCCCCGAGCCCGTGGCTCCGGCCGCCGAGCCGGTGGCTGCGGCCGCCGAGCCGGCGGCTCCGGCGGCCGCTGCGGTGGCTCCGGCTGCCGACCCGGAGCCGGTGCCGGTGCCGGTTGAGGAGGCGCCCGCGGCCGCCGGGCCGATCGAGCCGGCCGCCGACCTGGTGGAGGCCTGGAAGCGGGTTCTCGCGGAGCTGCGGCCGGTCGTGCGCGGCTATTTCCGGGAGGCCAGGCCCGAGTACGATGGCAGCACGCTGGTGCTCTGGTTCCCGTACGCGTTCCACCACAAGAGCGCCCTCGACAACCGGTCGGCGGTCGAGCCGCTGGTTGCCGCCCACCTGGGGCCCTCGGTCAAGCTCGACCTTCGGCTGGCGGAGGGACCGGGACCGGGGCCGGGGCCGGGCGGCGGGCCGGCGGGCCGGCCGCCGTCACCGGAGGAGCATCCGTTGGTGAAGGAGGCGCTGCGAACGCTGGACGGGCGCGTCGTTCAGGTCACGGAGAGAAACGAATGAAGAACCCGATGGGGATGCTGAAGC
>VBHN01000079.1 GCA_005881155.1 Chloroflexota bacterium | reverse complement strand
CGAGGTCGCCTTGTCGCCGAGGCCCTTGGTGATGCCGTTGACGTAGTCCTTCCCGTAGTCGTCGTTCTGGAAGAGGATCGCGACCTTGGCGCCCGGGTTGTTGGCGAGGATGTCCTTGGCGTAGATCTTGCCCTCGGCCTCATAGTCGGGCTGCCAGCCGAGCGTCCACGGGTACTGGCCGAAGTCGTTGCCCCAGTGGTCCGAGCCCGTGAAGACGAACAGGTCGGGTACCGAGTTGTCGTTGTAGTACTGCCGGACCGCCAGGTTGGGCCCGGTGCCGAGGTTGCCGACGGCGGCGAAGATCTTGTCCTGCTCCACCAGCTCGCGGGCCTTGGCCGGTGTGTTGGCGGCGTTGTAGACGTCGTCGACGACGATGTAGGTGACCTTGCGGCCGTTGATGCCGCCCTTGTCGTTGATGTACTGGAAGTACGCGTTCATCCCCTTGGCGACCGACGCGTAGGCGGACGCCGTTCCGCTGAGGGGATAAGTGGCGCCGATCGTGATGGTGTCCTTGGTGATGCCCACGTCGGACGCCGTCGTCGAGTTGTTCGCCTGCTGCGCCCCGCAGGCGAGCGTGGTGAGCATGGCCGTGACGGCCACGGCAGCCTTCCTCAGGCCTCTCCAGTTACCCTGCAAGCTTCCATCCTCCTAAAGAACACTTCTGCACCCGAAAGGGCTCAGACAACTTGAACAGATCCCGGTCCCGAACTCAATTGCTGATCTCGCTCGGCTCCTCTCCAATCGACTCCTCCTCGAGAACGCCGGCCGTGGGCGCAATCACGATCTTTTCGCCGCGCGCCGCCGCCCTTCGCGCGCGGTAAACACCGATACCGCACCCCGTAGAAGACGTCGGGCTTGCTCGGCAGCTGGAAGGTGCCGACATGCAGCTTGGAGACCTGCTCCGACCAGTACGGCAGCCAAACGAAGAAGAGCCCCCCGATCAGCGGCCCGAACTCGAAGCCCAGCCCGCCGATCACCGCGGCCACCAGCAGCGCCAGGGAGAGCTGGAGGCCGAAAACGTCGGGGTTGACGTAGGCCACCGAGATCGCCAGCAGGGAGCCGGCGATGCCGGAATAGGCGGCGCTGATGCCGAAGGCGAGCGTCTTGTAATAGGAGAGGCTCACACCGCTGGCGACGGCGGCCGTCTCGCTGTCGCGGACGGCCATGAAAGCGCGACCCGTCGTGCTCCGAACCAGGTTCCAGGCCAGCACGAACATCAACCCGGCGATGGCCCAGTTGACGAAGTACAGCCACTGCTCGTCGGAGAGGGCGAGGAAGTCCGGTGGGTGCAGCGGGTGCAGGTTGACGCCGGAGTGGCCCTGGAGGATGAACTCCAGCTTGTCGATGTCGATGATCGGCGGGATGGAGAGGGCGAGCGCGAAGGTGGCCAGCGCCAGGTAGATGCCGGACAGCCTCAGCGCCGGGAACCCGAACAGGAAGCCGAAGAGGCCGGCCAGCAGCGCGGCCAGAGGAATCGACGCATAAAGGATGGCCGGGCTGTCGATGCCGAACGAGTGCTTCAGGTGGTAGGCGGTCAGCGCGGTGGTGTAGCCGCCGATGGCCATGAAGGCGCCGTTCCCCAGTGAGATCTGCCCCGAGTAGCCGGTCAGCAGGTTGAGGCCCATGAGGGCGATCACGTAGACGGCCACGTTGGCGAACTCGAAGGTCGTGAACTTGTCGGTGCTGAGCGGGATACCGATCAGGACCACCACCCCAACGACGATGGCGATCCAGACGTAGGCCGAGATGCCGAGAAAGCGGCTGCTCATACGCGCCGCACCGTGGCCTGGCCGAGGAAGCCGGCCGGCCGGAAGAGCAGCACCGCGACGATGATCACCAGCGCGAAAGGCAGTCGCAGGTTCTGGCCGGCCGGCAGGTAGCTGCCGACGAGGGCCAGCAGCACCCCGACCGTCAAGCCGCCGATGACCGCCCCCAGGGGGCTTTCGATCCCGCCCAGGACGGCTGCCGCGAAGGCGAAGAGCAGGATCGGCTGCATGAAGTAGGGGTCGAGGAAGGTGATGGGGGCGATCATCATCCCGGCCGTGGCCCCGACGGCGGAGGCCAGCCCCCAGCCCAAGGCCAGCATCCAGCTGACGCGAACCCCGACCAGCCGCGACGACTCCGGGTAGAGCGCCGCCGCCCGCATCGCCAGGCCGACCTTGGTGAAGCGGAAGAACACGTAGACCAGCCCGAGGATGACCAGGCAGACGCCGAGCACGCCGACGTCCTGGACGGTGACGAAGATGCCGCCGAAGCTGATCGGCGCGCTCGAGAAGGGACTCGGGAAGCTCTTGAGGATGTAGCCGAAGATCAAGCCCGCCATCCCGTTGGTGAGATAGAAGAGAGCGAGGGTGACCACGACCAGGGTTATCACCGACTTGCCTTCGAAGGGTCGGATCATGATCCGCTCGATCACCACTCCGCCCGCAAAGGCGATGGCGATGGTGACCGGGAAGACCACGTAAAAAGGCAGGTTGAAGCTGGTGATCAGCGTGTAGGAGATGAAGGTGCTGAACATCGCCATCTCGCCCTGGGCGAAGTTGGCCACGTCCATCGCCCGGTAGATCAGGACCAGGGCGAGGGCGAGGCTGGCGTAAACGCCGCCGGAGGCGATCCCGGAAACCACCTGCTGGAGGAAGTCGGTCAGCGTGACCAGGTACATGTCTTTAAGCCTTTCTTTGCCTTTTCTCTAGTCGCCGAGGTAGGACTTGCGGATGGACTCGTTGCCGGCCAGCTCCGCGCTCGAACCTGAGAGCGTGACGCGGCCGACTTCCAGTACGTACGCCCGCTCGGCGGCCCGCAGCGCCAGGTTGGCGTTCTGCTCCACCACCAGGATGGTGGTGCCGTCGTCGCGGTTGATCGCCTTCACGATCTCGAAGATGTCGCGGATCACGATCGGCGCCAGGCCCAGCGAAGGCTCGTCGAGGAGCAGCAGCTTCGGGTTCAGCATCAGGGCGCGGGCGATGGCCAGCATCTGCTGCTCTCCTCCGGAAAGGGTGGCGGCCACCTGGTCCTTCCGGCTCCGGATCCAGGGGAAGTACCTCATGGTCCGCTCGTAGTCGGCCTTGATCCGGTCCCGGTCCCGCCGGATGTAGGCGCCCATCTGGAGGTTCTCCCAGACCGTCAGCTGCGTCATCGTGCCTCGGCCCGACGGCACGTGGGCGATTCCGAGCCGGGCTACGTCCTCCGGCTGCCTGCCGGCGATGTCGTGGCCGGCGAATCGGATCTCGCCGCTGGCCCGGACCATTCCGCTGATGGCCCGCAGGGTGGTCGTCTTGCCCGCACCGTTGGCTCCGAGCAGAGCGACGATGGAGCCTTCCTCGACCTTCAGCGAGACGCCGTGCAGCGCACGGATGGAGCCGTAGGACGCCTGCACCTCGTTCAGCTCAAGCAGCGCCATCTTCGGTTCCAAGGTAGGCCTCGATGACGCGCTGGTTCGCCTGCACCTCGCGCGGCGCGCCTTCCGCGATCTTCTTGCCGAAGTCCAGGCAGACGACGTGGTCGGAGACCCGCATGACCAGGTTCATATGGTGTTCCACGATGAGCATGGTCAGGCCGAAATCCTTGTGGATCCGCCGGAAGAGCTGGACGAGGTCGGCGACCTCGTCGTGGTTGAGCCCACCGGCCGGCTCGTCGAGGAGCAGCAGCTTGGGGCGGGAGACGATGGCGCGGGCGAGCTCGACCGCCTTCAGAGTCCCGAAGGGAAGCCCGGCCACCGGGCGCTCCTCGAGGTCCTTCAGCCCGACGTAGTCGAGCGCCTCCCGCGCCCTGGCCAGGGCTGTCTCCTCCTTGCGAGAGTTGGAGGGCAGGTGGAACATCGCGGTCACGAAGCCGAGCGGATGGCGGATCTCCGAATGGAGTCCGACCATCACGTTCTGGATCACTGTCATCCGGGAGAAGAGCTCGACGTTCTGGAAGGTCCGGGCGACGCCGCGCTTGATGATCAGCTCCGGCCGGACGTCGAGCAGGCTCTGACCCTCGAAGTCGATGCGCCCTGACTGGGGTGTGTAGACGCGCGTGACGACGTTGAAGAGGGTGGTCTTGCCGGCGCCGTTGGGACCGATCAGGCCGACGATCGCGTTGTCGGGCACGTCGAAGCTGATTCCGTCCAGTGCCAGGATCCCGCCGAACCGCACGGTCACGTCTTGGACTGACAGCAGGGCCAATTTCTACCCCCCGGTCCCGGGCTGAAGTGGTCGCTATGTTACTTGCGCCTAACCCATAGTCAATTTTGATGGGTGCGGGAGGCGCTTTTCAGTCGCTGGCTTCGGGCAGCTCCGGCGGAACGTCCGCTCCGCTGGGCGGCACCGGCGGCTGCTCCCTCGCCGCCGGCCGCGGGGGGTGCGGCTCGGCGCTCTCGTAGTGGATCGGCGCCGGCGGCGCTGGTTTGGGCGCCGACGATGTCGGAGAGGCCGGGGGGGTCTCGTAGTCGAGCGGCATCGGTGCGCTGTGCTGCACGGTCACCTCGCCGATCTCGAGGCCGGGACGGCGGGACCAGACCAGGTAGGCGACGGCGCCCACCAGGGCCAGCAGCAGCAGGATCGGGAAGAAGACGAAGGGCGGGCGCGTCAGCGTGCCCAGCAGAGTGAGGCTGCCGGTGCCCCCGCTCGAGGCCGGGAGCGCGGCGTCCGAGGGCGACGGTGAAGGGCTCGGCGAAGGCAAGGCAGACGGGCTCGGCGAAGGCGAAGGCGAAGGCGCGGGCTGCACGGTCAGGTTGGCGCAGAGGTTGCCGGCCGGTTCGCTCACGCAGACGACGTGGCCGCCCGGCGGGGTCAGGGCGGGGATGGTGAGGACGATCGCGATCGCGCCGGTCGAGTCCGTCGGCGCCTGGCTGACCACGGTCCCGTCGAGGTTCACCGGGAATGACTGGCTTGTGGGGAATCCGGTCCCGGTCAGCTTGACGCTGCCTCCCGCCGGGGCGGCCGCCGGGTCGAGCACGAGGCTGCCCTGGGGCGTCGGCACCGGTGTCGGGGTCGCAACTGGACCACCCGGCGCGCTGCCGGTGAGCGTGACGCTCGCATGCAGGGCTGGCTCGGTCCCTGTGTCGTCGGTGACATTGACCATCACGGTCGCCGTGAAGGTGCCTTCCCGGGGCGGCGTGAATGTGACGTCGAAGCTGCAGCTGGGCTTGGCGGCCCCGGTGCAGTGGTCATTGTCGATCGCGTAGGCGGTGTGGTCGGCCACGAACGCCAGGGAGGTGGCGGGATGGGCCCCACCCGACACGGGCGTCGGCGGCGTGTAGGAGACGGTGAAGGTCTGGCGCGCAGTCTGGCCGGCCGTCACTGAATTGAAGCTATAGGGGGTCGGGGCCACCCCCAGAGGACCGGCAGCGGCGAAGGCCGCCATGGACCCGCCGGCCAGCAGCAGCCAGGGCGCGGCGAGGAAGAGGAATACAAGCCGGACGACCCCCCTCACAGCGGACGCGAACCCTAGCAGGCGCTCGGCGAGATTACGGCCACATCGAAGGAACGGTCAGACGGGCGGCCAGGGTACGGACCAGGCCGAAGTCGGCGTGGGGAACCGCCAGCTGGGGTCCAGCACGCCCTCGACGCGGCGCCGGAGCACGTTGACCTCGCGGGCCGAGATCAGGCCCTTCAGGCTCGCCGCCAGCTCGCCGGACTCGAGGGCGCCACAGGCCCGGTCGAGGTCAGCCCGGTAGCTGCGCGGCAGGGGCTCGCCGGCGAAGTCCCAGATGATCGTTCGCAGCTTCTGGTCGACGTGAAAGGTGAGGCCGTGGTCGATCACCCACAGGCGACCCGCGCCGTCCAGGAGGTGGTGGCCGGCCTTGCGGTCGGCGTTGTTGGCGAGGACGTCGAAGAGGGCGATCGGCAGCAGCTCCTGTGTCCGGTCCTCCCGGATCTGGAAGTAGGCGCGGCCCGACTCGGCCTGGATGAAAAGCTGCAGGGATCCCTCGCCCATCGGCCCCTTGACCCGTCTCACGGTGGGGGGGATCAGGGGCCAGCCGAGAAACCGTGAGAGCCGGTAGGAGGCGACCTCGCGGCGGTGCAGGCTCCCGGCCGGGAAATCCCAGAGTGGCGACTCGCCCTCGGCAGGCTTGTAGACCGCCA
>VBHN01000078.1 GCA_005881155.1 Chloroflexota bacterium | reverse complement strand
CCCGGGCAGCCGCTTCGCGTCGAGGTGGCCGATGGTGAGTTCGGAGCCCGCGTCGAGTGACGGACGAGCCGACCTTCGAGACCGCGCAGCGCGAGCTCGACGGAATCGTCGAGCGGCTCGAGAGCGGGCAGGCGAGCCTCGACGAGGCGATCCAGCTCTGGGAACGCGGCGAGGAGCTCTACCGCTTCTGTCTCTCCAAGCTCGACGCCGCGCACGGGCGGATCGAGGAGCTCGCGCGAACGACCGGCGCGGCGCCGGGAGACGAGCGCTAGCCCGCGAGCCGGCGCGCCAGGCGCTCGCCGAGCTCCTCGAGGTCGGTGGCCGTGCGGGCGGGATCGCCGCTCAGCTCGTACGTCTCGGCGCCCTCGACCGGCTCGACGACGCGACCGCCGAAGACGGCGCAGCGCACACCAAGGGCGCGACACCGGCGCGCCACCTCGCCCACCGCCTTCCCCTCGCCGGTCGTCCGGTCGACCGCGCCCTCGCCGGTCACGACGAGATCGAAGCCGGCCGGTTCGAAGCCGATCTCGTCGAGGACGAGTGCCGCGCCGGGCACGAGCTCGGCGCCGAGCGCCGCGAACGCCGCACCGAGACCGCCGGCCGCGCCGGCGCCGGGGAGCGACCTATAGGCGACGAGCTCCGGCAGCGCGAGCAAACGTGCCTCCAGCTCCGTGACGTCGGCCGGGGACGCACCCTTCTGCGCCGCGAACAGCCTGGCGGCGTCGACAAGCGGCGAGCGCACGTCGCAGGCGGCCCGGGTCGGGGCGGGAAGCGCGTCGAGAACCTCCCGCAGGCCGGCTCCGCCGTCGACGTTCGCTGTCCCGCCGAGCCCGACGACGAGCTCGCGCGGTCGCGACCGTTCGACCGCGACCAGAAGCTCACCGAGGCCGCGGCTCGACGCGAGCAGCGGGTCGAGCCGCTCCGGGTCGAGCGGAATCGCCTCGGCGGCCTCGACCACCGCCGTCCCGTCCTCGAGCTGGAGCCAGCGCGCCCGCCGCGGGCGCCCGAACGCGTCGTGGACGTCGGCGTCTCGCCACACACCGCCGCCCGCCTGTGCGAGTGCCTCGAGGGTCCCCTCCCCGCCGTCCGCGACCGGCAGCTCTTGGACGTCGATCCCGGGCACACGCCGCAGCCCGGCCGCCAGAGCCGCCGCCGCCCCGCCGGCTGTGAGGACGCCTTTGAGGCTAGCCGGGCACGCGAGCACGCGCACCGTCGGCCTCCCGCTCGACGGAGCCGGCGGGCTCCGGCATCTCGGCCTGGGTCGCGTCGGGCATGACCTTGAGCATCGTGTACGACAGGCCCTCGCGCGCGAGGAAGAGGAGCCCGAAGCCGACGCCGACCGAGGCTTCGATCGCCTGGAGCCCGATCCCGTAGGCGATCCCGCGCGCGTAGAAGACGCCGTAGTGGATGAGCGGGAGCGCGATCGCCGCCTGCAGGAGACCGACGTTGCCGGGCCAGAGCGGGAAGATCGTGGCTACGTTCATCAGCACGAGCACGAGTCCCGCGGCCGGGAGCGGCGCGTGGATGTGGAACGCGCGCATGGCGGTGTAGACGGCGAAGAACTGGCAAAGCCAGCCGAAGCACTGGAAGGCGATGGCGCCGACGGCCGCAAGCGGCGCGTGCATGACGCCGAGGCCGTGCCTGGCCATGGTGAGAAGCCTCCGCACGGAGCCGAGATTCACGGGCACGCCGCCCTGGGGCCGCCGTGCGACCGCGAAGGCGAGCGCGAAGAGCACGGCCCCCACGCAGACGAAGACGATCAGGCTGGAGATCGCCCAGTCGGGGATCTTCGCCGTCAGCACGACGTAGACGATCAGGAGGACGACGGGGACGATGTCGAAGATGCGGTGGGCGAAGACGGTGCCGATCAGCGTCGCCCAGGCCCCGCGGCGGCCTGGGAGCTTGCGGTTCAGCACGGCGACGCGGGCGAGCTCCCCGATTCGTCCGGGCAGCACGGCGTTGGCGAAGAGTCCGACGGAGAAGGCGGAGAAGTCGAGCAGGAAGCTCGGCCGCGGGGGCGGCATCGCCTGCCGGATCACCGTCCGCCACGCGAGGGCGCGGGCGAAGACGGAGACGAAGTTGAACCCGATCGCGGCGAGCACCCACTGCCAGCGGACGATCGTGAAGGCATCGCCGACGGCGCTCCAGTTCGGCCCGCGCCACCAGAGCAGCGCGATGACGGCGGCCGCCCCTGGCACGACGAGCAGGATCCGCCACCATGGAGCCCGCGGAGCCCGCAGCTTCACCGCGCGGTCACCGGCGTCGCTGCGACTCCGCTCACGAGCTCGTAGATCTGCACGAGCCGTCGCGCGATGTCGTCCCAGGAATAGCGCTCCTCCGCGAGGTCCCGCGCAGCGGCGCCGAGGGCGCTCCGCCGCGGCTCGTCCTCCAGCAGCCCGACCAGCGCGTCGGCCAGCGCGCGCGGATTGCCCGGCGGCACGAGCACGCCGGCCTCGGGTGTCATGACCTCCCTGTACCCCGAGATGTCGGAGGCGACGACTGGAGTCGCGCAGGCGAACGCGCGCGTGAGCACCATCCCGAAGCTCTCGCCGCCGAGCGACGGAGCGGCGAGCGCCTTCGCCGAGAGGAGCTCGGCGGTGAACGCGTCCTGGTCGAGGAAGCCGAGCACGTCGATTCCGTCGTCCGAGACACGCTCGCGCGTCAGCAGCAACCGGACGGCGAGCGGGTCGGCGCCGATCAGACGCAGCCGCGCGCCCGTGCGCGCCCGAATGTCCTCCCACGCGCGGAGCAGGATCTGGAGGCCTTTCCGCGGCTCCTGCCGGCCGGCGAACACGATCCGGTGCTCGCGTCCGCCCGGCTCGGCCTCGGCCGGGATGAGCACGCCGTTCGGGACGACGTCGTAGTCGCCGGGCAGCCAGCGGCGCTGCGACTCGCGGGCCTGCTCGGAGACGGCGATCCGATGGTCGATGCGCTCGGCGAGAAATCCCCAGACCGGAGTGCAGATCCTCATCCAGCCCAGCTCACCCGACGCGTGGAAGGTGGCGACCATCGGCGTCCGGGCGAGCGCGAGAACGGCGGTGCAGATCGCGGGCGTCATCGGCTCGTGCAGGTGCAGCACGTCGAACCGCTCCCGCTCGAGGATGCGTTTGATCCGCGGCACCGACGAGGGGCTCAGCACGATGTTCGGCAGGCTTCCGTTCGCCGGCACGATCACGGAGCGGCCCACCGGCAGCACCTCCGGCGGCGGCCGCCCGTGCCGTCCGTGCCGCGGGTGGAGCGCGCTCGTGAACCGTCCGGGCGGGTCGTGGCCCATGATCGTCCGCGTCTCGACGCCAAGACGCTGCAGCGCCTCGGCCTGCAGCTCCGCGTGCTCGACGACCGCTCCCCAGAACGACCACGAGTACGGGACGACGATGCCTACCTTCATCGCTCGCTCAGGATATTCAGCCGAGCTGCCGCACCGTGAGCGGCGTTTCCTCGACGTCACCGTCGCCGGGCACGACACGGAAGGCGCCGGCGCCCGGCCGAGCGGAGACGACCTCCGACAGGTCGGTACCGACGAAGTGGAGCCCGACGCCGTCGTCGACCCCGAGCCCGGGCGGGAGTTCCCCGCTCTCGACGAGGCGGTGGTACGTCGGGCGGCGCTCCGGCTCGCTGTCGTAGTGGGGACAGTTGCTCCCGGTGAGGAGGCCGAGGCACTGCAGCGGCGCAAGCTCCTCGCCGAACGAGTCGGTCACCCCGGCCTCGAACCAGCAGATCGAGCCTGCGCTGCTCCCCGCGAGCACGATCCCGCGCTCCCAGGCCTCGCCCAGGATCCGGTCGACGCCGTGCACCCGCCAGATCGCGAGCATGTTCGCCGTGTTGCCGCCGCCGACGAAGACGACGTCCTGCGCGAGCAGGAACTCGCGCATGTCGCGGCGCGGCCGGCCGAAGAGACCGAGATGCGCCGGCTGCGCGCGCTCGCCGACCGCTTCGTAGAAGCCGACGATGTAGACGGGCGAGTCGCCCTGCGCGGTGGGGAGGTAGCAGACACGCGGGCGATCCCGCCCCGTCAGCCCGAGAATGAAGGTGTCGAGGTCCGGGTCCTCGCCCATCGAGAACCCGCCGCCGCCGAGGGCCACGATGTGCCTCTCCATCGCGGGAGTATCGCCGGTTGGGCCAGGTCTAGACTCGGCGGATGAGCCTGCTCGAGACGCTCGGGGCCGGGGTCGGGATCCGCGAGCGGCTCGAGCTCGTGGACGAGCGGCGCGTTTCCGACTCGGTCGATCTGGCCCTCACCCTCGTCGAGAGCCAGCTCGCTCGTCCCGTCGGGACGCTTTAGGAGCCGAGAACCGAGCGGAACCCGGGCTCGTCCCTGAGTGCCGCGAAGTCCGAGTCCGTCCGCGCCGTCTCGAGCATCGTGGGGTCTGCGCGGAGAGCCGACTCGAGGTGCGCGAGCGCCGCCTCGCGCCGCCCGTCGAGGCTCTCGTAGCAGGCGAGGTTGTAGAGGAGGAGCGCGTCCCCCGGGAACCGTGCGAGCGCGCTCTCGGCTGCCGCGATCGCGACTCCCCACTCGCGCCGCTCGTAGAGCTCGTACGTGTCGAGGACGAGCCGCCAGCGAGTGTGGATGTCGAGCAGCCGCCGCAGCTC
>VBHN01000087.1 GCA_005881155.1 Chloroflexota bacterium | reverse complement strand
CAGCTGCACGTGGTCGTCGTGTGCCTTCCAGCCGTACATCCGCACGGGCCAGTGGACTAGGCACCGCTCGCAGGGACCGGAGGTGCGGCGCGGATGAGCCGGCCGGGGTCGAAGAGCTCGAGGATCGAGTGCGGGCGACCCAGGATCGCCCCGGCGACGAGCTCGCCGCACATCAGGCCGAGGACGTTGCCGTGTCCCGAATAGCCGGCTGCGACCCACGCGCCGTCCACACCTGGGATCCTGCCGACGAGCGGAAGCATGTCCTGCGTCAGTCCGAAGATGCCCGCCCAGCGATACGCGACGCCGGGCATCTCCCCGAGGAGCTCGACCAGGAATGCGTCGAGCGCTTCCTGGATCACCGGCGTCGTCTCTTCGACGTCGGTGAGCTCCGACATGATCGAGAAGTCGCGGAACCCACCGAGGACCAGGCGGCCGTCCGGTACCTGCTGCCAGTAATCGAAGCCGTTCCGCGCGTAGTGCGGGTACTCGAAGAGCCGCTCGGGTAGGGGCTCCGTCGTCAGGACCTGGCCACGCGCCGGCCAGATCACCTCGTCGAGCCCGGGGTGGAGCCCGCGACCCGAGCCGTCGGTGGCGACGACGACCTGCTCGGCCTCGAGCCCGGCGAGCGATTCGACGCGTGTCCCCTCGCACACCTCGACACCTGCCTCGATCGCCCGCCCGGCGAGCTCCAGCACGAAGCGCGCCGGCTGCAGAGAGCCGTCGTGGGGGTGGAAGATCCCGCCGAGGAAGCCCCCGCGAAGCTCGGGCGAGAGCGCCTCGGCCGAACGCCACTCGGCCTCGAATCCGTCCTCGCGCAGCGCCGCGTGCTCGAGCCGGAGCTGCTCGAGCTCCTCCTCGTCTGCGGCCAGGCGGAGGCTGCCGGGTCGCGTCAACGCATCGCCGGCGAGCAGCTCGAGGCGGTCCAGGTACTCCGCGGTCAGGAGCCAGTACTCCCGAGCAGCCTTGCGGCCGAACGTCTCGCGGGCGACGTCATACCGCATGGCCCCGCCCCCGAGCGCGAACCGGCCGTTGCGTCCGCTCGCGCCGCCCGCGATCGAACGGGACTCGTAGAGGCGAACGCGGAGGCCCCCCTCGGCCAGAGCGAGTGCGCAGGCGCAGCCGGTGACGCCGCCGCCGATCACCTCGACGTCCGGAGGACCGTCGAGCGGTCGCCGAGGAAGCGGCTTCGGCGACGCCTCCGCCAGCCACCAGGGGATCGTCTCGGACATGTCGCGGATGCTAGCCCGCCGGCCTCACCCCCCTGTAGACGCCTGCGCTCTCGGACACGAGCCCGGCCAGCTCGAGCTCGGCGAGGGCAACGGCGACCTCGCCCGCCCCGAGGCCCGTGCTACGGCCGATCGCGTCGGCTCCGCGCGGCTCGTCCTGCACGCGCTCGAGCACGGTCCGGGCAACCGGGCTCACGTCGGGCGCTTCGGGCACCGTCGCCTCGAGCCCGAAGAGCTCGAGCACGTCCTCCGGCCGGGTCAGCGGAGTTGCACCGAGCCGTAGGAGAGCATTCGAGCCGGCCGAGAGCGAGGACGTGATCTCACCCGGCACGACGAGCACCTCGCGCCCCTCCTCGAGCGCGAAGTCGGCCGTGATCAGCGCGCCGCTTCCCTCCCGCGCCTCGATGACGACCGTGACCGCGGCGAGGCCGGCGACGATCCGGTTCCGGGCCGGGAAACGCCACGGGGCAGGCTCGACACCGGGCGCGTACTCCGAGACGACGAGTCCGCTCTCGGCGATCTCGGCGGCGAGTCGGGCGTGGGCGGCCGGGTAGTCGCGATCAATGCCGCAGCCCAGGACGGCGACGGTGGCGCCCCCGCCCTCGAGCGCGCCGCGATGCGCCTCGCCGTCGACGCCGCGGGCGAGGCCGCTCACGACAAGGAGCCCGGCCGAAGCGAGCTCGCGCCCGAGCATCCGCGAGACCGCGCTGCCGTAGGCCGAGCATGCCCGCGCCCCGACCACGGCGACAGCCGGGCGCGCAAGGAATCCCAGGTCTGCCGCGCCGCGCAGGAATAGCCCCGCCGGCGGATCGTGAATCGCACCGAGCAACGGCGGAAAGCCGGCGTCGGAGCGTGCGAGGAAGCGGAAGCCCCGCCGCTCGAGCGTACGCAGATACTCACGGGAGTCGAAGCAGGCGGCAAAGCGAGCGAACCGCCGACTACGCGGCCTGGAGACGACGTGCGCGTTCGACTCCGCGGCGAACGCCGCGAGCGCGAGCTCGGTCATGCGGCGATTTCCCGCGGCGTCCGGTAGGCGAGCGCCTCGGCTACGTGATCGGCCTCCACATGCTCGCTCTTCGCCAGCGCGGCGGCGGTCGCGGCGACGCGCGCGACGCGGGCCCGGCCGCGCGCCGAGAGCGGCATCCGCTCGACAGCCCGCGAGAGGAGGTCGTCCGCGGCGCTCGTGCGACTCGGCGGCGACTGGCAGAGGCGATCCCGCGCGGCGACGACTCGCGGGAGAATCACCGCTGAGGGCTCTCCGGTCTCGACCTCGAGCTCGTGCGCGCGCGGGCGCGGGACCGTGACCACCAGGTCGAAGCGGTCGACCAGCGCGCGCGAGAGCTTGTCCCGGAACGCGGCCAATCGTTGTGCGGAGCAGGAGCACTCGGCCGCCGGATCGCCTCGGCCGCCGCACGGACAGAGGTTCATCGTGCCGACAAGCTGAAAGCGCGCCGGGAAGAGCGCACGGCCGCCCGCGCGCGCGATGCTGATCGTCCCGTCCTCGAGCGGCTGGCGAAGCGCCTCGAGCGCGGGCCTCTGGAACTCCGGGAGCTCGTCGAGGAGAAGCACGCCGCAGTGCGCGAGGCTCGCCTCACCTGGTCGAGGGCCTGGGCCGCCGCCGACGATGGCCGCGACCGAGGCGCTGTGGTGCGGGGCACGAAACGGCGGCGCGGAGACGAGCGGCCGGTCAGGGTGGAGCACGCCCGCGACCGAGTGGATCCGCGTCACCTCGATCGCCTCCTCCCTGGCCAGCGGCGGCAGGATCCCCGGCAGGCGGCGGCCGAGCATCGTCTTCCCGGTCCCCGGCGGGCCCGCGAAGAGCAGGTTGTGCCCGCCCGCCGCAGCGAGCTCGAGTGCCCGTCGCGCACGCTGCTGCCCGAGCACGTCGGCCAAGTCCGCTACTGGCAGAGGGGGCGGCACCCCGTTCATGGAGGCGTACGGCGGCGGATCGCGCTCGCCGCGGAAGTAGGCGACGGCCTCGGCGAGGTGGTGAACCGGGATGATCTCAATCGGGGCGAGCTGCGCCTCGGGCGTCGACTCCGCCGCGCACACGAGCCGGTCGAGGCCCTCCGCCCAGGCACCCTCGGCGACGGCGAGGACGCCACCGACGGGGCGGACGCGTCCGTCCAGCGCGAGCTCGCCGAAGGCGGCGTGCTCGATCACCCGCTCGGGGAGGATCTGGCGGGAGGCGGCGAGGATCGCGAGCGCGATCGGCAGGTCGAACCCCGAGCCGACCTTCCGAAGCTCGGCCGGCGCGAGGTTGACGGTGATCCGTCGCTTCGGCCACTCGAGCTCGGCCGACGTCACGCCGCTCCGGACCCGCTCCTTCGCCTCCTGGCACGCACGGTCTGCGAGGCCGACGATGGCGAAGCTCGGCACCCCGAGCTGGAGGTGCGCCTCGACCTCGACCCGGCGAGGCTCGAGCCCGATCAGGGCGTACGTGACGGAGTGTGCGAGCACGTACGCCACGGTACGCGGCGCCGTTTGACGTGTCTGTCACGAAACGGCGCCGAATGTGGAACAGTCGGTCGATGGTCAGGATCCGGCACGCGGAGGCCGCCGATTACGGACGTGTCTCGCCACGGCCGGACGCCTGGTGGGGCGGGCGCCCGATGCGGACGATGCTGCCGCGCCTCTTCTTCGAGCACTTCCGCGAGACGAGCTTCGTCGCCGAGGACGAGGGCGAGCTCGTCGGCTTCCTCTGCGGCTTCCTCTCCCAGACGTACCCGGACCAGGCGTACGTCCACTTCGTCGGCGTCCGGCCCGACCGGCGCGGCGGCGGGCTCGGACGGGAGCTCTACGAGCGCTTCTTCGAAGCCGCTCTCGCGGCGGGACGCCCGGTCGTGCGCTGCGTGACCGCCCCGGTCAACGAGGCCTCGGTCGCGTTCCACACGCGGCTCGGCTTCGAGATCGAGGCCGAGGTGCCGGACTACGACGGCAGCGATGAGCCGCGCGTCCTGCTGCGCAAGAACCTCTCCTAGACGAAGCGCGCGACGAGCACGTCCTCGAAGAACTCGCCCGCCCGGCGGCCCGTGCGCCGGTTGACGTGCCTGCGCAGCCGTTCGTCGAGGCGAAGCTCGGCCCGCTCGAGGATCGCCGGATAGAGGTTGCGCCGGTCGTTGACGACGATTACGACCGGCACGTCCCGCCGCAGCGCAGGTCGAAGGTTCGCGAGCACTCCCACGATCCCTTCCACGTAGGCCTCGAGCGCGCGGCGGCTCGTGCCGCTCGCGGCCGCGCCGAGCTCGAGCTCGCGGCGGTCGTCGAGGCCGAGCAGCTCGTAGGCGTACCGGTGCTGCTCGTGGTAGTCGATGAGCCCGGGGTACGGCGGGGACGTGACCACGCCGTCGTAGGCGCCGCCGAGCTCGAGCCTGCGCGCGTCGCCGTGGACGACCTCCGCGGCCCGCCGCGGCGCGCGCACGCGGGAGAAGGCCTTGATCCGCGCCAGCGTGTCGAGCGTGTAGCGGCGCAGGAAGTGCGAGGCGGTCTCCACCGGCCGGCACGTCCGCTTGTGCTTGTAACACCAGTAGGGCGCGCGCTGGGGGACGCGCGGGAAGTCGAGGTCGAAGTGCGTCGTCCGCCGAGCCGACCGGGCTGCCCGGGCGAGCACGACGCGCAGGACGTCGGCGTGCTCGTACTCCGGAATCACCGCTCGGAACGCCAGCAGCTCGCGGGCGGCGCGCGGCGCGAACCACCGTCGGACGTACGGGCTCTGCCCTTCGGTCGCTGCCTCGAGCGTGTCGAGTCGTCCCACCACCTCCCGCAGCTCGCGCTCGAGCACGAAGGGGTTGTAGCGCTCCGTCTTGACCCGCATCAGGAGCGCGTTGAAGGCGGCGACGTCGATCCCGCTCGTGTCGAAGCCGCTCTCGAGCGCCTGGACGAGCGTCGTCCCGGAGCCGGCAAACGGATCGAGGACATGTCCGCCCGGCCGTAGGTAACGCGCGAGCAGCGCCTCGACGAGCTGCGGGATGAACTTCCCCAGGTACGGATGGAGCCGGTGGACGTGCTTCGTCCGCTCGCGCTCGGGCAGGTCGCGCTCGGACCACGAGAGCTCGAGGTCGATGTCGCGGTAGAGCGCATCCTGGGTCGGGGCCACGCCCCGCCGGAGTTCTACGGCACTGCCGGGACTCCTAGGACCACGAGCTCCAGAATGGCGCCGCCGCCCTCCGGCGCCTCCTCGGCGAGCTCGAAGACGGGCTTGTACCCCCACTCCCGGACGATTCGCCGAACCGGATGCGCCGGCACGCCCCGGCGCGGG
>VBHN01000086.1:253-22790 GCA_005881155.1 Chloroflexota bacterium | reverse complement strand
ACTCGGCCAACAGCGGCTCCCAGGCCAACGAGACCCAGAACGAGACCCAGGCCACCAACGGGAACTCGGCCAACAGCGGTTCCCAGGCCAACGAGACCCAGAACGAGACCCAGGCCACCAACGGGAACTCCGCCAACAGCGGCTCCCAGGCCAACGAGACCCAGAACGAGACCCAGGCCACCAACGGGAACTCGGCCAACAGCGGCTCCCAGGCCAACGAGACCCAGAACGAGACCCAGGCCACCAACGGCAACTCGGCTCAGACGGCCTCCCAGGCCAATGAGACCCAGAACGAGACCCAGGCCACCAATGGCAACTCCGCAGCCTCGGGCAGCGCGCAGGGCGGCGGGACCGTCAACGAGACCCAGACCGAGACCGTGACCGAAACCGTGACCTCGGCCGGAGGCGGGGCGGGCGGTACCGTCCAGGAGACTCAGGCGGGCGGCGGTGGCGGTGGCGGCGGGGCCGGCGGGGCCGGCGGCGGCGTCAGTGGAACCGGAGCCGGAGGCGGCGTGCTGGCCGCGGAGACCGGCGCAGCCGGGGCGACGGGCGCGGTGCTCGCAGCAACCGGACTGCCCCTGGTAGGCGGAGTCGCGGGTGGACTCCTGATCCTGATCGGGGCCGGGATCGCAGCCGTGAGGCGTCGTTTCAACCGGGACTGAAAGCAACCCTTCAGCTCCGGGCATACCGGGAGGCGGCCGGCGGGACGGCCGCCTCCTTACTATTGCCGCCGCTTACGCCGCCGCGGATACCTGCGAGGTGCAGAAGGCGCAGCGGCGCGCTCCGACCGGTATCTCGCTCAGGCACTCCGGGCATTTGCGGGTTGTCGGGTCGGGCGTGTCCTCCCGATGCGAGCGCTCGACCAGGTAGTTGACGGGCTTCACGACCAGGAAGAAGACCACCGCGGCGACGATGAGGAAGGAGATGAGGGCGTCCAGGAAGTCGCCGACCAGGAAGGTCGCAGCTCCGACCCTGAACCTCATCGCGTCCTTCGGCACCGAGAAGATCGCCCCCACGAGCGGCGTGATGAAGTCCTTCACCAGCGCCATCACCACCACGTTGAAGGCGCCGCCGATGACGATCCCAACCGCCAGGTCGACCACGTTGCCGCGTAGCAGGAACTGCTTGAACTCTCGGAGCACGGGCTCTTACCTCCTTGGCCTTAGTGTTGGCGGCGAAAAGTGTGAACCTCGCCAGGCTGCTCTTCAGGACCTAAGGCCCCGGTCCAGGTCTACCCAGCGGCCACTCTCGCTTCTGCCGTCACCGGCGTAGCCTCCAGACCGGCCTGCCGGCAGAGCTGGGCGAAGGTCCGCGCGTCCCGCACCGCGCAGCAGCGATGGTCGTTGTTGAAGTAGACGTAGACGTCCTCGGACGGTTTGAAGAGGCCGGCGAGCCGCTCGGCCCAGGTCCGGAGCGCGTCCTCGCCGTAGCAGGGCCGAGGGGTGGCGCGGCCCTCGTGGAAGCGCAGGAAGCCCCAGTCCGCCGTCCTCCAGTAGGGGGTCTTGCGACGCGGCGAGTCGGCGAGGACGAAGGCTGCCTGGTGACGCTCGAGCACGCCCCTGACCTCCTCGCTGAACCAGCTGGCGTCGCGGAACTCGACCGCGGCGCGGATCGCCTTCGGCAGCAGCGCGAGCGTCTCGTCAAGCCGGTCCGCGGCCGCGCCGAAGTTGGGCGGCAGCTGGATGAGCACCGGTCCCAGCCGCGGGCCCAGCTCTCGAGCCCGCTCCAGGAAGCGGTGGACCGGCTCGGCCGGCTCGTTGAGCTTCTTCACGTGGGTCAGGAAGCGGCTGATCTTGACCGCCATCAGGAAGCCGTCGGGCGTGCGCTGCCGCCACCGCGCGAACGTCGACGCCTCAGGAAGCCGGTAGAAGGAGTTGTTGAGCTCGACCGTCCGGAAGTGGCGGCAGTACCACTCCAGCCAATCCTTCTGGGGCAGGTCCTCCGGGTAGAACGCGCCGCGCCAATCCCGGTACTGCCAGCCCGACGTCCCGATCCAGATCACTGGGGTGGGCCGCTCACCCTATGGCTTCAGCGCGTCGGCCTCGATCTCGACCACCCACTCCGGCCGCAGCAGCTCCTTGACCACGACCATCGTCGAGGCCGGTGGCTCGCCGGCGAAGTACTCGCCGTGGGCGCGGCCGACCTCCTGCCAGTCCAGCGCGCGGGTGATGTAGATCCGGGTCCGGTAGACGTCCGCCAGCGAGCAGCCGGCCTGCGCCAGCGCCGACTGGACGACCTCCAGGCAAGCCTTCGCCTGCCGGTAGGGATCGTCGCCGCCCGCGCTGCTGCCGTCGGGGTCGGTCGGGGCGCAGCCGGAGACCGCGACCAGCCTGCCCGCCACGACCACCCGGCTGAAGCCGATCTGCTCTTCCAGCGGTCGGCCGCTCCCGAACCGTTCCATTAGTCTCTAAACCTCAGCATATGTCGATCGACCCGCGGCACCAGATCGAGATCGAGTACTGCGTCCCTTGAAACTATTCGGAGCGGGCCGTGAGCCTGGCCGCCGCGCTGATCGACCGCTGGGCCCCGATCCTCGGCCGCGTATCGCTGCTGGCCGGCAAGGGGGGCGTGTTCAAGGTGAGCGTTGATGGCGGCGTGGTCTTCGACAAGAAGGCGGAAGGCCGGCACGCCCAGGCGGGCGAGGTCGAGGCGCTCCTGGAGGCCGCCCTGGGCCCGCCCCTGAGCTGGAAGTGAGCGCAACCGTCGACCTCGACCAGCCGGTGCCGATGCGGGACGGCATCGTGCTGCGGGCCAACGTTTACCGGCCGGCCGGCGAGGGCCGGCACCCGGTGCTGCTCACCCGGCTTCCCTATGGCAAGGACCTGCCGCTCGGAGTCCAGGTGCTGGACCCGATCCAGGCGACGCGCCGCGGCTACGCGGTCGTGGTCCAGGACACGCGCGGCCGGTTCCAGTCCCAGGGCGAATTCGAGCCGTTCCGCTCCGAGGACGTCGACGGCTACGACACCGTGGAATGGGCGGCCGCCCAACCCTGGTCGGACGGCAAGGTGGGCATGTACGGGGCCTCCTATTTCGGCCAGACGCAGTGGGCGGCGGCAAAGCTTCGGCCGCCTGGGCTGAAGGCGATGGCGCCCTACCTCACCTGGAGCGAGCCGCTCGACGGAACCTTCGGCCGCGGCGGCGCCCTGGAGTTCGGGACCTCCGCGTCATGGACGCTGCAGATGGCCCTCAACGTCGTCATGCGCAGGCACGCCGGCGATCGCGAGGTCATGACGCAGGCGGTGCGCGCGATCGTGGACGACTACGACCGGCTCGCGGCCGGGACCTATTGGGAGCTGCCGCTGCACGACTTCGCGCCGCTCCTGCGCAACCAGGCGCCGAACGGGCTCAACCTCAACCTGGCCTCGCTCTCCGATCCTGCGCTGGCCGAGCACCTTCGCGTCCGCCACGACCAGGTCGAGGTGCCGTCCCTGAATGCCGGAGGCTGGTACGACATCTTCCTGCAGGGCACCATCGACAACTTCAACGCCATGCGCAACCGCGGGATCCCCGCCAAGCTGCTGATCGGGCCCTGGAGCCACAGCACCGGCATCAACCCGGTCGGCGAGCTCAACTTCGGCTTCGGCTCCCAGCTCGCCTTCATCGACCTCCGGATGGACTTCCAGAACCTGCAGCTGCGCTGGTTCGACCACTGGCTGAAGGGCATCGACAGCGGGATGCTGGCCGAGCCGCCGGTGAAGATCTTCGTGATGGGCCGCAACCAGTGGCGCGACGAGCAGGAGTTCCCGCTGGCGCGGGCGGTCCCGGAGGACATCTTCCTGCGCGAGGACGGTCGCCTCGACCGGACGGGGCCGACGGGCGACGAGCGGCCCGATCAATTCGACTACGACCCCGCCAACCCGGTGCCGACGGTGGGTGGTGCGACGCTGCTGACTCCCGAGTTCCGCTCCGGTCCTCACGACCAGCGACGGATCGAGGAACGGCCGGACGTCCTCGTCTACACCGGCGGCGAGTTCGGTCGCGACGTCGAGGTCACCGGTCCCATCAAGGTCACGCTCTGGGCCTGCTCGACCGCCACCTCGACCGACTTTGTCGCGCGGCTCTGTGACGTCCATCCGGACGGGCGCTCGATCAACCTCACCGACGGGATCCTGCGGGTCCAGGTGGAGCCGGGAGAGCCGGCGGAGCACGTCATCGACCTCTGGGCGACCAGCAACCTCTTCCGGGCCGGTCACCGGCTCCGGCTGCAGGTCACCAGCAGCAGCTTCCCGCGCTGGGACCGCAACCTGAACACCGGACAGCCCGCCGGCGCCGGATCGGAGCCGAAGCCGGCGCGCCAGACCATCCTCCACGACCGCGCCCACCCCTCGCGGGTGACCATCCCCGTCGTCCCGGCGTGAGCCTGGAGCCTCCGCGCACCTACACGGTCGAGGAGGCGAACCAGGCGCTGCCGGAAGTCCGCCTCCTGGTGGAGAAGGTCGTCGACTGCTTCAACCTCCTGCCCGAGCTGCAGGAGGCCGCGCGCGTCGCCGACTACAAGACCTCCCGGCCGAGCGCCGGCCCCGAGATCGAGCGGGAGTACGAGCGCGCCCGGCGCGCCATGCATGACGCGGAGCTGGAGCTGGCCGAGAACGCGCTCAAGCTGGAGCACATCGGGGTCTCGCTGAAGGACGCGCAAAGCGGACTCATCGACTTCTACAGCTACCGTGACGGCGAGCTGGTGGAGCTCTGCTGGAAGCTGGGCGAGCCGAAGGTGGGGCACTGGCACCGGATCGGGGAGGGCTTCGCGGGCCGGCACCGCCTTTGAGGGACTTCCTGCGCAACGGGCGCCTGCTGACCTTGATGCTCGGGCACCTGACCGTCGACAGCTATGCCGGGGTGCTGCCCGTCCTCTACCCGCTGCTGATCGGTCGCTTCCATCTCAGCCTGGCGACGGTCGGCCTGGTGAGCCTCGCCTACACCGGATTTGCCGCCGTTTCGCAGCCGCTCTTCGGCGTGCTGGTGGATCGCTATGGGACGCGGATGACCGGCGCCGCGCTCGGCTGGACCGCGCTGACCTTCTCCTTGGTCGGCTTCGTCCCCAGCTTTCCCTGGCTGTTGCTGCTGGCCTGCGCGTCGGGCCTCGGCTCGGGCGCCTTTCACCCCTCCGGCGCCCTCGACGTGCGGGCTCTGCTGCCGAAGCTGCGGCTCAGCTTCCAGCTGCTCGGCATCCGCGGGACCGGCCTGCTGGTCATCCCCGGCATCGTCAGCGGCGGCTACCTGCTCTGGCGGATGCGCTCGCTGCCCGGGGCCGTGACCGCGCCGAAGGGCGCCGGGGCCCGGTACGGCCGGCTGCCGCTGGGCGCGCTGACGGTGGTGATCCTGCTGATGATGTCGCGAAGCTGGACGGTCAGCGTCTTCCAGGCCTTCACGCCGACCTGGTACAAGCAGCTCGGCTATGGGCCGGCTTTCTATGGCCCGCTGGCGACCACCCTCGTCCTCGCCAGCGCGATCGGCGCCATCGGCTGTGGCACCCTTGCCGACCGTTACGGCCGCCGCCCGGTGATCCTCGCCACACTGGTCCTGAGCCTCCCGGCCATCCTCCTCTACACCCTCTTCCCGGGGCCGCTCGCCTTCGGAAGCGCGATCCTGCTCGGCTTCAGCGCGGCCTCGACCGCACCCCTGATGCTGCTGATGGCCCAGCAGCTGATGGCCCGCCGCGCCGGCCTCGCCTCGGGGCTGGTGATGGGGCTCGGCTTCGTCACGGGCGCCGTCGGCATCCCCATCAACGGCGCCATCGCCGACAAGCTGACGCTGCAGCTCTCGTTGCTCTCGCAGGTGGTCCTGGTCCTGGTGACGATCGTGATCGCCTGGTTCCTGCCCAGCGAGGAGCTGGTCGAGCGCCACGCGCTCAGCTCTTCGGCAGCACCAGAAGAACCTGCTCTGCCGGCAGCTCCGCAGGGCGCGGGCCAGACTGGCCGCTGACCCGTTCGGTTAGGCGGGGGCGGCGGGCAGGAGCACGCGGACGGTGGTTCCCTGGCCGAGCACGCTGGTCAGGCTCAGCCGGCCGCTCATGATCTCCACCAGGCGCTTGGCCAGGGGCAGCCCGAGACCGGTGCCGCCCTGGGAGCGGGTGGAGCTGCCGTCGACCTGCGTGAACTCGTCGAAGACCCTGGCCAGCTGGTCCTCGGGGATCCCGATCCCGGTGTCTGCGATGAGCAGCTCGACGACCTCGCCGCTGCCGCTCGCGGTGACCGTGATGGCTCCCGCGTCGGTGAACTTCACGGCATTGTTGAGCAGGTTCGTGATCACCTGCCGGCAGCGCATCGGGTCGGCGCGCACCAACAACATCTCGGGCGCGTTCAGCTGCAGGTCGAGACGCTTCTCGGCCAGCTGTGGCCCAAGCTGGGCGATCGCCTCCTTCAGCATCCAGACGACGTCCACCGAGCCCAGCTCGAGGGCGATCTGGCCGCTGGCGATCTTGGTCAGCTCGAGGATGTCGCTGATCAGCCCGAGCAGGTTCTTGCCGCTGGCCTCGATATGACCGAGGTAGCGAAGCTCTCGCTCGTCGAGGGACCCGCCGGCCTGCATCCTGAGCAGCTGGCTGAAGCCGATGATCGAGTTGAGCGGCGTCCGTAGCTCGTGGCTCATCGTGGCCAGGAACCGGCTCTTCGCCTCGCTTTCCGCCTTGAGCGCCTCCGCCGCCTTGACCGCCGACACGTGCTGGTCGTGAAGGCGCGCCGACTCCGCGGCCTGCAACTCCTGCTGCCGGTCGAAGGCCCGGGTCATCCAGATGATGCTGCTGTCGCAGCTGGCCCGGTTGGCGACGTCGACCTCCTGCAGGACCGAAGCGGGCGTGCCCAACCGCGAGCCCTCCTCCTCCGCGACCTTCTGCAGCACGTCCCGAAAGATCAGGTAACCATGCGTCATTGCCGCGATGGAAACAGAGGCGCGCGCGGCCAGCTCCCCCAGGCCGCCCAGCCAGATCCGCTCCTCGGGCTTGCTGACCTCGCCGGTGACGAGCCAGCGGGCGATCAGCTGGGTCCCCAGCCGCTGGCTGGCCCGCCGGCGTTCGGCGAACTCGGCGTTGAATTCCGCTGGCGCGGTGTCCAGGATCCTGGCCGCCCCCAGCCGCTGTTCACACTCGTTGACCACGTCCTCGGCGCGCCCACCGATCGCCTCGCCCAGAGCTTTGCGGGCCGCGGCGAGGTTCTTCTGGTCGGCGGCCGGCTTTCGCGGCTGTGGCGTGCGCGCTGCCGTCACCCTGCGAGGATGACATGGCAGACCATCATCCGGGCGTCAAAGGCTACCCATTCGGGTAGCTAACCGGCGGCTTTTGCCTGTCGGGGTCGGGCCCGGTGGCCCACCTCCGCTCGAACGCGGTCGGCCAGACCGTCGGCCGAAAGACCGTGCTCGGCCAGGATCTCGGAGGCCTTGCCGTGCGCGAGGAAGCTGTCCGGCAGCGCGGCCGTCCGCACCTTGCCGGCCCGCCCCGTGGGCGCCAGCGCCTCCAGCACCGCCGCCCCGAGCCCGCCTGCGACGCCATCCTCGGCGGTCAGGAGGAGCGGGTAGCGCTTGGACCATTCGCTGACCAGGCGGGGGTCGAGGGGTTTCAGCCAGCGGGCGTTGATGACGCCGACGTCGATTCCGTCGGCGTCCAGCAGCTGAGCCGCCTCGCGAGCGACTCCGACCATCCGCCCGATCGCCACGATGGCCGCGTCCGAGCCGCGGCGAAGCTCCTCCCAGCGGCCGACTGGGAACGGCTCTCCGGGCATCTCGGGCAGCGCGGCGGCGCCCGCCTTCGGGTAGCGGATGGCGACCGGGCCGTCCACCGTCAGCGCCGTCTCCAGCAATCCCGAAAGCTCAGACTCGTCCGCCGGCGCGGCGACCAGCAGATTTGGCACCGTCCGCAGGTAGGCCAGGTCGAAGATCCCGTGGTGCGAGGCGCCGTCCGGGCCCGTCACTCCCGAGCGGTCGAGGACGAACACGACCGGCAGGCGGTGCATGGCGACGTCGCTGACCACCTGGTCGTAGGCCCGTTGCAAGAAGGTGGAGTAGATGCAGACCACCGGCCGGCAGCCGGCCAGGGCCAGCCCGGCGGCGAAGGTGACGGCGTGCTGCTCGCAGATGCCGACGTCGTAGAAGCGGTCGGGGAACTCGCGGCTGAAATCGAGCAACCCGGTCGAGGAGGCCATGGCCGCGGTCATCGCAACCAGCTCCGGATGGCGGACGGCGGCGGACATGACCGCTTCGCCGAAGACGTCCGTGTAGGTGAGCTCGGAACGGCGCGCACGTCCGGTCTCGGGATCGAAGGCGCTGACGCCGTGCAGCTTGTCGATCTCGTCCTCGATGGCAGGGCCGTAACCGCGTCCCTTCTCGGTGATGACGTGGACGACCGCGGGCTCGCCGATCTCGCGCGCCCTGGTCAGCACAGTCTCCAGCGCGCCCAGGTCGTGGCCGTCGACGGGCCCGGCGTACTTGAGGCCGAGGCTGTCGAAGACGGTGGTGGGCTGGACGAGCTGCTTGAGGCTCTCCTTGAGGCGGAAGGCGGCCTGGTCGGCCGCGCCGCCGACCGCGGGCAGGTCCTTGAGGCGCCGGGAGACCTGATCCTTGAGGCGCTCGTAGCGGGGGTCCACCGCCAGGTTGGCGAGGTGCCGCGCCAGGCCACCGACGGTCGGCGCGTAGGAGCGGCCGTTGTCGTTGAGGACCACGATCAGGTTCGGCGGCTGCAGGTGGGCGATCTGGTTGAGGGCCTCGTAGGCCATGCCCCCGGTCAGGGCACCGTCGCCGATCACCGCCACCACATGGCCCGGCTCGCCGCGCCGGAGTCGCGCTTGGGCCATGCCCAGGGCGTAGCTCAGCGAGGTGGAGGCGTGGCTGTTCTCGACCCAGTCGTGCTCGCTCTCCTTCCGGGACGGGTAGCCGCTCAGCCCTTCCTTCCGGCGCAGGCTCTTGAACTTGAGGGCGCGCCCGGTGACCAGCTTGTGCACGTAGGCCTGGTGGCCGGTGTCCCAGATGATCGCGTCCCGCGGGCTCGTGAAAACGCGGTGCAGGGCGAGTGTCAGCTCCACCACGCCGAGGTTTGGAGAGAGGTGGCCGCCGGTCTCCGAGATGTGCTCGATCAGGAACTCGCGGATTTCCTGCGCGAGCTCATCCAGCTGGGGCCCGGAAAGCCGGCGAAGGTCCGCCGGCGACTTGATCGTTTCCAGCAAGGGTTCTTCTAAAGCTACTTCTAACGTGCTTCGGCGGCCATCAGTTCCGCCAGGTGCACGCAGAGGCGGGTACCCGCTCCAGTCGGCGCGCGGGGGATGGTCGTCAGCTCGCCCTTGTCGTTCCAGGAGCTGGCCGCGATGTCGAGGTGCACCCAGGGCCTGCCTTCCACGAACTGCTCGATGAACATGCCGCCGGTGATCGATCCGGCTTGGCCGTAATCGGCGTTCTTGAGGTCCGCGTAGCGGCTCTGCAGGAGGACCGAGTAGTCGGCGTAGATGGGCAGGCGCCAGACCCGGTCGCCGGCTCGGTCGGCCGCCTCCCAGACCCGGGCCCAGAGGGCGTCGTCATTGGCGACGGCGGCCGTGGCGGCGTGCCCGATGGCGATCGTGGCCGCGCCTGTCAAGGTTGCCAGGTCGACGAGGTGGGTCGCGCCGTGGCGGAGGGCGTGGGTGATGGCGTCGGCCAGCACCAGCCGGCCTTCGGCGTCGGTGTTGACGATCTCGACAGTCTTGCCGCCGGCGCCGGTGAAGGTGTCGCCGGGCTTGTAGGAATTGCCGCTAGGCATGTTCTCGCAGCTCGCGATCACGGCCATCACATCAAGGGGCAGGCGGCGGGAGACGATGACCTCGAACGCGCTCAGCACGGCGGCGGCGCCCGCCATGTCGCCCTTCATCCGGTGCATGCCCTCGGGCTTCTTCAAGGAGATGCCGCCGGAGTCGAAGGTGATGCCCTTGGGCACCGAAGAGCCCTGGGCGACCGCCTGCAAGAGGTTGTAGCCGCCGGCGCGGATCTCTTCCGGACCCAGCACCTCGATCTCCAGCTCGTAGCGGCGGGCGATTCGCCGAGCCTCCTCGGCCAGGTAGTCGGGCGTGAGCACGTTGGGCGGCAGGTTGACCCACTCGCGGGTCCGGTTGGTCGCCTGGCCAAGCTGCTCCGCGGCGACGACCTCGCGCTCCCTGTCGAGGCCGAAGCCGAGCAGGATCAGCTCCTCCAGCTCCGCGCGGTCCTTCTGGCCGGACTGGCGGCTGCGCTGCTCCCAGGTGCCCATGATCGAGCCCTCGACCACGGCGGCCAGGTTGCTCTCGTCGACGGGCGGCGCCTTGGCCATCGCCACCGTCCGGTAGCCGTAGCTGCGGGCGACCCGGATCAGCTCGTGGTGCGCCCATCGCATCCGCTGGCCGTCCATGTCGCGCAGGCTGCCCAGGCCGTAGAGGAGCAGCCGCCGGCTGGGGATCTGGCCGCCCAGGTGGACCGGCATGATCTCCATGAGCCGGCCGCGGTGCTCGTTGCGGCTGATGATCTCGGCGATCAGCCCGCCCAGGGCCCGGTCGAGGTCGGCGACCTCGTTCGGCAGCCCCCGCCCGGCCACCATCGGGACGGCGATCGCGTCGGCCTGGACCTGGACCGCCGTCAGCGGGGAGAGGGTGATCTTCAACGCGGACCTCAGGGTACCGAAACGTCAGCGCTACACTCGCCTCCATGGGCGAGAAGAGCGGGGCAAAAGAGTTCGGATTCGACACTTTGGCGGTTCATGCGGGCCAGCGGCCGGACCCGGTTACAGGTGCCCGCGCGGTGCCCATCTACCAGACCGGCGCCTACGTCTTCGAGGATGCCGACCACGCTGCGAACCTCTTCGCGCTGCAGCGGTTCGGGAACATCTACTCGCGGATCATGAATCCCACCGTCGCCGTCTTCGAGGAGCGGATGGCGGCGCTCGAGAACGGCATCGGCGCGCTGGCCACGGCCTCGGGCCAGGCCGCGCAGTTCATCACGCTCTTCACGCTGATGCAGTCGGGAGACGAGTTCGTGTCCTCCTCGACGCTCTATGGCGGCTCCTTCCAGCAGTTCGACGTCTCCTTCCGCAAGCTGGGCATCAACGCCCGCTTCGTCGACGCGTCAGACCTCGACTCCTGGCGCGGCGCGATCACCGACAAGACCAAGTGCCTCTACGCCGAGATCATGGGCAATCCCAAGATCGACGTGCTCGACATCGAAGGCGTCGCCAAGATCGCGCATGACGCGGGCGTGCCGCTGGTCGTCGACAACACCTTCGCCTCGCCCTACCTCTGCCGGCCCCTGGACTGGGGCGCCGACATCGTCGTCCATTCGGCGACCAAGTTCATCTGCGGGCACGGCACGACCATCGCCGGCGTGATCGTGGACGGCGGCCGCTTCCCCTGGAACAACGGCAAGTTCCCGGGCATGACCGAACCCTCCAAGGGCTACCACGACCTCCGCTTCTTCGAGTACTTCGGCGACTTCGGCTGGCTGATGAAGGCGCGCGCGGAGATGCTGCGCGACTACGGGCCGACCATGCAGCCCTTCGCCGCCTTCCTGCTCCTGCAGGGGCTGGAGACGCTGCACGTGCGCATGGACCGCCACGTCGCCAACGCCCAGAAGGTGGCCGAGTTCCTCGAGCAGCACCCGGCGGTCGAGTACGTCAACTACCCGGGGCTGAGGTCGAACCGCTACCACGAGCTGGCCAAGAAGTACCTGCCCAAGGGCGCCGGCTCGATCTTCACATTCGGCATCAAGGGCGGTCGGGAGGCGGGGAAGAGGTGCATCGAGGCGGTGCAGCTCTTCTCGCACGTAGCCAACGTGGGCGACGCGAAGTCGCTGATCATCCATCCAGGCTCGACGACGCACCAGCAGCTCAACGACGAGGAGCTGCGCGCGGCCGGGATCGGGCCCGAGCTGATCCGGGTCTCGATCGGGATCGAGGACCTCGAGGACATCCTCTGGGACCTCGAGCAGGCGCTGGCCAAGTCGCAGGCCGGCGCGCCCGAGCCGGCCGCC
Source organism: Chloroflexota bacterium (assembly GCA_005881155.1). Lineage (GTDB taxonomy): Bacteria > Chloroflexota > Dormibacteria > Dormibacterales > Dormibacteraceae > CF-105. Next base: position 10,844 of record VBHN01000086.1, on the reverse strand, counting down.
GTGTCGCCAAACGGCGACGCGCAAGCAGGCCATTCAATCCTCAGCAAGGCGTTTGGGGCGCCCTACCAGAAATGAGTGCCGTTGGCGAGCGCAACGACCTCGGGCTGACGGCCTGGGACCGCTACCGGATCCTGACCAGCTACCGGACCATCGCCATGGTCGGGCTCTCGACCAACTACTACAACGCCTCCTCCTTCGCGGCCATCTACCTCGACGCCAACGGCTACGAGATCATCCCGGTCAACCCGGTCCAGGCCGGCAAGGCGGAGATCCTCGGCAAGAAGGTGCACGCCAGCCTCGAGGAGGCTGCCCAGGACCACCCCATCGAGATCGTGGACGTCTTCCGGCCGGCGGCCGAGGCGCCGGAGCTGGCGCGACAGGCGGTGGCGATCGGCGCCAAGGTCTTCTGGTGCCAGCTCGGAGTGATCTCCGAGGAGGCGGCGGAGATCGCCCGCGCCGGCGGGCTGGAGGTGGTCATGGACCGCTGCTGCAAGATCGAGCACGCGCGCTTCTTCGGCGGCCTGCGAACGATCGGCCTCAACACCGGCGTCGTCACCAGCCGGCTGGCGATGAAGCTGCCCGAGCGATAGCCCGAGCACGTCCTGGACTCGCGCAGTGAAGCGGAGGGTGCGGGCCGAGGCCGTTGATCGAGCAGTCCGTCGTGGTTCCTGGGCCGGCGACCGAGCGGCTCGGCAAGGCCGCACGGGCGGCCACCAGGCGCCGGGGTAACCCCCTCCCGTATCTCCGGCTGAGGATGCCTGGCTGTTTCCGCCGGGCGGCGTCCACAGTTGGAAAAGGAGATGCCTCCATGAGCAGACCCTGGAGATTCGTTCTGACGGCGGCAGGCGCCCTGCTGCTGGCGGCGGCCGGCGCGGTTCCGGCCGGAGCCCACGACGGCGGCGGCAGCCTGCTCGAGTTCGACTCGATGACGGCGATCACTGGGGCGGCGGTGGGGGTGGCCAACGACCGCCAGATCATCGGCGGCAAGCTGCCCTGGGCGATCAGGTCGGGAACTGGATCGGTCGACCGCCAGGGCGAGGTGGAGGTCCAGGTCCGCGGCCTGGTGATCCCCAAGCTGGGCAACACCAACCCGTCGCCCACCTTCGGGGTGACGCTCAGCTGCATGACACCGGATGGAATCGTCAACAGGACCAGCGCGCAGTTCCCCGCCACCGCTTCCGGCGACGCGGACATCGAGACGACGATCGCCTTGCCGCACCCGTGCAAGAGCCCGGAACTGTTCGTGGTGGGGGCGGCCGGCCAGTGGTTCGCGATGTCGAACCTCCAGTCGGACGACTGAAGAGCTCCGGCCTGAACCGCCTGCTTCACCGCGAAGAAGCTCGCCCGGGGCGTGGAAAAGATTCATGTCCGCGGCGTTATGCCACGCGTCTGAGGCCTTTCAGGCGATTGACGTGCAGATCGCCGAGGCGGCGTAGCCGGCAACCCCCGCCCCTCCGCAAGCCCAGAGCCGGTCGCGAAAGCCGGCCAGCTGAATCCCGTGCCGTGGGTCGTGCATCGCGTCTTCAGTCCAGGCGCCCGCCCGGAAGCGCGCCACGACGCTGATGATCACCGCCTCGCCGGCGTCCTCGCCCCCGGCCACGACCACCTGGTCGCCGATCACCTCGGCGCCCGCACCGCTGGTCGCGTGAGGAAGGTCGGGAAGCCGGGTCCAGACGCCTGTCGCCGGGTCCAGGCAGTCGACCCGGGCGCTGTTGGGCGAGCGGCCGCCGGCCGCGCACGCGCTCTCCAGCCAGTTGAAGGCGGCGACGTGATCGCGGGGCGCCGGAAGAGCCCCGACGTCGGTCCAGCTGCCGGCGCCGGGGTCGAAGGATTCGACGGCGGCGACCTCGACGCCGGCGGCCGTCCCGCCGAGGACGATGATCCGGCCGGCCACCTCCGCGGCGCCGGCCGCACCGCGCGGGTGGTGGAGCGCCGCGACCGCCTCCCAGCGCCCGGCCTCGACGTTCAGCCGGTAGACGTCAGCGCGCGCCCGTCCGTTGCTGTTGCCGCCGATCACGAAGAGGCTTCCTGCCGTGACGGCCGCGACCCCGTGGTCGACCGGGAAGGGATACGCCGGTCCCACGTGCCAGGCGCCGTCGAACACCTGCACGTCGGCCGTCGAGCGGCGGTTGGGGTCGAACCCCCCGACGACGTAGAGGGCCTGGTCGCCCAGGGCGCCGGAGGCCACCTCCTGGCGGGGGAGCGGCATCGAGCCCTCCTCGCGCTGGGCCACCGGCGGGCTGGGGGCGGGCGTGGCCGTAGGCCGGGGCGCCAGGGTGCTGGGCGAGGCGTGGGGCGCGGGCGAGGAGCGTGAGACCGGCGCGGAACCGCTGCAGGCAGCAGCCAGGGCGAGCGCGAGCAGCGCGCCGGCGGCGCGCTTCAGGCGAGGCGCTCCGCGACCAGCTCCAGGACGTGGGCGACGCGGGTGGCGCGGCCCCGCTTGCGCGCCCCGCCGGCGATGTGCATGAGGCAGCCGGGGTTGTCCGACGCGAGGACCTCGCAGCCGGTCTGGTCGAGCGCCTCGAGCTTCCAGTCCAGGATCCGAGCCGCGACCTCCGGCCACTCGATCGAGAAGGTGCCACCGAACCCGCAGCAGCCGGCGCTGTCGGGCAGGTCCACGACCTCGTAGCCGGCCAGCTGCAGCACGCGCCGCGGCTCCGCCCGCAGGCCCAGCGCGCGCAGCGACTGGCAGGAGTCGTGGTAGGCGACGCGCGTGTGAGGAAGGTCCGAACCGAGGAGCTCGGGCCGCGACTCCAACAGCTCCAGCACGAAGCGCGTCGAATCGCGCATCCGGGCGGCGACCGCCTGCCGCTCCTGGGTGCTCACGCCCCACTCCTCGGCGTCCATGGTGAAGGCGCCGAAGCATGACGCCGAAGGCGTGACGATCGGCCCCGTCGATCCCGCCAGAGCCTCGTTCAACTGCCGGCTGAGCTTCGCGCCGAGCTCGAACTTGCCGGCGTTGGAGCAGATCAGCCCGCAGCACCACTGGCGCTCGGGGAACTGGACCCGGTAGCCGGCCGCCCTTAGGATCGCCTGCAGCGCCTCGCCCTCGCCGGGCAGCACGCGGTCCACCAGGCAGGACGCGAAGATGGTCGCGGTCTTCGCGCCTCCCTCCGCGGTGTCCCCCCGGACCCGGTCGCGGAAGGGAGGGGTGGCCAGCGCCGCCGGCGCGCCGGGCACCAGCTTGCTGAAGGGTGCCGCCAGCCGCAGGGCCGGGTCAGCGAGCGTCGACGACCAGAGCTCGAGCATGGCCGTCTTCCAGGCCGGCTTCCGCGAGGAGCGGCGGTGCTCGAGGAGCTGGCGCGGCAGTGGGATGCCGACCGGGCAGACCTCCTCGCAGGCGTTGCACTGTACGCAGAGCGAGTTCGGCAGGTCGTCAAGCCTCTCGCCGTGGTGAAAGGGTGTCAGCACGAGGCCGATGGGCCCGTTGTAGATGTGCCCGAACTGGTGGCCGCTGACGGCCATGAAGGGCGGGCAGACGTTGGAGCAGGCGCCGCAGCGAACGCAGGTCAGCGCCTCCCGCATCAGCGGGTCCTCGCGCATCTCGCCGCGGCCGTTGTCGAGCACCACGCAGTGCATCTCCCGCGGGCCGTGCACGCCGATCGTCAGCGACTGCTCGATGTCGCCCGAGCGCGAGGGCCCGGTGATCCAGTTGACGTAGGCGGACATGCGCTGGCCGGTCGCCGAGCGCGGGAGCATCCGCAGCATCGCGACAGTGTCGTCCAGGGTCGCGACCACCTTGTCGATGCCGAACACCGCGATGTGGACCTCCGGCAGCGTCACCGTCAGGTCGGCGTTGCCCTCGTTGGTGACGATCATCACGGTGCCCGTCTCGGCGATCGCCGCGTTGGCCCCGGAGATGCCGACCTTGGCCGCGATGAACTTCTCGCGGAGCGAGCGCCGGGCCTCGGCCTGGATCGCCTCGATGGTCGGCTCGACGCCGAAGACGCGAGCGGCGTCCTCCTTGGTCAGGTGGATGGCGGGGGCGATCAGGTGGGAGGGATGGCTGTGGGTCAGCTGCACCATCCGCTCGCCCAGGTCGGTCTCGACGACCTCCATTCCCAGCGATTCGAGGTAGGGGTTGAGCAGGATCTCCTCGGTCGCCATCGACTTGGACTTGGTGACGATGCCGGCGCCGGCACGGGTGCAGATCTCGCCGATGATCTGCCTCGCCTCCTCGGCGTCGCGGGCGTAGTGGAACTGCCCGTCCACCTCCTCGAGGCGCGTCTTGAACTGCTCGACCAGCTCGGGCAGGCGGTCGAGGTTGGCCAGCCGCCGCTGCTTCAGCTCCGCCCGGCCGGCAGCGAAGTCGAAGCCCAGCGCCTTGCGGACCCGCTTCCGAAAATGCCGGCGGCTCTCATTTGCCCGGGACGTGCCGGCGTGGTCGGCCATGTAAGCGGATGTGGTAACACATCGGGAGGAGATGGGATCGCGGCTCGCTTTCATCGGCGCCGGCAAGATGGGCGGCCGGATGAGCCGCCGGCTGCTCGCCGCCGGCCATCGGCTGGTCGTCCACGACACCGACCGTCAGCTGGTCGAGGCGCTCGTCGCTGAGGGAGCGCTCGCCGCCGGCTCGCCGGCGGAAGCGGCCCGCGACGCCGAGCTGGTGATCCTGAGCCTGCCCACCCCGGCCATCGTGGAAGCGGTCATCGCCGGCGAGGACGGCGTCCTCCAAACCGCGCAGCCGGGCACCACGGTCATCGACATGAGCACGGCCGACCCCGGCACGGCGCAGAGGGTGGAAGCGGCCTGCCGCGCGGCCGGCGTCAACTTTCTGGACGCCCCGGTCAGCCGGGGCGTGGCCGGCGCCGAGCAGGGGACCCTCTTGATCATGGTCGGCGGCGACGCGGAGGTCCTGGAAGCCGCCCGGCCGGTCCTCTCGGTGCTGGGCAGCGAGATCATCCACGTCGGCGGTCCCGGCAGCGGCCAGGTCGCCAAGCTCTGCAACAACATGCTGGCGGCGATCAACATGCAGGCCCTGGGCGAGGTGCTGGTGACCGGCGTCAAGGCGGGCGTCGACCTGCGCGTGCTGGCCGGCGTGCTGACCGCGGGCACCGGCGGCAGCTGGGTGCTCAGCAACCACCTGCCGGCCACCGTCTTCGCGGGCGACGAGGGCACCCGCTTCGCGCTGGAGCTGATGCACAAGGACGTCTGGCTGTTCATGCGCTCGGCGGAGGAGCAGGGACTTTCGACGCCGCTGGCGGCGACGGCTGCGCAGACGCTGCGGATGGCCAAGGGTGAGGGCTACGGGCCCCGCGACTACAGCGCGATCATCAACTACTTCGAGAGGCTCGCAGGCATGCGGTTGCTGCCCAACAAGGTGGCGGAGGAGGCATAGCGGAATGGCGGTCGAGGTCGAGCGCACGGTCGGGAGGATGCTGATCGGCGGGGAGTGGGTGGAGAGCGCCGACGGGCGGACGATCGAGATCGAGAACCCCGCCCAGCGGACGGTCCTTGGAGTGGTGCCGCGGGGCGGCGCCAAGGACGTCGACCGCGCGGTTCGCGCCGCGCGGGACGCGTTCCCGGCCTGGCGCCGGACCCCTCCCCGCGAGCGCGGCAAGCTCGTCTCGCGCATCGCGGAGGAGCTGCAGGCGGACGTCGAGGAGCTGGCCCGCACCGTCGCGGCCGAGACCGGCAACGCCATCCGCACCCAGTCGCGGCCGGAGGCCCTTGGCAGCGCCGATGTCTTCCGGTACTTCGGCGGCCTGGCATCCGAGCTGAAGGGCGAGACCATCCCGCTGGGCGACAACCTCCTCAACTACAACCTGCGAGAGCCGATCGGTGTGGTTGGCGCGATCATCCCCTGGAACTCGCCGATCCTGCTCGCCTCGCTGAAGATCGCGATGTCCCTGATCACCGGCAACACGCTGGTGCTGAAGGCGGCCGAGGACGCGCCCCTGGGCGTGCTGCGGATCGCGACCGCCTGCAGCAAGCACCTGCCCGCCGGAGTCCTCAACGTCGTCACCGGCTACGGCGAGGAGGCAGGGGCGGCGCTCGCCCGCCACCCGCTGGTGGGCAAGCTCTCCTTCACCGGCTCGACCGAGGTCGGCAAAAGGGTGATGAGCGTCGCCGGGAGCCGGATCGTACCCATCTCGCTCGAGCTGGGCGGCAAGTCGCCCGCCATCGTCTTCCCGGACTCGGACAGCGACAAGGTCGCCGAGGGCGTGATCAGCGGCATGCGGTTCACCCGCCAGGGCCAGTCTTGCACGGCCGGCTCGCGGCTCTTCCTGCACGCGGCGATCTTCGATTCCTTCCTCGACCGGCTGACCGGCAAGCTGGCCCAGATGAAGGTCGGCGACCCCCTGGACGAGGCGACCGACATGGGCGCGATCATCAACCGCAAGCAGTTCGACCGGGTCTGCTCGTACATCGAGGATGGGCTGAAGACCGGGGCCACGGCGCTGATCGGCGGACCGCCCGAGAAGGAGGGCCCGCTGGCCGGCGGTTATTTCGTCAAGCCAACGGTCTTCACCCAGGCCGACAACGGCTGGAGGATCGCGCGCGAGGAGATCTTCGGGCCCGTGCTGGTCGCCATCCCCTGGACGGAGGAGGAGGACGTGCTTCGGATGGCGAACGACAGCCACTACGGACTGGCGGCCTACGTCTGGTGCCGCGACATCTCCAAGGCGCTGCGCACGGCCCACGCCATCGAGTCGGGCTGGGTGCAGGTCAACCGCGGCCTCGGCCAGCTGCCCGGGATGTCCTATGGCGGTATCAAGCAGAGTGGGATCGGGCGCGAGTTCTCCCTGGAGGGCGCGCTCGACGACTTCACGCACCGCAAGAGCGTCACCGTCGCCCTGGACTTCTGAGGAGGGATCTGGAAGTGGTTGAAGGAACCAAAGAGAACCCGTGGCAGCTGAAGACGCCGAGTGGGACCTCCGACTACCTGATGTATCGCGATGAGCAGGCCGACCCGCCGGCGATCGTCTGCCAGGTGGGAAGCACCCAGCTCCGCTACGACTTGCGCGCGATCGACGACCTCCACGCGATGTTGAAGAAGCACGGGGGCTGGGTGCCGCTGGGCAGCGCCGACGAGCAGAAGCCGGCCGCGGAGGGGACGGTGGAGGCTTGGGGGCGCTCCGCCGACAATCCCGTCGGGGGCTGGTACGGGCTCCGCAAGGGTTACCGGGGCCGGTTCGGGATGTACATGCCGCCCCTGCTCGAGAAGCTGGGGCTGGCCGAGGTGGAGCACAACCCAAAGAACAACCGGATGCGGGCGAAGTAGCTCTTAGACCTGAGGGAGCTTGATGTCCTGCACCAGCGGGCGGCTGTTCAATGCCCTGCTCAGGCTCTCGACATCGCTGACCGGCGCCAGGCAGAGCGTCCCGAGGCAGACGATCGCTCGCCCGGGTGGGCCCGGCTCGATGACCGCATAGGGATTGATCGCCAGGGCTGCCCGGGCAAGCTCCGCTTCCCCCGTGGTCACCTTGACGGCGTCATGCAGGTAGCGGTCGTAGGCCCGTGCCCAGCCGGCCGCCATCAGGCCGTAGCGGGCCGGCAGCTGCGCCACCGACTCCAGCGCCCTCCGGCCTCGGTCGAGGTGGGGGCCTCCCGCCAGGGTGTGAAGCTCGAAGAGCCCGGCCGCGACCAGGGCGTTCTCCCCGATCGGCTTCAGCCGCTCCTCGAGGCGCCCCAGCCCGTCGCCCGCGGCGCGGTCGAAGTAGCCGCCCAGCTCGGGATCGGCATAGCCCGCCTCGAGTCGAGCCCCCACCTGCTCTGCCACCTGCAGCCAGCCCTCGCCGGCGCCCGCCTGGAACGCCCTGACCGCTGCCAGCAGCGCCCAGGCCTGGTCGGCGAGCTGGTCGCGGACGTCCTCGGTGTGGGCCATGCCCCCGTCGATCGAGAAGCGGTCGGCGAAGAGCCGCTCGAGCAAGGTGAGCGCGCTCGCGCGCAGCCCTGGCCGGCCTAACCGGGCGTCGGCCTCCAGGTAGGCCACGGCCAGCATGCAGTTCCAGTTCGAGTAGACACGGCGGTCGACATAGGGCGGCTCCAGGCCCCGCCGGCCCACCTCGTCCAGCGCGTAGTAGTGCTCGTCCGCGTCCTGGCTGCCGGCGTAGAGACCCGACTCGGGGTCGCGGAGGACCCGCTCGAGGTAGCCCGTGGCAGAGTCCAGGATCTCGCCCTCCCCGGCCAGGGCCAGCCCGGTGACGAGTCCGGCGTGGTCCTCGAGCATCTTCTCGAAGTGCGGAACGCTCCAGTCCTGCGTCGTCGAGTAGCGGAAGAAGCCGCCTTCAACGTGGTCGTAGGTGCCGCCCCCGGCCATCTGCTCAAGCGTGAAGCGCGCCATCTCCAGCAGCTCCGGACGGGAGCGGAGGACGGACTGCTCGGCCAGGAAAGCGACCGCTTCGGTCTGCGGGAACTTGGGCGAGCCGCCGAAGCCTCCGTAGCTCGCGTCGTAGGCGTTCTCACAGGCGGCGAGGACGGCGTCCACCAGTGGCGGCTCGAGCGAGCCCGCGCTGGAGGCGATCGCTGAGCGCGAGCGCTTGCGGTTCTCCAGCACCTGGGCCACCACCTGCGGCTTGTTTCCCCGGTAGAAGCTGCCGACACGCTTCAGCGCACCCTGCATCTGCTCGGGAGGCAGGTAGGTGGCGCCGGTCAGGATGTCGCCCCGAGGCGTCAGGAAGACCGTGCTCGGCCAGCCGCCCATGTTGTAGCGGCTGTTGATGTCCGGCCGGAGGTCGTTGTCGACCCGGATCGGCAGGTAGTCGCGGTTGATGAGGTCGATGACACCCTGATCGGAATAGGTCGTCTCGTCCATCACGTGGCACCAGTGGCACCAGACGGCGGAGATGCTGAGCAGGATCGGGCGATCTCCGGCCTCGGCCTGCTCGAAGGCCTCTGCGTTCCACTCCCGCCAGTTGATCTCGGCAGCACGGTTCGGCCGCGGTGAGAAGTGGAACCGGCTCACTCGCCAAGCCTATACATCGGGTTCACGGGCCCGTGGCCTCTGCCGATCTCGAGTGAATGGTGGATGGCGCCGGTGATGAACTCCTTGGCGTCGCGGACGGCAGAGAAGGGGTCCTTTCCCCTGGCCAGGCCGGCTGCGATGGCGGCGGAGAAGACGCAGCCGCTGCCGTGGGTGTTGCGGGTCGGGGTTCGCGGTGCGACCAGCTCCTCCTCTCGCTCGCCGTCGAAGTAGGCGTCGATGGCCAGCTCCTCGTCGGCGTGGCCCCCTTTGACGACGACGGCCCGCGCCCCCAGCTCGAAGATGTCCCTCGCCGCCTGCCTCCGCTCCTCGGGGGTTCGGATGGGGCGGCCGAGCAGGACCTGGGCCTCGGGCAGGTTCGGCGTCGCGACAGCAGCGAGCGGCAGCAATCGCGAGCGGAGGGCGGTCACCGCCTCCTCGTGGAGGAGCCTGGCCCCACCCTTGGCGACCATCACCGGGTCGACCACCAGCAGCGCTATTCCCAACTCCTCGATCGCACCGGCGACGACCTCGATGATCTGGGCGCTGGCCAGCATGCCGGTCTTGGCGGCGTCCGCGCCGAGGTCCGAGACGACGGCGTCGATCTGCGCCCGGACCAGCGCGACGGGCAGCGCCAGGATCTCAGTGACGCCGAGGGTGTTCTGGGCGGTGATGGCCGTGATCGCCGAGGTGCCGTGGACTCCCAGCGCGGCGAAGGTCTTGAGGTCGGCCTGGATGCCGGCTCCACCCCCGGAGTCGGAGCCCGCGATGGTCAGCGCGACCGGGAGCTTCACGCGGTCCGCAGCCGGCGCAGTCCGAGGTAGACGAGCGCCGCGACCGCGATGCTGACCAGCCCGCTCAGGTCGGCCCCGTGCAGGCCGCCGATCAACCTGTCGTTGAAGAAGCTGGGCTTGCTGACCAGGTTGCTGAAGAGGTTGTCGTAGTTGACGAAGACAAGGCTTGCCAGCGTCCCCGCCAGCCAGGCCACCACCGCTGCCGCCGGCCGGGCCCGGCCCTCGAACACGAAGAAGCTCAGCAGCACCACCGCGGCCCAGGCGGGTGCCCAGAGGTAGGTCAGGATCAAGAAGTCCTCGTAGGCGAGGTGGAAGTCGCTGACCAGGACCGCGTAAGCGGCGAGCGCGGTGCCGAGGAGCCCGCAGCCCAGCGCGGTCTGCCAGCGCTGAAGCCGGATGCCCATCGCCAGCGTGACCAGCCCGGCCGTGTACACGTCGAGGTAGTTCGCCCAGATCTCGCCGACCACCACGAAGATGAAAAACGGCGCCGCGACCCACACGGGCGCGTGGGCGCTGATCACCGCGAGCACGCCCTGGCTGCCGGCGAGCTTGGCGTCGATGGTCGGGAGGAGCAGCCCGAAGAGCCCGAGCAGCGCCATCGGAAGCACGACGCCGAAGATCGGCCACCAGGTGACGGCTCGGACCGGGCTCCCGGCCGGGAGGTAGCGCGAGTAGTCGCTGGCGAAGGGATACCAGGACGCGACCAGCGCGAAGCAGGTCATGAAGCCGAGCACGATGGCGCCCGGGTAGTCGGCCCCGGCGGCGGTGGGCCCCTGGGTCCAGTGGAACTGCGGCGCCAGGGCCAGGAAGAGGGTCGCCGAGAGCACGGCGAAGGCGACCGCGCCGTACGCCTCCAGGACCTTGATCGTCTGGTGGCCGTAGACGGCGACGG
>VBHN01000086.1:0-211 GCA_005881155.1 Chloroflexota bacterium | reverse complement strand
CGCCTCCGACCAGCTGAGCGCCGGCCTGCGCGGCGATGACGCAGTCGACCGCGAACCAGCCGACCGCCAGGAAGAGAGTGAGGGCGGCGCCCAGGTAGGAGCCGCGGAGCCCGAAAATGCCGCGCGTGAAGACGATCTGCGGGCTGCCCGAGCGAGGCCCGGTGTTGCTGAGCAGGCCGAGGATGACCGCCGCCGCCAGCGTTCCCAGCAC
>VBHN01000002.1 GCA_005881155.1 Chloroflexota bacterium | reverse complement strand
AGAGGATCTTGAGGATGTCGACCTGCTCCGGGAAGCGCTCGCCGAGGTCGGCCAGGAGCTGGCCGCGGAGCTCGGCGACCCTGGTCTCACGGAGCTTCTTGTCCGGCTCGTAGGCGGCGGCGTCGAGCCGAGACGCGAGGTACTCGGAGACCGCGCCGCTGATTTCCTCGGGGTAGCTCGGGGAGGTGAACTCCAGCTTGCCGCGGCCGGCCGCCTCCCGCAGCTCGTTCTGAAGCGCGCAGAGCTCCTTGATCCGCTCGTGGGCGAGCGCCAGGGCATCGACCACCAGCTGCTCGCTGACGCCCTTGGCTCCGGCCTCGACCATCAGGATCGCCTCGGAGGTGCCGGCAACCACGAGGTCCAGCTCCGACTCCTCCATCTTCGACAGCGCCGGGTTCAGCACCAGCCGGCCATCCAGGTAGCCGACCCGGACGGCGCCGACCGGCCCCTGGAAGGGGATGTCGGAGATCGTCAGCGCAGCCGAGGCGCCGTTGATGGCGAGGATGACGGGGTCGCTCTCCTGGTCCACGCTGAGCACGGTTCCGACCACCGAGATGTCCTGCTTGAAGCCGTCCGGGAAGAGCGGCCGGAGGGGCCGGTCGGTCAGGCGGCTGGCGAGGATGGCGCTCTCGGTGGGCCGGCCCTCGCGGCGGATGAAGCCGCCCGGGATCTTGCCCGCGGCGTACATCTTCTCCTCGTAGTCGCAGGTGAGCGGGAAGAAGTCGATGCCCTCCCGCGGCGCCGACATGACGCAGGTGCTGAGGACGATGCTGTCGCCCTGCCGGATGATGACGGCGCCGTTGGCCTGCTCGGCCACCCGGCCGGTCTCGATCGAGATGTGCCGGCCTTCGAAATCTCTTGACTTGGTGACTATCGCCACGCGAATACCTCTCTTACTTCTGAACTGCAAACCAGAAGCACGGAGTTCAGGTCGTGGCGGAGCCAAGTCTCCGGCGGCTTCCTGCTAGCGCCTTGCGCTTGGTAGAGAGCTGCCAGGGGCTCGACCCCGGCTCTGCGACGAGTTCCGGCTTCTGAACCTATCTCCGAATCCCGAGCTTCCCGATCAGCGAGCGATAGCGCTCGACGTCGTTGCGGCTCAGGTAGTTCAGCAGCCGGCGGCGCTTGCCAACCAGTAGGAGGAGCCCACGGCGGGAGTGGTGATCCTTGGGGTTGACCTTCAGGTGCTCGGTGAGCTGGTTGATCCTCTTGGAGAAGATCGCCACCTGGACCTCTGGTGAACCCGTATCCGTGTCGTGGAGCCGGTGCTCCGCGACCAAGCTTCCCTTTACTTCTTGCTCGACTGCCAAATCAACCGCAAATTATACCGATCGGCGTCTCCAGGCCCCGATCGCCCTCCAGGCCGCGGTCAGACCGATGCCGACCAGGCCCGCGATCAGCAGCGCGGGAACGATCTCGAAGCCGCCGTGGAGCCGGCCGCCGGTGTGGCCGGCTTCCGCGAGCTGGACGGGCCCCAGCATGAGCCTGCCGCCGGCCCCGCCGTTGAGGCGGATCGTCAGCTCCAGCTCGGCGACGGAGACGGCGCCGAAGGAGAGCAGGGTGGCGACCAGCCAGACGACCACCCACTCGAAGCCGCGGGGATCGAGCCCGTGGGGCCTTTCGCCACGGTGGCCCTCCGGCAGGCAGAGGTCCCCGACTGCGCTGGCCGTGTTGAAGCCGAAGGCGACCAGCCCGTCCACGGCCGCCTGTGGGATCGGCAGCAGCGCAAAGCTGGCCAGGCTGATCACGACCAGCGGAAGGGCGCCGATGACGCAGTACTGCCGCTTGCTGAAGAGGCGACCCGGGCAGGTCGCGTAGGCGTAGGGCACCCCACCCCGGACCATGAACCCGAACTTCGGCCGCCCGCCGTAGACCACGAAGCCCAGCCCGTGCAGCGCCTCGTGGAGGAGGAGGACCGCGACGACGACCAGGACGATCGTGAACAGCGATGGGAGGGGTGCCTGCTTCGGCAGCAGGGCGCCGTAGCCGGCCACCGCCGCCACGAAAAGCAGCAGCGAGAGTGGGATCAGCCGGGCGGCCACGCCGGAGGTCAGCCGAAAGGTCCAATCGGGTTCGCGCTTCGAGTCCACCAGAATTGGCGCAATGTACCGCTCTCCGAAGTACCCGACACCGCCCGACCAGGTCGAGGAGTTCGTGAGCTCGATGCTCCACGGGACCGTGATCGCCTGCCCGCCGGGCGGATTCCCGCAGGTCTCGATCCTGCCCTACGTGAAGACCGGCGCCGAGATCGAGCTCCATTTCGTCCAGGCGGACCCGACCTTCGCCGCCCTCCGGGAGAACCCGCGCTGCACCTTCCTGGTCAGCGACTTCCTGGCCTTCACGCCCCACGATTTCGTGGACCCGGTCGACGCGGGGCGGGCGACGCTGCACTTCCGCGCGGCGGCCTTCGAGTGCGAGGTGGTGTTCATCTCGACCGATCCGGCCGATGTCGCCGGCGCGCTCTCCCGCCTCCTCGCCCACCACGAGCCGGGTCGTTCCTACGAGCCGGTGGCGGTCGGCGAGCACTACGGGCCCCGGCTGAGGATGCTGGGGACAGCGCGCCTGGCGGTCCGGGAGACCCACGCCAAGTTCAAGGTCGGCCCGGCCGCCACGCCCGAGGTCAAGCGCGGAGTGGCCGAGCGGTTGCGGGAGCGCGGCGAGCCGGGCGACGCGCGGGCCGCTGACCAGATCGAGTCCTACCTATCACGCTAGGTCCCGCGTCTTCGAGGCAAGCACCAGCGGCCCTCTCGGGGTGGGCGAGCTAGGCGCTGAACTCCACCGAGCCGTCGCTCCGCGGGTCCGCCCCCGCCCGCCAGGCGCCCGGGCCGTCCACCAGCAGCGCCTGGGCGTGGCCCATCCGCTGGTCCCGCGGCGGCAGCAGCTCCACCACCAGGTCGGAGCGCGACAGCTCCAGCGCGTCCGGGTAGTCCGCCTCCACCCAGAGCGGCGCACCGCCCGGCGCCACCCGCACCCGGGGCGCCGCCACCGCCTGGGCGGGGTCGAGCCCCTGGTCGAAGAGGTTCATCGCCACCTGGACCTGGATCTGTGGCTGGCCTTCCCCGGCCATGGTGCCGAAGGCCGCGTAGGGCCGGCCGCCCTTGGCGGCGAGGGCCGGGATCAGCGTGTGCATGGTGCGCTTGCGCGGTTCCAGCCGGTTGACGTGGGCCGGGTCGAGGCTGAAGTAGCAGCCCCGGTTCTGGAGCAGGATCCCCGTGCCTTCGACGACGATTCCCGACCCGAAGTCGAAGGCGAGGCTCTGGATCAGCGAGACCAGGTTGCCCTCCTCGTCGGCGGCGCAGAGGTAGACGGTGTCACCGTCGGGCAGGCGCTCGGATGCCTGGCCGGCCACCGCCGCGGGGTCGAGAAAGGGCTCGACCGGGACGGTGGCGAAGTCCGGGTCGGTGAGGTATCGCGAACGCAGGGCGTAGGTCGCGTCCCGCAGCGAGACCATCCGGCGAGCCAGCCCGGCGCCCGGGACGAGTGACTCCGACGGCAGCGCGGAAACCCGCGCCAGCATCGACATCGCCACCAGGCCCTGGGTCGGCGGCGGGAGCTCGTAGACGGTGAGGTCGCGGTAGGGCATGGACAGCGGCTGCGTCCAGTTCCCCCGGTGTGCGGCCAGGTCGGCGGCGGTCAGGAACCCGCCCCGGGATTTGACGGCGGCGGCGATGGCCCGGCCCAGCTCGCCGAAGTAGAAGTTGCCGAAGCCGCTGCGACCGATCGTCTCCAGCGTCGTCGCCAGCTCCGGCTGGCGGAGCTTCATGCCCGCTTTGAGCGGGGGCAGCACGCGGGCCGTCTCGCTCTCCTTGGCCAGCCAGTCGAAGTGGGTGTGCAGGGCAGCGGACAGGTTCTCGCCGACCAGGAAACCGTCCCGCGCCGCGGCGGCGGCGGGCGCCAGCGCGCGGCCCAGGCCGACGCTGCCATAGCGTTCGAGGAGCCGGCCCCAGGCCTGCACGGTGCCCGGCACGGTGACGGTCGTGGCGCCGCGCTCCGGCATCCGATCGAAGCCCCGCTCGCGCATGGCCTCAACGGTCGCCCCCGTCCCCGAACGCCCGGCGCCCTCCAGCCCGACCGGCTCCACCTCCCCGGCCGGCCAGACCAACGCGAAGAGGTCGCCGCCGATCGAGGTCATGTGCGGGTAGACGACGCAGAGGACGGCGTTGGCGGCGATCGCTGCGTCGATCGCGTTGCCGCCGTCGCGCAGCATCTCCGCGCCCGCCTCCGAGGCCAGGCGGTGGGAGGTTGCGATCACCCCCTTCACGCCGGCGTTAGGAAGCGGAGCGCCTTGGGGAGCAGCTCGAACAGCGCCGGCAGCTCACCGACCACCTCGCCGTCGAGCTGGACCAGCACCGGGACCGGCGAGCTCACCTCGACGCGGGTGGCACGGAAGAACTCGAGCTTGGAGGCCAGCTTCGGGTCGTCGAGGTGCGCCCCCGCGTAGATCTTGCGGAGGCCGCTCAGCCCCTCCAGCTTCCCAAAGGCGCCGGAGATGAGCACGTCGAAGAGTCCGTCGTCGGGGATCGCCCGCGGCGCCACCCGCATGCCGCTGCCGTAGTACTGGCAGTTGGCGACGGTGACCGCCTGAGCCACCAGCTCGCGCGTCTCCCTGCCGTCGATGACGACCTTCATGGGCTTGTGCTTCCAGGCAGCCAGCCCCTGCAGGGTCCCGATCAGGAAGCTTGCCCGGCCGCCGAAGGTCTTGGGCGCGCGGTTGACGCGGTCCGAGACGTCGGCGCCGATCCCCGCCTCGGCCACGTTGAGGAAGTGCAGCACGCGGCCGCCGACGGTCACCCGGCCTGCATCTAGAGCGCGCGCCCGGCCCTCGACCAGGACCCGGGCCGCGGGCAGGCCGTCGGGGATGCCGAAGCTGCGGCGGGTGTCGCTGCCGGTCCCGAACGGGATCAGCCCCAGGCTGGACCTGGTCGGGAGCGGCTCGCCGCCCTCGAAGAAGCCGTTCACGACCTCGTAGAGGATGCCGTCCCCGCCCACCGCTGCCACCACCGGCCGACCGGCCTTGACTGCCTTGCGGGCGATCTCGGTGGCCTCGCCAGGCCTGGAGGTGAAGGTCTCCTCGAACTCGATCCCCTCGCCGCGGATCTCGGCGGCCAGGCGCGGCCACTCCCGCAGGACCCGCCCCGCGCCTGCGGCCGGGTTGACGATCAGGAGGATTTCGCTGGGCGTGGTTGCGTTCCTCCGACCGCGTTCGGGTTCATGACGTCCTTCGGATCGAGGCTTGACCGCACCCTTTCCCATACCTGCCACCACTCCCCCATCTCGTCGCGGACCCAGGGCGCCCGGACCTGTCCGACACCATGGTGATGACCGATCGTCGCGCCCAGCTCCAGGCAGGCCTGCATGGCGCCCGCCCAGCACCGTTGATAGGCGGCTTCGGCCTCCTCCTCGGTGGCGGCCGAGCCGGCGAAGGTGAAGTATGCGCAGCAGCCCTGCGGGTAGGCGTGGCTGAAGTGGCAGAGCCCGATCCCTTCGGCAGCAAGCACCGGTTTGACCTGGGCATGGAGGGGTGGCAGGCGGTCCCAGGCCGCCGCCACCTCGATCGTGTCGACGAAGGAGCCGGGCGCCCGCAGCGAGTCCAGCAGGCGCTCGCGGGAGAGGTGGAAGCGGCGCTCACGCCAGCGGAGGAAGGGCTCTTCGCCGAGGTCTTTGGCGCCGCCGGCGCCGCAAACCGACTCGACCACACCGGCTCCGGCAGCCGCGAGGGCGGGCTCGCCCGCCACA
Source organism: Chloroflexota bacterium (assembly GCA_005881155.1). Taxonomy (GTDB): domain Bacteria; phylum Chloroflexota; class Dormibacteria; order Dormibacterales; family Dormibacteraceae; genus CF-105. The sequence continues at coordinate 2,607 of VBHN01000002.1, read as the reverse complement.
CCGGCGACGAGGAGGCAGCCGTCCGCCGCGGACTGCTGGAAAGCGGTGTCCTCGCGGTCGTAGAGCCGCATCACCAGCGGCCGGAGGCCGCGCTGGACGATCTCCCGCATCGCCTCCAGGCCGGCCTCCAGGGTGGCGAAGTCCCAACCCCGCCCGAGTGTCTCGGCCGGCAGGCGGGAGATCCGCAGCACCGCCTCCAGGACCACTCCCAGGCCGCCCTCGGCGCCGATGAAGAGCTCGTGGAGGGCGGGCCCGATCGCCGAGCGCGGTCCCGGCCGGGCCTCCGCGACGGTGCCGTCCGCCAGGCAGACCGTCAGGCCCATCACCAGGTCCTCGATGTTGCCGTAGAGCGTCGACTCCTGGCCCGAGGAGCGGGTCGAGACGAGCCCGCCGATGGTCGCCACCGGCAGCGAGCTCGGGTAGTGGCCGAGGGTCAGTCCGCGGGCGTTCAGCTCCTGCTCAAGCTTCCAGCCGTTGACTCCGGCCTGGACACGGGCGGTCAGGTTGTGCTCGTCGATCTCGAGCACCTGGTCGAGGCGGGTCAGGTCCAGCGCGAGGTCGCCGGGGGCAAGCTCGACCGCGCCCGTCACCGCCGACCGGCCGCCGATCGGGACGATGCGTCGCGAGCCGTCCGCGCGGCTGAGCAGGTCGGAGACCTCCTGGTAGGTGCTCGGGCTGACCCGGACGTTGGCCTCCGCCCGACCGCCCCGGCCGCGCATCACGCCGAGCGGCCAGGTGTCCCTCACAGGGGGGACGTCCCCCCTGTCGACCGTGCTCGGCAAGGCCTGCGCGTGGTCAACCCCCCTCCATCCCCGCAGCCAGCCGGCCGGCCAGCCGGCCCGTCAGGAGCGGGAGGCCGAAGCCGCAGCCGCCGCCGGCATAGTCGTAGCCGCCCAGCACCGAGCCGGCCGCCCGCAGGTTGGCGAAGGCCGGGGCGCCCGCGGCGTCGACCGGGCGCAGCTCCCTGTCGGTCAGGAGACCGGTTCGGAAGGCCGGCGCCGGGTCCAGGTACTCCAGGTGGCGGAGGCGCGGATAGGCCGCCTCGATGGTCTCGCCCTGGTAGTAGACGGCGAGGTCGAGGAGCGGCTCCCGGACCAGCCGCGACTTGACCAGGCCGCCACCGATGAAGCGCCCGCTGGCCAGGACGAAGGAGTCGGCGGCCAGCTCGCCGGCGGCCGTCAGCGCCGCCTGCAGCCGGTCGCTCTCGCGGCGAAAGTCCGTCACCTCCGCGCCCACGACGTTTACCTGGGCGGCGCGCAGCATCTTCTCGAGCGCCTTCTGGAGCCGCCAGCCGTGGGGCGAGGGCGCCGCGGCAAGGAGCTCGAAGCCGTCCTTGGGCAGCTTCACGAAGCCAGGGGGGAAGGCGACCAGGTCGGCGGTCGTGCGAACGGTGGGAGCCGGCCGGCCGAAGAGGTCGCCGAGGGCGGCTTCGGGCGGGAGGTCCTTCATCGGCGCCCGGACCGCGGAGGCCTTGACGCCCTGCTCGGCGAGGGCCGCGGCCGTGCTCTCCGCGTCGTAGTCCCCGACTCCCTCCACCGACGCCACCGCCACCCGCCGGCCGCGCAGCCCGCCGAGCCGCGGCTCGAGGGAAACCGTGGAGGTCGGCATAGCGGCCGCGGCTGCGTGCTTCGCCGCTGACCGGCAGGCCGGCCCGCTTCAGCTCCGCCGCGAAGGAGGAGGCGACCTCCTCGAGGTCGGCGGCCAGCTGCAGGTGGTCGCGGTAGAGGCGGGTGAAGGGGTGATAAGGCTCGTTGGCCAGGACCGCCTCCAGGTCGGGCGCGATCTCGATCGCCCCGGCGTAGAGGGCGGTCGCCCCGGGCGCGCGGCTGACCAGGGTCACCTCGGCGCCCGCCCGGGCCGCGGTGATCGCCGCCCAGACGCCCGCCAGGCCTCCGCCGACGACCACGACCGCCGTCATCGGCCGAGCAGCCTCCGGGTCGCTTCGACGTCGCGGGCGATGGCCTCCGCCAGCTCTGCCGCGCTCTCGTACATCTCCTCGTCGCGGAGCCGGGCCACGAAGGAGACCTCCAGCTGGGCCCCGTAGAGGTCGCCGTCGAAGTCGATGAGGAAGACCTCGATCCCGAGCCGGTCGCCGCCGAAGGTGGGCCGGTAGCCGATGCTGAGCGCGCCCAGGTGGCGCCCGAAGCTGCTCTTGACTCGGACCGCGTAGATTCCCACAGCCGGCACCAGCTTGTTGAGCTGCAAGGCCAGGTTGGCGGTCGGGAAGCCCAGCCCCCTCCCCACCTCGGCGCCGTGCTCGACGGTGCCGCGGAGGACGAAGGGCCGCCCGAGCAGGCGGTTGGCGGCGGGGATGTCGCCCTCGCCCAGGAGGCGGCGGATCTCCGAGGAGTGCAGCTCGACACCGTCCAGCAGGAAGGGCGGGATGACCTCGACCTCGAAGCCGTGCTCCCGCAGCCAGTCCGGGTTCCCGCGGCGCTGGTTGCCGAACACGAAGTCCGGGCCGCAGACCACCCGGCGCACGTTCATCGCCTTGCCGACGCCGGCCATGAACTCCTCGGCCGTCAGCTGATCGACCTGGGGAGTGAACTTGAGCACGATGCCGTCGTCGACCTCGAGCACGTGCAGCAGGCCCAGCTTCTCCTCCAG
>VBHN01000001.1 GCA_005881155.1 Chloroflexota bacterium | reverse complement strand
TACGCGACCGAGCGGATGCTGGACGTGGTCGCGGCCGAGCTCGCGATCGACCCGCTCGAGCTGCGACGCCGGAACGTGGTGGCCGGCTTCCCCCACCGCACGCCGGCGGACCGCGACCTCGACTCCGGCGACTACCGGGGTCTGCTGGACCGCCTCGAGGCAGGCGCGGGCTACGCCGCACTGCGCGAGCGGCAGTCCACCGACCGCGCCGCGGGCAAGCTGGTCGGCATCGGCCTCGGGCTCTTCAACGAGCACAGCGGGACCGGCTCCAGCGAGTACCGGGAGCGCGGGATCAGCGCCATCCCCGGCCATGACAGCGCCCGCGTCAGGGTGACCGCGGAGGGCCGGGTCGAGATCTTTACCAGCGGCGCCGAGGCGGGTCAGGGCCACCCCGAGACCTTCCGGCTGCTGGCAGCCCGTGAGCTGGGCGTCGACCCCGGGCTGGTCGACGTGGTCGAGGGCGACACCGACCTCTGCCCGCCCGGCAGCGGCACCTTCGTCAGCCGCGGCGCGGTGGGCGGGTTCAGCAGCCTGGTCGAGGCCCTCCGCGAGCTGGCGGAGAAGGACCTCGCGCCCGGCCTCGAAGTCACCAGGGTGGTCGACCCCCGGCAGGTCTTCCCGAGCGGCGCCCACCTGGCGGTGGTCGAGGTCGATCCGGTCGGGCTGGTTCCCCGGCTGACCCTTTACCACGCGGTCGAGGACTGCGGGACGGTGGTCAACCAGGCGGCGGTCGAGGGCCAGGTCCGGGGCGGGATCGCGATGGGCATGGGCGGAGTCCTGCTCGAAGAGATCGTTTACAGCCCGGACGGACAGGTGCTGACCTCGACCCTGCTCGACTACCTCGTGCCGCTCGCGACGGACATGCCTGAGTCGCTGACGCTCGAGCACCTCGAGTCGCCGAGCCCGAAGACCGTGCTCGGCTCGAAGGGGGTGGGCGAGGGTGGCACCATCGGCGCCTTCGCCGCCGTCGCCAACGCGGTCGCCGACGCCCTGGCCCCGCTCGGCGTGACGCTGACCGACCTGCCCTACTCGCCGTCGGCGCTCTTCGAGGCGGCAAAACCAGCTTTGCAGCGGTGAGCGAGCCGCTCCGGGTCGGCGACCAGGTCCGCTGGTCGCGCACCTTCACCGTCGAGGACGTGGAGCGTTTCGGCCAGGTCTCCGGCGACCACGGCATCCACCACGTCGAGCCGGACGCGCAGGGCCGGCTGATGGTCCAGGGCCTGCTCACGGCCACGCTTCCGACCAAGCTCGGAGGCGACCTGAACTACCTGGCCCGGGAGATGCTTTTCGAGTTCCTCCGGCCGGTCTTCAGCGGCGACACCATCGACTGCGTGGTCACCGTGTCCCGGGTCGAGAAGCAGCCAGGCCGTACCTACCTCGAGTTCGAGATCGTCTGCACCAACCAGGCCGGCAAAGTGGTCCTCCGTGCCTCGACCAAGGGTGTGGTCCTGGACCCCGGCCCCGCTCAGTAGGCGGCCAGCCGCTCCTCCAGGCCTCGCTTCACGGCCGGCCACTCGCGATCCAGGATCGAGTAGTAGGAGCTGTGGCGGTAGCTGCCGTCGGGGCGGATGCGGTGGTTGCGCAGGTCGCCTTCGTACTTCGCGCCCAGCTTGACGATGGCGGCGCGCGAGCGCTCGTTCAGCGAGTCCGTCTTCAAGTAGAGGCGGATGGCGCCCCAGTCCTCGAAGGCGTGGCGCAGCAGCAGGAGCTTCGACTCGGGGTTGACGGCGGTGCCCTGGGCGGCCACGCCGTACCAGGTCCAGCCCACCTCCACGCCCCGGTGCTCCCGGGAGACGTCCATATAGCGGGTGCTGCCCACCGCCCTCCCGGTGCCGAGGTCGACGACCGCGAAGGGGTATTCGGTGCCGGCGGCCTCGGCCGCCTGGGCCTCTGCCAGCCAGCCGTCGAGGTCGGCGCGCCGGCGCACCTGGACCGGCAGCCAGCGCCAGATGACCTCGTCGGCGGCGGCCCGGGCGAGGTCCTCGGCGTGGGACGGGCGCAGCGGCTCGAGGCGGACCTGCCGTCCCTCCAGCGTCAGCGGCCCGAGCTCCATGACGCGAAAAGGGTAGTGGGGCGGGGAAAACAGCAGCGCCGCCCCCGGGGGTAGTGACAGGGCGGCGCGCTCAGGAGAATTCAGGAGCCGGTCCGGGCGCACATCCGGCCGCTCCCTTTCAGCTTGCTTAACGCCCGGAGGGGGCAAAAGGGTCCGCTCCGCCTAAAGTACGGCCGTGGCTCGCCCCGGCACGGTCTTCATGTGCTCCGAGTGCGGCGGCGAGTCCCTCCGCTGGGCGGGCCAGTGCCCGCACTGCAAGGCCTGGAACACGCTCAGCGAGTTCAAGGTCGTCGAGCCCAAGCGGGGCCGCGCCGCGGCGGCCCAAACCGAGCCCAGCCGCGCCGTCCCCCTCACCGAGCTGCGGGCCGACGACGCCCCCCGCCTGGCCCTGGAGTGGAACGAGCTGAACCGGGTGTTGGGCGGCGGGATCGTCCCCGGCAGCCTGGTCCTGATCGGCGGCGAGCCCGGGGTCGGCAAGTCGACGCTGGTCATGCACCTGGCCCGCCAGGTCGCCACCCGGGCCCGGGTCCTCTACGCCTCCGGTGAGGAGTCCGCCCAACAGCTGCTGCTCCGCGCCAACCGCCTGGACGCCGTCCACGAGCGGCTGCTGGTCCTGGCCGAGACGGACCTCGAGTCCGTCCTCGCCGCCATCCGCGAGGCGGCCCCGGGAGTGGCCATCGTCGACTCCATCCAGACCCTGACCGACCCGGGCCTGGAGGCCGCGGCCGGCACCGTCAGCCAGGTCCGCGAGTGCGCCGCCCGCTTGATGCGGCTGGCCAAGGAGACCGGGATCCCGGTCTTCCTGGTCGGCCACGTCACCAAAGAGGGCTCACTGGCCGGCCCCCGCGTCCTCGAGCACATGGTCGACACCGTCCTCTATCTGGAAGGCGATCGCCAGCAGGAGTTCCGGATCCTCCGTGCGACCAAGAACCGCTTCGGCTCCACCGACGAGATCGGGATCTTCGCGATGGGCGGTGCGGGGCTGGAGGAGGTGGCCGATCCCAGCGCCAGCCTGGTCTCGAATTCGAGCTTGACGACCAGTGGTACAGTCGTATTGGCAGCGGTTGAAGGCACCAGGCCGCTCTTGGTGGAGCTCCAGAGCCTGGTCGCCAAGACCAACGTGCCGATGCCCCGGCGAAGCGCCAACGGCATCGACCTCAACCGCCTTCACATGATCGTCGCGATCGTCGAGAACCGGGCCGGGACCCCACTCGGCGGCTCCGAGATATACGTCAACGTGGCCGGCGGCCTCCGGATCGAGGAGACCGCGGCCGACCTGGGGCTTGCCCTGAGCATCCTCAGCAACCACCGCGAGACGCCACTACCGGGGAAGACGATCGTGGTCGGTGAGCTGGGCCTGACCGGGGAGGTCCGCCGGGTGCCGCAGCTGGACCGCCGCCTCGAGGAGGCGGCCAGGCGAGGCTTCGCCCGGGCCATCATCCCGTCCGGGACCCCTCCCGGGCGCAATTTCGGCCTCGAGCTGTTCGAGGTCCGCAACCTCGCGGAGGCGATCTCCGCGGCCTTTCTTACACATTCCGTCCCCGGCCTTTCGAGCGGATTCAAGGACTCATAAGGAGGCGTTCATTTCCATGCGTTCCGAAGCCTGGGCCCGCGGGCTGGGCACAGTGCTCGGAGTGGTCGGCGGCTTCATCCTCGGCTACGCGCTGATCCGGAAGGCGGGCATCCCGCCGCCTGGAAGCGGAGTCATCATCAGCCTGACGACCCTCGAGGGGTTGATCTTCAGCTACCTGGGCGCGCCCTACCTGTTGGGCGGCTGGCTAAGGCTCAACCTCCAGCTCCGAACCACACCCCTGCCAGACCTCGTGGCCGCTCTCCTCGGTCTCATCGTGGGACTGCTGATCGCGGTCCTCATCGGCTACTTCGTCCGCGACTTCCCCTATGGCGTTCCCTTGAGCGCGGTCCTCGCGCTCCTGCTCGGCCTGACCGGCGCCAACGTCGGCCTCAACCGGCGCACGGAGCTGCTGGCGCTGGCGGGGCTCTCCCGGCCTGACCCGCAGGCCGCCCGTCGGATCCGGGGGGCGCTGCTGGACACCTCGGTGATCATCGACGGCCGCGTCCTGGACCTGGCCCGGACGGGCTTCCTGGACATGCCGCTGGTCGTCCCCCGCTTCGTGCTCAAGGAGCTGCAGCAGGTCGCCGACTCCAGCGATGCGGTGCGCCGCAACCGCGGGCGCCGGGGCCTGGAGGTGCTGACCCAGCTCCAGAAGGAGCCCGAGCTGACCATCGAGTTCCGCGACGACGATCCGATCGGCGAGCTGGAGGTGGACTCCAAGCTGATCCGGGTCGCCCGCAAGTCGAACCTGGCCATCCTCACCAACGACTTCAACCTGAACCGGATCGCCCGCCTCGAGGGCGTGACGGTGCTGAATCTCAACGAGCTGACCAACGCGCTCAAGCCGATCGCCATCCCCGGCGAGGAGCTGTCGGTGGCGGTGGTCAAGGAGGGCAAGGAGCACGGGCAGGGGGTCGGCTACCTGGACGACGGGACGATGGTGGTCATCGAGAACGGCCGCCGCTTCTTGAACCAGACGGTCAGCGCGACCGTCACCTCCGTCCTGCAGACGGCGGCGGGCCGGATGATCTTCGCCTCGCCCGCCAACGGCGCCGCGGCCCCGGCTCCGCTGCCGCGGCGGCCCCGGAAGGACGCCTGAAGCTTGGAGGTCGCCGCCCTCGTCGCCGCCGCCGGCCTCGGCACCCGCCTGGGCCGGGGCAGCAAGGCCCTCGTGCAGCTGAACGGTCGGACCACCCTGGCCCGCGCCGTCGAGCTCTTCCTGAACCTGGACGAGGTCACCCGGATCGTCGTGGTGGGCCCGCCGGCGCGCCTCGACAGCGCCAGCGCCGAGGTCGCCGCCCTCAACCCCCGCAAGCCCGTCTCCGTCTGCCCCGGGGGTGACAGCCGCCAGCAGTCGGTCCGGGCGGGCCTGATGTGCCTGACCGGCGCCGACTACGTGCTGGTCCACGACGCGGCCCGGCCCCTGGCCTCGGCGGCGCTCTGCCGCCGGGTGCTGCGCGCCGCGATCGAGTCCGGCGCCGCCTTCCCCGGCCTGCCGCCGCGGGACGCCGTCAAGCGGGTCGAGGGCTCGCGGCTGGTGGAGAGCCTCGACCGCTCCCGGATCGTGCTCGCGCAGACCCCCCAGGCGTTCAGCTACCAGCTCCTGCTGAAGGCCCATTTCGAAGCCCACGAGACCGGCCTGGTCGGGGACGACGACGCGCAGCTGGTCGCCGCCGCCGGCCACCTGGTGACGGTGGTCGAAGGTGAGCCGACCAATCTCAAGCTCACCACGGCGGAGGACCTCGAGGTGCTGGAGGCCGTGCTCCGCGAGCAGGAAGCGGCCGCTTCCTCCTAGTGTCCGGAGTCCGAAATTCAACGCAAATGTCTGGGTCGCCGCGAGGCGACGCCCGGCCGACCCTTCGGGCTCGCTCGCTGAGAACGCCGATCTCTGCGTTGTCGCCTGTGTTACTCGCTCACAGGTCACTGACCTGCTTGCTGCGTTACTCGGCGTCGCCTTGATCTCGACGCCCTCAGCGGCGATTTTTCGCCGAATCCCGGACTTCGGACACTGATGCGCGTC
>VBHN01000197.1 GCA_005881155.1 Chloroflexota bacterium | reverse complement strand
GCACCACGCCGTCGACCTCGAGGCGCCGGCCGAAGCCGCCGCCCAGCAGGTGGTTGTGCACTGTCACCTTGTCCACCGGAAGGCCGGCGACCTTCGCCGCCGCAGCCTGCACGCGCGTCATGACCTGCGTCCCGGTCCATATCTCGCAGCTGTCCTTGCGCACGTGCACCGTGGCATTCATCGGCTCCATCGTGGCGTGCGCGAAGAACGGCACCCCGTAGACGGCCTCGGCGCGCGTAGCGGCGCCGGCGAGGGCCTTCGCGACGTCGCCCTCCTGACGCGCGATGGCGCCGGAGGCGCCCGAGGCCGCTTCCATGTCGCGCAGGAGGTCGGCGGTGCTGAGCGTCGCGTTCGGGCCGTCGTCCCATTCGATCTTGAGCGCCGCGAGCCCTTTTTTCGCCGCGCCCATGTGATCGGCGACCACCGCGACCGCGTCATCCAGCCGCACGATCTGCCGCACTCCCCGCACCGCCTTGGCTGGCGCTTCGTCCACGCTGCGCAGTCGCCCGCCGATCACCGGTGATATGGCGATCGTGGCGACCTTCATTCCGGGCACCTTGGCGTCGATGCCGTACTGCGCGGTGCCGTTCACCTTGCCGGCGATATCGAGCCGCTTTGCCGGCGTGCCGATCAACTTGAACTGCTCTCGCGGCTTGAGCTTGAGACTGTCGGCGGCTGGCACCGGCAGCTTCGCTGCGTCGGCGACGAGCGCGCCGTATTTGAGCCGCCGCCCGCTCGCCGGATGGATCACAGCGCCGTTCTCTGCGCGGCACGACGCCGCATCGACCCTCCAGCGCTGCGCCGCCGCCTGCACGAGCATGGTTCTCGCCGCGGCGCCCGCGCGGCGCATCGGCTCCCAGGCGCCGCGGACCGCGTTCGAGTTCCCCGTTGCCTGGATGCCGCCGAGCAACGGATTGCCGTAGTAGCGCTCGTCCGGCGGTGCGTGCTCCACGCGCACTGACGTGAGCGGCACCTCGAGTTCCTCCGCGATCAGCATCGGGATCGACGTGTAGGTTCCCTGGCCCATCTCCACGTAGGCGACGATCATCGTCACCCGGCCATTCGGGTCGATGCGAATGTACGCGTTGGGCGCGAAGCTCTTCTCATCGGCCGCGATCGCGGGCCCGATGGCAACGGGCAGATTGAACGCGATCACCAGCGCTCCACCGGACTGCAGGAAACGGCGGCGCGACGTATTCATGACTGTTTCCTCTTGGCGAGAGATTGCGCCGCGTGCTTGATGCCTTCGCGGATGCGGACGTATGTGCCGCAGCGGCAGATGTTGCCCGCCATCGCCTGATCGATGTCCGCATCGGACGGGCGCGGATTCGTGGCGAGGAGCGCCGTCGCGGACATGATCTGTCCCGACTGGCAATAGCCGCATTGCGGCACCTCGCCTGCGAGCCAGGCCTTCTGGATTTCGCTGCCGGCCGGCGTCTTGCCGACGGCCTCGATGGTGGTGACGGCCTTGCCGTCCACGCTCTCGATCGGCGTGATGCAGGAGCGTATCGGCGCTCCTTCGAGGTGCACCGTGCAAGCGCCGCACAGGGCCTGGCCGCAGCCGAATTTCGTGCCCGTCATCCCGAGCACGTCGCGCAGGACCCATAGGAGCGGCGTATCGCCGTCCACGTCCACGCTGTGCACGGTGCCATTCACTGTCAGCCGGTAGGCCATCGTTCCCTCCGAGTGGCGAAAGACTCGGCGCAGGAAACGGCCGTGGCATGTCAGCGGACTCACTGCTTGTGACCGTTGTCGCAAATCAACGCCGCATTGCAGTTGAAACGCTGCACGCGAGCGCGACAGTGCGCACCGTTCATCCGACCTGGACCGAACCGTGACCCTCAATAAATCGCAGCGGCCGGCTCGACGCAGCTTTCTCGGGCGCTCGCGCGTTGCGCTTTCTCTCAGCCCGTTTGTTTTCTCATCCACCAACTAGGCCCAGACCATGACAACCACCGATGGCAGCACCAAAGAGATCCGCCGCTTTCGCGTGAATTTTCCCGACGCCCAACTCGCCGATCTGCGCCGGCGCATCAAGGAAACCAAATGGCCGGAGCGCGAGCAGGTCAATGACGCGTCGCAGGGCGTGCAGCTTGCGACGATGCAGGCGCTCGCACGCTACTGGGCCGCCGAATACGACTGGCGCAAGTGCGAGGAAAGGCTGAACGCGCTGCCGAACTTCATCACCGAGATCGACGGGCTCGACATCCACTTCATCCACGTGCACTCGAAGCACGAGGGCGCGCTGCCGGTCATCATCACGCACGGCTGGCCCGGCTCGGTCATCGAGCAGCTGAAGGTCATCGACCCGTTGACCAATCCCACGAAGCATGGCGGCAGCGCAGCCGATGCGTTCCATGTCGTGATTCCGTCGCTGCCGGGTTACGGCTTCTCGGGAAAGCCGACCGCGCCCGGGTGGAATCCTGTTCGCATCGCCCGTGCGTGGACCACGCTGATGGAGCGCCTTGGCTACACGAAGTTCGTAGCGCAGGGCGGCGACTGGGGAAATGCCGTCTCCGAGTTGATGGCGCTGCAGCAGCCGCCGGGCTTACTCGGCATCCACACCAACATGGCGGCCACGGTTCCCGCCAACATCTCGAAGGCGCTCGCGTTCAACGAGGCGCCGCCCACCAATCTGACGGCCGAGGAGCGCAACGCCTGGAACCAGCTCGATCTCTTCTACAAGAAGGGGCTCGGCTACGCCAACGAGATGGCCAACCGCCCGCAGACGCTATACGGGATCGCGGATTCACCGGTCGGCCTGGCGTCCTGGATGCTCGACCACGACGCGCGCAGCCAGGAGCTGATCGCGCGGGTCTTCGCTGGCAAGACGGAGGGGCTGACGCGCGACGACGTGCTCGACAACGTCACGCTCTACTGGCTGACAAATACCGCGATCTCTTCGGCGCGCCTCTACTGGGACACCCAGCAAGTCTCGAGCGGAGGCTTCTTCGACCCGAGAGGTATCAAGATCCCGGTCGCCGTGAGCGCCTTCCCGGACGAGATCTATGCCGCCCCGCGGAGCTGGGCAGAGCGGGCTTATCCGAAGCTCATTCACTACAACAGGCTCGACAAGGGCGGCCATTTCGCCGCGTGGGAGCAGCCGGCGCTCTTCACGGCGGAGTTGCGCACGGCTTTCAAGTCGCTTCGCGTCTGAGGAGGGGTCATGATTTTCCAACTGCGGTACGCGGTGGCACTGGCGGCCTTTGGCCTCTGCATTTTTTGCTCTGCCGGCCAAGCGCAAGACGATCGCTTGGTCCGCCCCTTCAAGGTCCAGGTGCCACAGGCGGTGCTCGACGACCTGCGCCGACGCATCGCTGCCACCCGCTGGCCCGACAAGGAGACCGTCGGCGATCGCTCGCAAGGCGCCCGGCTGGCCGAGCTGCAGGAGCTCGTGAAGTACTGGGGCAGCGGCTACGACTGGCGCAAGCTCGAAGCAAGACTTAACGCCCTGCCGCAATTCAAAACGACGATCGACGGGGTGGAGATTCACTTCATCCATGTACGCTCGCGTCACAAAAACGCGCTGCCGGTAATCGTCACGCACGGCTGGCCGGGATCGGTCATCGAGCAGCTCAAGATCATCGGTCCGCTCACGGATCCGACCGCGCACGGCGGCAGCGCCGAGGACGCGTTCGACGTCGTGATCCCGTCGATACCGGGCTACGGCTTCTCCGGCAGGCCGACCGGCACCGGCTGGGACCCCGAACGCATCGCACGAGCCTGGGCAGAGCTCATGACGCGGCTCGGCTACACCAGCTACGTTGCGCAAGGGGGCGACTGGGGCACGCCGATCTCGAGCGCCATGGCACGCCAGGCGGCTCCAGGATTGCGCGGCATCCACATCAACTTGCCGGCGACGCTGCCGCCCGAGGTGGCCGCGGCGCTCGCTTCGGGTGGACCTGCGCCGGCCGGGCTCACCGACCAGGAACGCGCGGTGTTCGAAGCGCTGAGGGCCTCCGGCATGAAGGGCAGCCTGGCGTACTTCACGATGTTGACCGCCCGGCCGCAGACGGTGGGCTACGGCGCGACGGACTCGCCGGTCGGCCTCGCGGCATGGGTGCTGGTGCACCCGGGCTTCGCGCAGTGGAGTTACGGCGCCGATGCGAAGCAGTCGCCGACGAAAGACGACGTGCTCGACAACATCACGCTGTACTGGCTGACGAACACCGCGACCTCGGCAGGCCGGTTGTACTGGGAGAACGGCGCACGAGGCAGCGTCATCGCTGCCGTCCCGCAGAAGACGTCCGAGATCAAGCTACCGGTGGCTATCACCGTATTTCCGGAGGACGTCTATCGAGCCCCGGAGACCTGGGCGCGCCGCGCGTATCCCAACCTGAGCTATTTCCACGAGGTCGACAAAGGCGGGCACTTCGCGGCGTGGGAGCAGCCCGAGCTCTTCGCGGCCGAGCTGCGTGCCGCGTTCGCGCCAGTTCGCCCGGCGCACTGAGGAGATGCACATGAAAACGACTCGAATCATGGCGGTCGCGGCGCTCATCGGCGCAGGCGGTCTGGCGCTGCACGCGGCGCTGGCGCAGCAACCCACAACCAAGCGGATCGATCTCCAGCGGCACGATCTGAGCATCCCCGGACGCGAGACCATCCAGGCGATCGTCGAGATCGCGCCCGGACAGGCGTCTCCCAGGCACACGCACCCGGGCGAAGAAATCATCTATGTCCTCGAAGGCACGCTGGAGTACGAGATCGCCGGCAAGGTCACCCGAGTGAAGCCCGGCGACGTGCTGTTCGTCCCGGCTGGAACCCCGCACCTGGCGAGGAACCTCGGCACCGGCCGCGGAGCGGAGCTCGCCACGTATGTCGTCGAAAAAGGCAAGCCGCTCATCACGATCGTCGAGTGAGATGACCATGGTGCCGGCCTACGACAAGCAGATCACCGTCTTGCTGGTGATCGATCCCTATAACGACTTCATTTCCGAGGGCGGCAAGGTGTGGGATCGCCTGAAGGCTGTGGCGGAAGCAAATGGTTGTGTTCCGCACATGGTGCAGGTCCTGAATGCGGCGCGGAAGGCGGGGCTTCGCGTCTTGTATGCGCCGCATCGTCGGTACCGTCCCGGCGACTACGAGAGCTGGAAGTACATAGCGCCGATCCAGAAGGCCGCTTGGTCGCGCAAAGCCTTCGAATACGGCACCTGGGGCGGCGAGTTCCGCAGCGAATTCGCCCCGCAGCCGGGCGAGATCGTAGTCAACGAGCACTGGGGTTCCAGCGGCTTTGCCAATACGGATCTGGACTTGCAGCTGAAGAAACACGGCATCCATCGGCTGATCGTGA
>VBHN01000196.1 GCA_005881155.1 Chloroflexota bacterium | reverse complement strand
CCAGCCGAATCCAGTTGGCCAGCCGGCCGCGCCCGTACTCGGCCAGGTGGATGCCGCCGACGACGCCGACCGGGATGGCCAGCAGTGAGGCCAGGCCGACCATGATCACGGTGCCCCAGATGGCGTGGGCGATGCCTCCGCCGGGGATCCCGGGCGGCCGCTCCACGTTGGTGAAGAACTCCAGGTGGGTCACCGCCGGCAGGCCGCGGACGATCGTGTACCACAGCACGAGGCCGAGCGGGACGAGCGCCAGCACGGCGGTCAGGTAGATGACCGCCCGGGCGAGGCCGTTGCCGAGCTGGCGCCTGCTGTTCACGCCGGCCGTGCCGCAAGCCCGCTCAGCCGGAGCAGGCCGAGCGCCAACAGGTTGACCGTCAGCGTGACGGCGATCAGGACCAGGCCCAGCTCGACCAGCGCCGCCGAGTGAAGCGGCCCGGTCGCCTCGGTGAACTCGTTGGCGATCACCGCGGCCAGGGAGTAGGCCGGCTCAAACAGGGAAGCGGAGATCTGGTTGCGGTTGCCGATCGTCATCGTGACCGCGATCGTCTCGCCGAGCGCCCGGCCCAGGGCCAGCACGACGGCCCCGATGATGCCCGCTCGTGCGGCCGGCAGGATCACCCGCCAGGTCGTCTCCCACCAGGTCGCACCCAGCGCGACGCTGGCCTCTCGGAGCCCACCGGGGACGGCCCGGATCACGTCGCGGGAGATCGAGGCCAGGGTGGGCAGGATCATCACGGCCAGGATCAGCCCGGCGGTGAACATGGCGGCCGACCTGGGCGGACCGGCGAAGATCGGGATCCAGCCGAGCCGGTCCGAGATCGGAGTCTCCAGGTTCTTGAAGACCCAGGGGCCCATCACGAAGAGCGCCCAGAGGCCGTAGACAACGCTCGGGACCGCGGCCAGCAGCTCCACGCCGATTCCGATCGCTCCTCGGACGCCGGCCTGTCCGGGCTCGGCCAGGAAGATCGCCACGCCGATCCCGACCGGCACCGCGACCAGCAGCGCCAGCGCCGAGCTGACGACCGTGCTGTAGATGTAGGGAAGGGCTCCGAAGTGGATGTGGACCGGGTCCCACTCGCGCCCGACCAGGAAGGGCCAGCTGAACTTGGTCATCGCCGGCCAGGCCTGTTGGGCGAGCACGGCGACGATCAGCAGCAGCGCCAGCGGCGCGGTCAGCCCGGCAGCGCCTGTCAGAAACCGGAACCGGTCCCGGTTTTTGGCCGGCGCCGCGGCCGCCGGGACCGCGACCGAGGCCATGTCTAGGTCGTGGCTTCCGCGACTTCCGCCTCGCGGTCGAGCCGGTAGCCGGCGCCGCGGACGGTCACGATCTGGAAGGGCGCCACCTCGGCGAACTTCTCACGCAGCCAGCGGATGTGCACGTCCACCGTCTTGCTCTCGCCGCTGAAGTCCTCGCCCCAGACCTGCTGCAGCAGGCGCTCGCGCGACTGCACGCGGCCGGGGTGGGCGAGCAGGTGGGAGAGGAGGTCGAACTCGCGCCCGGTCAGCCGCACCTCGGTGTTGCCGAGCGTGACGCGGCGGGCGGCTCGGTCAAGGGTGAAGTTGGCGAAGGACTCGCGCTCTGGGATGGACCGCTCGGTCTCGCTGCGACTCCGCCGCAGGACGGCGTTGACGCGGGCGGTGACCTCCCGGACCGAAAAGGGCTTGGTGATGTAGTCGTCAGCACCCAGCTCCAGCCCGACGATCTTGTCGACCTCGGCGTCGCGGGCGCTGATCATCAGGATCGGCACCCGGCTGGTCTTGCGCAGCGCCCGGCAGAGCTCCAGCCCGCCCATCCCGGGCAGCATCAGGTCGAGCAGGATCAGGTCGGGCTTGCCCGTGCGCGCGGCGCGCAGCCCGGTGGTGCCATCGGCCGCCTCCAGGACCTGGAAGCCGGCCGAGGACAGGTGGAACTTGAGCATGTCGCGGATGCCCTCGTCGTCCTCGACGATCAGGATCCGCGCGAAGCCGGCGGCCAAGGGTGTGGTGGCGCTCATCCCAGCTCCACCACCTGTCCGTTCTCCAGGAACACGATGTCCTCGGCCACGTTGGTGACCCGGTCGCCGATCCGCTCCAGGTTGTGCGCCACCAGCATCAGGGTCACGGCGCGCAGGGCGCCTTCCGAATCGGTGCCATTGCCCATCTCCTCGATGATGTCGTCAAAGACGCGGTGGTAGAGGCGGTCGATCTCGTCGTCGCGGGCGGCGACGTCGCGGGCGCGCGGCTCGTCCTGTTCGATGAGCGCGTCCAGGATGTCGTGCACCTGCTCGATGGCCAGCTTGCCCATCAGCCCGAACTCGCCCCGCAGGGGCTGGTCGGGCAGGCCGCAGAGGGTGCTCGTCATGCGTGCGATCCGGACCGCGTAGTCGCCCATCCTCTCCAGCTCGGAGGCGATGTAGAGGACTCCCATCAGGTTGCGCAGGTCGCGCGCAACCGGCTGCTGGGTCGAGATCACCACCATGCTCTGCTCGCGGATCTGGCGGAAGCGCTCGTTGAGAGACTGGTCCTCACGGCGGACCTTCTCTGCCAGCGCCCGGTCGCGCCGCCGGAGCGCGTCCACCGCGTCGCCGATCTGCTCTTCCAGCAGGGTCGCCATGCGCAGCAGCGACTCCCGAAGCTCTCGGAGCTCCTGCTCGAACTGCTCCCTCGCCACGGGTTGGGTACCGACCTACCCGAAGCGGCCCGTGACGTAGTCCTCGGTCCGGCGATCGCGCGGCCGGTTGAAGACCTCGACGGTGGCCCCGAATTCCACCAGCTCGCCACAGCGGTCCGCGGGGTTCATGAGCATGAAGGCGGTGAAGTCGGCGACCCGGGCGGCCTGCTGCAGGTTGTGGGTGACGATCACGATCGTGTAGTCCCTGGCCAGGCGGTGGATGAGGTCCTCGATCTTGAGCGTGGCGATCGGATCGAGCGCTGAGCACGGCTCGTCCATCAGGATCACCTCCGGCTGGACGGCGAGGCAGCGGGCGATCGAGAGCCGCTGCTGCTGGCCGCCGCTGAGCCCGGTGCCGGGCTGGTCGAGCCGGTCCTTCACCTCGTCCCAGAGCGCGGCGCCTTCCAGGCTCTCTCGAACCGCCGCCTCGATGCGGGGTCGCGTCCAGCCCAGCAGCCGGGGTGCGAAGGCGACGTTGTCGCGGATCGACATCGGGAAGGAATAGGGCCGCTGGAAAACCATCCCCACGCGCTGCCGCAGCTCGAGCAGGCGGGGGGTGGTGAGCACGTTCTCGCCGGCGATCAGCACCTTGCCGGTCGCCCGGGTGCCGGGGACCAGGTCGTACATGCGGTTGAACATCCGGAGCAGCGTCGACTTGCCACAGCCGGACGGGCCGATGAGCGCCGTGACGCGCTTCTCGGGGACCTGCAGGGTGACCTCGCGGAGGGCCTGGAACTTGCCGTAGTAGAACCCGACCTCCTCGATCTCGACCTTGGGTTCGGAAGCCCCTGGGAGAGCTCTCAGGTCGGGCCTGGGCGGCGCCGATTCGACCACTCGATTCGGTTTCGGGTCTACCTCAGCCACTCAAGCCGAAAGACTAGGTGTCCAAAGGTTAAGCGTGGGTTATGCGAACGTTATCGGCTCGACGGGCAAAGCGAGGGCGAAGACCTGCCCGCCGCCCTCGGCGGCCTCCGTCCAGACGCGCCCGCCCATCAGCTGCGCGAGGTGCTTGGTGATGGCCAGGCCGAGGCCCGTCCCGGGCATCTCCCGCGAGCGCGCCGGGTCGACCTTGTAGAAACGCTCGAAGATCCGGTCCCAGTGCTCCGGCGAGATGCCTTGTCCGTGATCGCGCACGGTGATCACCAGCTCACCCTCGATGCTGCGGGCGTCGACCTCGATCGGCTCTTCGGGCGGCGAGAACTTGGCCGCGTTGTCGAGCAGGTTGGCCAGCGCCTGGGCCAGCTTCTCCCGGTCGGCCACGATCGCCAGCCCGGGCTGCACCTCGACCCGGAGGTCACGGTCCAGGCGGTTGCGCCGTCTCACCTCGACCACCAGCTCGGCAAGGTCGACTCGGGAGCGACGCACGGCCGGCCGCCCGGCCTCGATCTCGGCCAGCTGGCGGAGGTTGTCGACGATCGCGGCCAGGTGGTCGGCCTCTTTGAGGGCGCGTTTGGCAAACCGCCGGCGGTCGGCTTCGGGCAGCTCCCCGACCAGGCTCTCGGCGGCCAGGCGCAGAGAGGTGATCGGCGTCCGCAGCTCGTGCGAGAGATTGGCGACGAACTCCTGGCGTACTGTCTGCAGCCGGCGGAGCTCGGTCAGGTCATCGACGAAGGCGACGATCTCGCCCGGCCCGTAACCCGGGACCACGGTCACCAGGACCGTCGCCGGCCGGTGGACTAGGCGGATCTCGGAGTGAATCTCGCCGCCGCTCCGGATGGCCGCCTCCACGCGCAGCTCGCGGGTCAGGATGATGAGGCTGTCGGGGAGCTGCTCGGGCGTGAGCTCGAAGAACTCCCGCGCGGCCCGGTTGGCGAACTGGACCTGCATGCGTTGGTCGAGGACCAGGGCCATCAGCGGGGCCTCCTCGAGCAGCCGGTAGGGAAGGGCCACGATGTGCGCCGGGGCGCTCGCGTCCGACCTCCGGCGTCCCAGCGCGAAGCGACTCCAGTCCATCCTGGCCGGAGTATATGAGCGGCCCCGGTGCGGGTCGCCGGGGCGTTTGAGATTTAAGGCGGCGATAACCCGCCCTTAACCCCCACCTGCCTAGCTTGCAAAGGCGGATCCCCTCGACGGACCGCCGCGTCAACCGATCTCGAATTCAAGACAGGGGGAAAACGAAGCCGGAATGTATCTCTTCAACCACCTACGCACGCCTTTGGCTGCAGCGGCGGCATTGGCCGTGATCGCCTGCGGCGGCACTCCGGCACCCGCCGCGACGCCGGTCGACGTCGGCAAGGGAAGCCTCAATGGCGCCGGCGCCACCTTCCCCGAGCCCTTCTACACGGCGGCCTTCTACCAGTACACCCAGAAGCATTCGGACGTGACCGTCAACTACCAGGCGATCGGGTCCGGCGGCGGCATCAAGCAGTTCACCGCCGGCACCGTCGACTTCGGCGCCTCCGACGTTCCGATGTCTGCAACCGAGCTGGCGGCGGCCGGCGGCGACAGCGCCCTGGTCGAGGTGCCGACCATCCTCGGCGTGGTCTCGATCGCCTACAACCTCCCGTCCGTCACCCGGCTCCAGCTCGACGGGCCGACCCTGGCCAACATCTACCTGGGCAGCATCAAGAGCTGGGACGACCCGGCCATCAAGGCCCTCAACTCCGGCCTGACGCTGCCCAGCAAGCCGATCACGCCCGTCCACCGCTCGGACGGGAGCGGCACCACCTACCAGTTCACCGACTACCTGGGCAAGGTGTCCCCGGACTTCAAGACGCAGGTCGGCGTGGGCAAATCCGTCAGCTGGAAGGGCGGCGTCGGCGCCTCCGGCAACCAGGCGGTCGCCGCGGCGGTCAAGGCCACCGACAACTCGATCGGCTACGTCGAGCTCGCCTACGTCGTCCAGACCGGCATGCAGCAGGCGTTCGTCAAGAACAAGGCCGGCAAGTTCCTCCAAGCCAGTATCGACGGCGCGAGCGCGGCCGCCGCGACCAACACCAACGTCTCCCCGGCCAACTTCTCGATCACCGACAGCGACTGTGCCACCTGCTATCCGATCGCCAGCTTCAGCTGGGTCTTCGTGAAGAAGGCGCAGACCGACACCGACAAGGGGAAGGCGATCGCCTACCTGTTCAAGTGGCTGGTCACCGACGGACGATCAACGACGCCGCGATCCTCGATCCTTAAGGCGCACCCGACGACCGCTCCGGCGTCAGGGCTCCTGCAGCGATGGCGGCACCGGAGAGCTCACCGAGCCCGCGGTAGCCCCCGCATCGACCGGCAGCACGATGCCGGTGATCCAGCGCGCCTCCTCGCCGGCCAGGAAGACCACCGCCTGGCCGACATCCCAGCCGCTGCCCTCCGTCTGCAGCAGGGACCGCCGCCGGCGCGCCTCGCGGAGCTCGGGCGTCATTCCTCGCGCGTAGACCATCGGCGTGTAGACCATCCCCGGCGCGATGGCGTTGACCCGGATCCCCTGCGGACCGTGGTGCGCGGCCATGGCGCGGGTGAGCCCGATCACGGCGGCCTTGGTGGTCGGGTAGAGCAGGGAGGGGTGGCCGCCGCGGAGGCCCGCGACCGAGGAGAGGTTGACAATCGCACCGCCGCCCTGCTTGAGCATCTCGGGTAGGGCGTGCTTGGACATCAGCATCATCGAGCTGACGTTGACGCGCATCGCCCGCTCCCAGGCTTCGGGCTCGACGTCGATCGCGGTACCCGGCGGCCCGCCGATGCCGACGTTGTTGACGAGGATGTCGAGCCGGCCCCAGCGCTCGACCACGGCCCGGACCGCGGCCGCGCAGGCGTCCGAATCGGTGACGTCGGCGGTGACGGTCATCGCCTCTCCGCCCTCGGCCTCGATCAGCTCCAGGGTCTCCGCGGCCCATTCCGGGACCGCGTCCAGGAGACCGACGCGCACGCCCTCCCGCGCCAGCAGGATCGCGGCGGCGCGTCCGTTCCCGATCCCGGCTTCACGGGAGCCGGCGCCGGTGACGATGGCGACCTTGCCGTCCAGCCCCTTGCCCATTCCCAGCAACACAGTTTGGGCGCTGGCCGGTTTCGGGTAGACTTCCTCTCGCCGAGCTCAAATAGCAGGAGTGCGGCGCTTTCGCTCGTGGTCGTCTCTTCTCGAACAGGCCCGCGCGTTAAGGGAATCGAATTTCGTTCGAGAAACAGGAGTCACGACGTCATGCAGTCAGGAACCATCAAGAAGCTCGTCTCCGACCGCGGCTTCGGCTTCATCGCAGCCGAGGATGGCAAGGAGTACTTCTTCCACCGCAGCGGCACCGAGGCCGACTTCGACAGCCTCAACGGGGGCGAGAAGGTCACCTTCGAGATCGAGGCGAGCCCCAAGGGCCCGCGCGCGAACCACGTCAAGGTCGCGTAAGGCTTCTTAAACCAGAAGAAGACCCCGCGCCAAAGCGGCGCGGGGTTTTCTTTTGCCCCAAAGAAACATGCCCGCCCTCCGCCACGACATCCGCAACCTGGCCATCATCGCCCACGTCGACCATGGCAAGACGACGCTGGTCGACGCCCTCCTGAAGCAGAGCCACACCTTCCGGGAGAACCAGGAGATGGGTTCGCTGATCATGGATTCGAACCCACTCGAACGCGAGAAGGGGATCACGATCCTGGCCAAGAACACGGCCATCCGCTACCACGACACCGTGATCAACATCATCGACACCCCGGGCCACGCCGATTTCGGGGGCGAGGTCGAGCGGGTCCTCAACATGGCCGACGGGTGCCTGCTCCTGGTCGACGCCGCCGAAGGCCCGATGCCGCAGACCCGCTTCGTCCTCCGCAAGGCCTTCGAGGTCGGGCTCCGCCCGATCCTGGTCATCAACAAGCTCGACCGCCCGCTGGCCGACGCCAAGCGCGCGCTCGAGCTCGCCCATGACCTCTTCCTGGAGCTGGCCGAGAACGCCGACCAGCTCGACATACCCGTCCTCTACGCCATCGCCAAGGAGGGCCGGGCGGGCCTTTCGGCTGAGAGCATGGGCGACTCGCTGGAGCCCCTGTTCGAGGCGATCCTCCACCACGTGCCGGCGCCGCTGGTGGAGGAAGGCGCCTTCCAGATGCTGGTCGCCAACCGCGGCTACGACGATTACACGGGGACGCTGGCGATCGGCCGCATCACTCGCGGCTCCGTGAAGCCGTCGCAGTGGGTCGCCGTGCTGACCGGTGCCGAGGGCGAGCCGAGACGGGTGAAGGTCGGGCAGGTCCTGCTCTACCGCGGGCTCGGCAAGGAGCCGGTGGAGGAAGCCTTCGCGGGCGATATCGCCGTCCTCACGGGTCTCGAGGAGGTCACCATCGGCGACACCCTCGCCGACCCCGAGTCACCCGATCCGCTGCCCCGGATCAGCATCGACGAGCCGACCGTCAAGATGACCTTCGGTGTCAACACCTCGCCGCTGACCGGCCGCGAGGGCAAGTTCTCGACCTCTCGCCAGCTTCGCGCGCGCCTCTTCCGGGAGCTCGAGGTGAACCTCGGGCTCCGCGTGGAGGCGACCGCGTCCGCAGACAGCTTCCTGGTCAGCGGCCGCGGCGAGCTGCACCTCGCGGTTCTGATCGAGACGATGCGCCGCGAGGGCTATGAGCTGGAGGTGTCACGGCCGGAGGTCATCACCAAGGAGGTCGACGGGAAGGTCCTGGAGCCGTTCGAGCACCTGACCATCGATGTTCCCGAGGGCTACCTCGGCGCCGTCAGCGAGGCACTTGGCCGGCGCCGCTGCGAGATGGTCGAGATCAGCTACGGCGAGAGTGCGGTACGGCTCGACTACACGATCCCGACCCGCGGCCTGATCGGATTCCGCAACACCTTCTTGACCATCACCGCCGGCACCGGGATCATGGGCTCGCTGCTGCTCGGCTACCGGCCCTGGGCGGGCGATTTCCGCGAGCAGCGCAACGGGGCGATGACCGCCTCCAGCCCGGGCAACGTGCTGGCCTTCGGGCTCGCCAACGCCCAGGAGCGGGGGTTCACCTTCGTCGAGCCCGGCGAGCAGGTCTACGAGGGCATGATCGTGGGGATCCAGAAGCGGCCGGGCGACATGCAGGTCAACGTCTGCAAGGAGAAGAAGCAGACCAACATGCGCTCCTCGACGGCGGACATCATGGTCAGG
>VBHN01000195.1 GCA_005881155.1 Chloroflexota bacterium | reverse complement strand
CGGGGATGAAGGAGACGGTCCGAGCCATGCGCATGGACCTGGGGGCCATCTGGCTGGCGCCAGGCGGAACCGGTCAGCTGGTGCTGGCCCACTCGATCGGGATGCCCGACGCCGTCAAGGAGAACCTGCGCTCGATCGACAAGCTGGGCACCGACGGAATCGTGCAGGCGCTGGGTGGCAGCGCGCTGGTCGTCCCGCTCCGCGACGCGCGCGGGCAGGTCGGGCAGCTGGCGGTCGGCAGCCGGCGGCAGCGGCAGTTCGACGCGTCCGAGAAGGGCTTCCTCAATGTCGTCGCCGACCACCTGGCGGCCGCCCTTGACCACGCCTTCGAGCACCGCCGTGAAGCGCACACCGACTACCTCACCGGCCTCGCCAACCGGAACGAGTTCGAGAGCTCGGTCCGCCGGGAGCTGGCTGGAGCCCACCGCCGCGGCCGCACCCTCTCCATGATGGCGATGGACCTCGACCAGCTGAAGAAGATCAACGACACCCAGGGCCACCATGCCGGGGACGAGGCGATCCGGGCTGTGGCCGGCGTGATTCGCAAAGCCGTCCGGACCTCGGACATCTCCTCGCGACTGGGTGGCGATGAGTTCGGCGTCGCCATGCCCGACGCGGGGCTGGCGCAGGCCGGAGAGGTCGTGTCCCGCATCCAGGGGCTGCTCCGTGAGCACAACGCCGTGACGCGCCAACCGATCGAGCTGGAGCTCAGCTTCGGCCTGGCCGAGTGGCAGCCGGGACAGGACTATGACGCGCTCTTCCAGGTCGCGGACCGCAATCTCTACCGCGACAAGCGCCGCCACAACGCCCGCCGGGCGAGGGCGGCTGGCAGACTCGGGGGATCGAAACCACCCTCCCACTCGAGTTCTTTGCCCGCGACACGCTCGACGTAGCCCGCGAGCTGCTCGGCAAGGTCGTCGTCCGGGAAGTCGGCGGGCGCCGCCTCTCCGGCCGCCTGGTCGAGGTCGAGGCCTATCTCGGCCCAGAGGACCTGGCAGCGCACTCCGCTCGCGGGCGGACGCCGCGCACCTCGGTCATGTACGGCCCACCCGGCCATGCCTACGTCTACTTCATCTACGGGATGTGGAACTGCCTCAACTTCGTGACCCGCCCCGAAGGCGAGCCGCAGGCGGTGCTGGTGAGGGCGCTGGAGCCGGGACCCGGCCTTGGCTCCTGCCGGGGTCCGGGGTTGGTCTGCCGGTCCCTGGAGATCGACAGGGGGCTGAATGGGAGGCCGCTGCAGCCGCCCGACCTTTACCTGGTCGACGACGGCTACCGGCCGGGACCGATCCTGGCCGGCCCCCGCGTCGGGGTGGACTATTCAGGCGAGTGGCGGGACCGGCCCTGGCGCTTCTGTCTCGATTCGCCGCACCTGTCCCGGCCGGTCCGCGCTCAGCGACGCCGGCGCCCGCCGCGGGTCGGCCGCGGCGGCGGCTCGGGCGGGGGCGGCGGGGCGGGAGGTGCCCCCAGCGGCTGGCCGGTGTCCCCGTAGTAGCGCTCCCCGTAGCGGAGAACGCGGAAGACGATGTAGCCGACGGCGGCGAAAAAGGCGATCAGGAACACGATCACCGCGCCGCTGACCAGGTAGTTGAGCGCTGGGTTCACGCTTCCCAGCACCCTAACGGGCGGAGGCGGCTGCGGTCAGGCCTGGACCCGGTTGCTCTCGCGGCGGCGGTGGCCGGCCCGCGCCCGTGCCTCGTAAAGCGCGGTGTCGGCACGGGCGACCAGCCCCTCGGGCGTGTCGCCCTCGCGCAGCTCGGCCAGCCCCACGCTGAAGCGGCGGTCCTCGCCGCCCTCGGAGAAGGATTCGGCTACCGCCGCGAAGATCGGAGCCGCCCCCTCCAGGTTCGCGCCCGGCAAGATGCAGACGAACTCGTCGCCGCCGTAGCGGAAGACGATGTCGTGGGAGCGGAGGCGCTTGGTCATGCTGGTGGTCAGGTCCTTGAGCAGGCGATCGCCCTCGGCGTGGCCGGCGGTGTCGTTGAACCACTTGAGGCCGTCCACGTCGATGAAGGCCACGATCAGCCGCTCGTCCGGCGAGCGGAAGGCTCGCCGCACCTCGCGGGTCAGGATCATCATCCCGTGGCCCCGCCGATAGACCCCGGTCAGCTCGTCGACGGCGGCCTCCTCCTCCAGCTGGCGCAGGCGCTCCAGGGTCAGGTTGAGGTTGGCCAGGGCGCGGGTGGCGATCTCGGCGCTCAGGCCGCCCAGCTGGCGCGGATCCACTCCCAGCCGCTCAGCCAGCGCATCACGAACCGAGCGGGCGGTGTGATCCCGCCGCTCCTCGCCCCGGATCGTGGTCTCGCCGATCGCGCGCGCGACGTCCGCGTCGCTCGGCAACTTATGCATCCGAAGATTTACCCCCAGTTCCCTACTCGCCACCTTCCCGCGACGCGATGGAAGGTTGGGTAAGTAAACCCGGCCCGCTCCCCCGCGTCAAGACGGAGTAGTTCCGCCAGGGGTTGCTCTAGGGCCAGCTCGGCTTTCGGGGCTCGGCTCGCTCCAAGCGATCCCAATCGGCGCGCGGCGGGCTGAAAACGTCGATGGCGACGGTCCCCTCGGGCCCGGAGACGGCCGAATGCGGAACGCCGCCGGGGATGACGTAGGTGTCACCCGGCTGCAGCTCCCGCGTCTCGCCTCCGATCGTGAACTTGAACGAGCCCCTGACGATGAAGCCGATCTGCTCCTCGGGGTGGCTGTGCTCGGCCACCGGTGCGTTGGGGTCCAGCTCGATCAAGGCGAAGGCGACCCGCTGGCCTCGGATCTCGTGGGCGAGGACGCCCGGCCAGATCTTGTGCGGACGGACGGCCTCGAAGCTGTCGTAGGTCTGCGACTTCTGCTGCATCTTCGCTTCAGTCCAGCTGGCGATCGATGATCGTCGCCGTCCCCAGCCCGCCGCCGCAGCACATCGTCTGCAGGCCGTAGCGAAGGTCGCGACGCTCGAGCTCGTAGAGGAGGTGGTTCATCAGCCGGGCCCCAGAGGCGCCCAGCGGGTGGCCGATCGCGATCGCGCCGCCGTTTACGTTGAGCTTGTCGGGGTCGGCGCCGGTCTCCTTCAGCCAAGCCAGTGGCACCGAGGCGAAAGCTTCGTTGACCTCGAAGAGGTCGATGTCCTTGAGCTGCAGCCCGGCCTGCTTGAGCACCGCGGCCGTGGCCGGGATCGGGCCCTCCAGCATCAGCACGGGGTCGACGCCGACCACCTTCTGGGCGATGACGCGGGCCCGAGGCGTGAGGCCCAGCTCCAGCGCCTTCTGCTTCTCCACCAGGAGCACGGCCGCCGCGCCGTCGGTGATCTGGCTGGAGTTGCCGGCCGTGATCGAGTGCTGAGGGTTGAAAGCGGGCTGAAGCTGCGAGACCGCCTCGTAGGAGGCGTTGGCGCGGATGCCCTCGTCCCTGTCCATCAGCTCGGTGGTGCCGTTGGTGATCTCCACCGGCATGATCTGAGAACGCAGGTAACCCTTCTCCGTGGCTTCCGCGGCGAGGTGGTGGGAGCGGACGCTGAACTCGTCCATCGCCTTGCGGTCGATCCCGTACTTGCGGGCGACGAGCTCGGCGGAGATGCCCTGCGGGACCAGCTCGTAGGTCTCCAGCAGCTCGGGCGGAAAGGGGTTTCCGGGGCCCTGGAGGACGGTCGAGCCCATGGGCACCCGCGTCATCGACTCCACCCCGCCCGCGACGGTGATGTCGGCGATCCCGCTCTGGATCAGGTTGGCGGCGAAGTGGATTGCCTGCTGGCTGGAGCCGCACTGGCGATCGACCGTGGTCGCCGGCGTCTCGACCGGGAAGCCGGCCGTGAGCCAGGCGTTGCGGGCGATGTTGACAGCCTGCTCGCCGGTCTGCATCACGTTGCCGAAGACGACGTCCTCGACCAGCTTGGGGTCGATGCCTGCGCGCTTGAGCAGCTCCTGGAGGACCATCGAGCCGAGCACCACGGGGTGGAGATCCTTGAGCTTCCCGTTGCGCCTTCCCAGCGGGGTCCGGACCGCTTCGACGATGACCGCTTCACGCATCTCGCAACTCCTCTAACCGCCCCTTAACGTTCCCCGGCTGAATTGGTCAACCCCTGAAAAAGTAGCCAGGCGGCGAACTGATTTTTGCCCGTTGACCGGGCTCTCTAACCGCCTGCTAACCTTCGCCACGCCCCAAGCGGCTGAGTACGGTAAACCTGAGGATACCGAACGTCGAGTAGGTGGAAGGCGCAAGCTGGAAACCGAAAAACGCATAGGGCACTTCAGGGTAAACAGGAAGGTCGCTTGGGGCATTTCATTTCCCAGCCGAGCCTCTCGCCATGCGTTTTTCGGTTTCCCCGAATGACCACGCGACCCTTGAGCGCTGGAGCGGTCAAGACATGACCGGCGAAAGTGTTAGGGGTCCCCGCCGGCGAAGCCGGTGGGGAATGCGGTCTTCAGGGTAAACAGGAAGGTCGCTTGGGGCATTTCATACCCGGGCCAGCCCGGTGGACGGGGACAGGTCCCGCCTGGGGAACCTCCTCGCCGAGCGAGTGGACGTTCTGGAACGGCGGCTCATCTGCGCATACCCTTACACGCTGTGGAGGCGTGTCCGAGCTGCGGACAGCGAAACCCGGCCACAGCCCGTTACTGCTCCGCCTGCGGGACCCGGCTGACTGACGGCGCCCGAACCGCCGAAGAGCGCAAGATCGTCTCCGTCCTCTTCGTAGACCTGGTGGGTTTCACGGCCCGTTCAGACCGAGCCGACCCCGAGGACGTACGCGATCTCCTCCAGCTCTATCACTCTCGGGTCAAAGAACAGGCCGAGCGCTTCAGCGGTACCGTCGAGAAGTTCATCGGCGATGCGGTCGTGGCTGTCTTCGGCGCCCCGGCGACCCACACCGACGATCCGGAGCGCGCGGTCCGCGCCGGCCTCCGGGCGCTCGCTGCAGTCCAGGAGCTGAACCGGTCGCGGCCGGACCTCGACCTGGTCGCGCGGGCCGCAGTGAACACCGGCGAGGCAGTGGTGGCAACCGGTGCCCGGCACCAGGACGGTGAGGCCCTGGCCATGGGCGATGTCGTGAACACGGCGTCGCGCCTCCAAGCCGCGGCGCCGCCGGGCCGGCTCATCGTTGGCGAGGAGACCTACCGGGCCACCCACGACGGTATCCGCTACGAAGCCATCGGCGCCGTCGAGACGAAGGGCAAGAAGGAGCCCGTGAAGGCCTGGCTTGCCGTGGAGCCGATAGCACCAGGGGAGCGGCGGAGCGGCGGCGGCCGGCTGGTCGGTCGTGAGCGCGAGCTGGCTTTGCTGCGATCGGTCTGGGAATCGTCGGCGAAGGAGAACCGGCCCCACCTGGTGACGGTCATCGGCCCGCCGGGGATCGGGAAGTCCCGGCTCTCGCGAGAGTTTGCCTCCCTGGTCCAAGCCGGCGGGGGCCGGAGCATCCGCGGCCGTTGCCTTCCTTACGACACGCGCGACGTCTACGGCGCCTTCGCCGAGCAGGTAAAGGACGTGGCGCAGATCTTCGAGCAGGACCCGCCCGCGAAGGCGAGGGCCAAGCTGGCCGCCGCGGTCGTGCGGCTGTTCCCGGTCGCCGAGCGGCAGGAGGTCACTCGCTGTCTTTCCCTCATGCTCGGGTTGGGAGTGGATCCGCCGGTGGACGAGCAGCTCCTTCTCCTCTTCTCCGCACGGAGGCTGGTGGAGCGACTCGGTCGTGAGCAGCCGACCCTCCTCATCTTCGAGGACATTCACTGGGCGGATGCCGGCCAGCTCGACCTGATCGCCTACCTGGC
>VBHN01000203.1 GCA_005881155.1 Chloroflexota bacterium | reverse complement strand
CTTGTAGCTCCAGTGGAGCAGGCTCGGGATGATGACCGCATGGCCCAGCGAGGAGACCGGGAAGAGCTCGGTCGCGCCCTGTAGGAGCCCGAGCAGGGCGGCCTGCCAGGGAGCCACGGATCAGCCTCCGGCGGCGGCTGACGGGGAAGGCGCCGGAACGGACGCGAAACCGATCAGCGCCTGCTCGATGCCGGAGGCGATCGCCCGCCGGCCCTCGGGGCTGCTCGCCACCTGCGCCTCGACCGGGTCGCTCACGAAGAAGGGCTCGACCAGCGCCCCGGGCATGGTGGTCGGGTGGTCGTTCCAGCCGGCCTTGGTCGGGCCCAGCTCGAGCAGGCGCCCGTAGGCGTCGGCCTCTGGCGTGAGCCCGTTGTTGCCGGTGGAGGCATCGCTGAGCACGCCCCGGTCGGGCACCTGCCAGCCGGCCTTGTTGAAGCTCGCCTGGAGGCTCGACTGAAGCAGTTTGGCAAGCCGGAGGTTGTCACCGGCGAAGTCACGGGCATCGTCGTAGTAGGTCTCCTGGCCGCCCACGCCGGGATCGTTGAAGGCGTTGAAGTGGATGCTCACCAGCGCCTCGGCGTGGGAGGCATTGGCGCAGGCGATGCGGGCCAGGGCGTCGAGGTGCACGCCGCTGTTGGTCAGCACGCCGTTTTGGACCTGGCTGTCGGCCAGCTTGGCCACCGAGGTGTCGGCGGTGCGGGCCAGCACGACGCGGTAGCCGTCCGCCCGAAGCTGGTCCTTCAGCTGCAGGGCGACCGCCAGCGAGAGATCCTTCTCCTGGACCGAGCCCGCCGTCGCGCCCGGGTCCGGCCCCCCGTGTCCGGGGTCGATGAAGAACGTGTGGTGGAGGTCGACCCCGGTCGGGTTGAACGCCAGGCAGGCGCCCGCCACCACCCCGTTCGGAACCTCTGGCGTCTGGACGGCGACGGGGTAGGAGTCGGGCGGGGGCTTCGGCGTCGGCGTCGGCGTCGACCCGAAGAAGGGGAGCGAGCTGACCATATCGGTCGTCCTGGCTCGAGCCTGGGCGCTGCCGGCGAGCCGGGCCTGGGCGTAGAGGCCGAATCCGGCCAGGAGCAGAGCTCCAACCACACCGAGCAAGGCGGGCTTCAGCCTGCTGCGGCGATGGCGGCGACGGCGGCTGCTGATCTTGCTGGAACCTCTTCTGGAACGTGAGCCGGGACGGCGGGCAACGACCCATTCTGCCGCCTCCAGCCGTTTTTGACCACCCGGGAGCAACGGAAACACTCAGCGCTGGTGGCCCAGTGTGCTTCAGAAGGGCGGGCATCGTTGGATGGTTTTCGAACTCTTGCCTTCGCGGAGCTCAGCCGGTCGGCGGCACGAGACGAAGCGCGGTTTGCTGTGCGATGAGCGCAAAGTCGCTGTCAGCTTGCAAGAGGATCGCGTTGGCATCGATCGCGACGACAGCTATCAGACAGTCGACCAATCGCTGGACGGTCAGCCCGGCTCTGCGGCAGGTGCGATAGACGGCCGCGGCCTCTTCGTAGTCGGCCAGCCCGCGAACAGGGAGCAGCTGGCCGCCAAGGACGAGCCGGCGGAGAAGGCGGAGATGCTTGTCGTCGCGGGCGCCGGCAAGCACCTCCATCACGATCGGCTCAGTAGTGGCAAGAGGTGCCCGGTCCTTCAGGAGACCTCTGAGCTGAATCGCCACTGGGCTTCTGGTGCCACGTAGGAATTCGACCCAGGCGGAGGTATCGACCAGGGTCAGCTCGGGGTCGTTCGCGATTCGCGCAACTCCTCAAGGTTGGCTTCCCAGCCGGATCCTTCCAACGCCAGTGCCTCATGGGCCTCGAGTGGCTCACCTATCAGACGCCGCAAGGCCAGGTCGACAGCCTCGCGCTTGGTCCTGAGCCGGTACCTGCGCATCACCTCGGCGACGAGCCGGTCATTGAGCTCCACGTTCGTGCGCATGCCTACACCACCGTACACCACGCGGGTGTGGCGCGCCCATGAACCGGCACGAGGAAGCGGCTGCCAGGACCTGACGGCCTGAGCGCCGCGAGTGTCAGGCGCCGAGAAGCTCACGTGACAGCGCGGCAGCCAACCAGTCTTCGTAGCGCCTAGGCGTCCACCGCCGCTTGGCGACCAGGGTTCCGTAGATTTCCGGAAGGGTCAGCGCCACATACAGATCTACCGCGCGCTGGCCGGAAAGCCCTTGTCTCAGGTCCGCCGCCAGTGGCCGAAGAAGCGCCTCGATCGCCGCCTCTCGGCCTGCAAGGGCCGACCGCCAGGTTTGCGCGACGCGCTTGTCTGCCCGCGCGGCCTCCTGATAGATGGAGATGACGTCATGACCGAGCTCGAACTGCCGCCGGGTCCAATGTGCCGCTCGAGCGAGGCGTAAGCCGGCCTCACTGCTCGCCATGGCCTGGGCATGCAGCTCGGCAACATCTGAGTCGAGAACCCACTGCCGTCGGACCTCCTCGAGGATTGCCGGCTTGGCCCCGAAAGCTGAGTAGATCGTGGGCACCGGTATGTCGGCCTCTTCGGAGATGGCCTCAATCGTGGTCGCGACGTAACCCCGAAGGGAAAACACGCGCCGAGCGGCCGCAGCCACCGCAGCTCGGGTCGATTGCGACTGCCGCTGGCGATGACCGGCCGGCTTTAACTGGTTAATCATAGTCAACCTATGCTCATCATAGTCGTACTATGGGGCAGGCCGCGTTAGCAAGGTCGTGGAGGTAAGCCAATGTTCGAGCGTACCGTCGAGCTGACTCTGGAATGTGCGCCGGCAGATCTTTTTCGGCACATCGCAGTTGAGTTCTTCGTCAACCACCCCCTCTGGGATCCGGACATCGTCGAGCTGACGAAGACATCAGAGGGTAAGACCCGACTGGGAACGACAGGACGCGAGGTGCGCAGCGTCGGCGGTCGTCGCTTCTTCACCAATTTCACCATCACCGTCTTCCGGACGGACCAGGCATTCTCGCATCGCAGCCAAGGCGGAGCGATGGGAGAGGACGTTGACTACCTGATTGAGCCGAGGGGAAACGGGAGCCGGCTCAAAATGACCGTGAACATCTATCCGCGGACTCTCTTGATGCGACTATTCGGGCCCGTGATCAAGCGCCAGGTTCAGCGGAACTTCACGGCAAACGTGGTCCGGTTCGAACAAATGCTGAGAGCACTTCCTGCCGCGGCGTAGTTCGCCGGGTCGGGAGGTTCTCGCCTATCCAGGAATCAAGCAAGGCCTAACAGCTAGGCCGCGTGCGGCGCGGCCCGGCCCGCGAGGCGGGCCGAGGGGGGAGGCCGCGTCCCTGCGGGGACGCCGCCGGGGCGTGAGCCCCTCCTCTTAAGTGGAGGTCCCTGCGCGAAGCGCAGGGGCTCCGGCAAGCCGCCGTGGCGGCTTGGCGGAGAGGGAGGGATTCGAACCCCCGATAGCCTTGCGGCTATAACGGTTTTCGAGACCGCCGCCATCAACCGGACTCGGCCACCTCTCCAAGCACCCGAAACCCCGGGTAGCGACGCCAGCTCGGGGCTCTCGTCACCGATGGCGGTCCCGACCGGATTCGAACCGGCGTTCTCGGCCTTGACAGGGCCGCGTGTTTGGCCAGGCTACACCACGGGACCGTCGGCCCAGAAGTTTATCAGCCCGTTCGGGCGGCCCGAAAACGCCTACCTATAATGTCCTAGCTCGTGAGCAGCCACCCACCCTCCGGTTCAGATCCGACGCCGGACGAGCTTCGGCGCCGTTTCGCGGTGCTCCAGAAGGTGGCCGTGCTCTTCACCCTTCCCGACAACCTGCTCCGGGCCCTGGCCCGCCAGCTGCAGCCCGGTTTCGCGGCCAAGGGCTCGGTGGTCCTGAACCAGGGCGACGAAGGCGACTCACTGTTCATCGTCGCGGAGGGCCGCGCCGAGGTCACCGTGAAACAGGCCGAAGGCCATGAGATCACCATCTCCTACCTGAGCGACGGCGACTTCTTCGGCGAGATCGCGCTGATCTCGGAGGAGCCCCGGACCGCCTCGGTCAAAGCCCTCACCGACTGCAAGCTGCTGGTGCTCGACCGGCAGACGCTCTACGCGACGATACCGGCCGACTCGGACGCCATGGTCGACCTGCAGCGGCTGGTCGAGCAGCGCAAGGCTTCGCTGGAGAACATCATCGCCCGGGCCAGCCTCGTCGCCCCCGAGCAGGCGGCCACCACTGTCGCCATCTATTCGCCCAAGGGTGGCTCGGGCCGGACGACCGTCGCCATCAACCTGGCCGCGGCCCTGGCCCAGCAGTTCCCCGGTGAGGTGCTCCTGGTCGACATGGCCCTGCCCTTCAACCATGCCGCGCTGCTTTCCAGCCTGGTCCCGACGGGCTCCCTGTCCAGCGCCGCGGCGGGCGGCGAGGCCAACTTCGAGGAGGCCCTGCTGAGCGTCATCCTCCACCACCCCGGCGGCATGATGCTGCTGCCGGCGGTGCTCAAGCCGGAGGAGGCCGACCTCATCAACCCGGCCCTGATCGGCAAGGCCATGGGCATCCTCGCCAACGCCTTCCGCTACATCATCTTCGACCTCGGCGTCGCCCTCACCGAGAACGCGCTGACCATCCTCGACCACGCCCAGCGGATCGTCCTGCTGGCCACGCCTGAGCTCTCCAGCCTGAAGGACATCACCGACCTCCTGCGCATCTTCGAGAACGTCCTCAACATCGTCCCCGGCCGGATCGTGATCGTCCTCAACAACAAGAACCCGCGGCCCGTCGTCGGCCGGGAGGACATCGAGCGGACCCTGAAGCAGGCCATCGCCACCGAGATCGCCTTCGACGGCTCCAAGCCGGACGAGGCGGGAGTCCGCGGCGAGATCCTGGTCCTGACCGACCCCAAGAGCACGATCGCGCGCTCGGCGCGCGAGATCGGGGACATCCTGATCGGGGTCCGGGGCGACAAGGACAAGGGCGCCCGCAAGCTGCCCTTCGGCTTCAAAGTCGGCCGTTAGGCGGTTTCAGCGGGTAAGCTTGAAGGCGCAATGATCGAACAGGCCACCGTTTCCCTAACCCCCCAGGCGATGTCGCAGCTCCAGAGCCTGCTCGCCCAGGAGAACAACCCCCAGCTCGGTCTCCGCGTGTTCGTGTCCGGCGGCGGCTGCTCGGGCCTCCAGTACGGCATGGCCTTCGACGACCAGGTCCGGCCCGAGGACGAGGTGGTGGAGTCCGGCGGCGTGCGGGTGATCATCGACGAGTACAGCGTCCAGCACATCCGCGGTTCCGAGATCGACTACGTCGACAGCCTGATGGGCGCCGGCTTCACCGTCCACAACCCCAACGCGGTCCACAGCTGCTCCTGCGGCCACTCCTTCGACACCGGCGACGACGCCGGCGAAGCCAAGGCGTGCGGCTGCGGGCACTGAAGCCACCTAGCCAGCTCCAAGGCCCCGCTCCGGCGGGGCCTTTACTTTTCTGGGGCGCATGATCCGGGCGGTCTTCCTGGACGTGGGCGGGGTCTTCCACCTCCCAGCCGAGGAGCTGATGCGCGCAGCGCTGGGCGGCGCGGGCTTCGAGCTGCCCCCCAATGTCCTCGCACGGGCGCACTATGCGGGTATGGCCGGCCATGACCGGTTCGACGGTGAATATGAGGAGGTCATGAAGCCCTACGTGGAGGAGATGGTGCGCGAGCTGGCCGTCCCCGAAGACCAGGTCGAAGGCGCCCGGACCGCCCTCCTCGAGGCGCTCGCCTCCCCGGGCGCCTGGGCGGGAACGCTCCGGGAGTCCATCGAGCAGCTGCCGTCGCTGGCGGCGACCGGGGTGGCGATCGGGATCGTCTCCAACGCCGACGGCACCGTCGAGGCCCGGCTCCGCCGGGACTCCATCTGCCAGGTGGGTCCCGGCCCGGGCGTGCCGGTCGCGATCGTCGTCGACTCGTCAGTCGCCGGGGTGCGCAAGCCCGATCCGCGGATCTGGGAGCCGGCCCTGGCCGCTGCCGGCGTCCAGCCCGAGGAGGCTGTCCACGTCGGCGACTCCCTGGTCACCGATGTCGGCGGCGCCCGGGCAGCCGGGATCCGGCCCCTGCATTTCGACCCCTTCCGGCTCTGCCGCCTCGAAGATCACGCCCACGCCGCCTCCATGGCCGAGGTCGTCGAATTGGTGCGGGCCGAACGCGCATGATCCCTCGCCGCGCCCAGGAGCTGATCATCCTGGGAGTCGGCGTCTTCACGCCCCTCGGGATCCTGGCCGTCAACGGCTCGGCCTTCCTGATGCGCCACCTGCCCGAGACCCGGATCGTGCTCGCCTTCGGCGCCCTGCTGAGCGGCCTGCTGCTGAACGGCCTGGCCGCGTACGCCGGCCACCGGCGGGCGCGCCGGCACGTGCCGGACATCCTCCACGAGTACCGCTGGTGGATCTGGTCTCTGATCGTGATCGTCGTGGTCGGCTCGGCTGTCGTGGGCGCCTACTTCACCTACCTGGGCCTGGAGGACGCCAACCGGCTGCCGGACCGGACGGCCGTGATTGCCGCGGCCTTCCTCCTCCTCTTCCCCTTCGCGATCACGATCGCCGCCCGGCGCCTGGAGGAGGGTCGAACGGCCAGGGGCCGCGCCGGCCAGCGCCGCACCGCCCGCGAGCGGGCGCCTTAAAGCCCAGGCCAGGAAAAGAAAAGAAGCCCCCCGCCGAAGCGAGGGGCTCCCTTCGGGACTCGAAGTCCCTTACATCATGTCCGGGGACATGCCGCCCATGCCACCGCCGCCGCCGTTGCCCTTCTGCTCGGGGATCTCGGTGATCACGGCTTCGGTGGTCAGCACCATCGCGGCGATGGAGGCCGCGTTCTGCAACGCGGAGCGGGTGACCTTGGCCGGGTCGACGATCCCGGCCTTGAACATGTCGACGAACTTGTCGTTCAGGGCGTCGTAGCCCTGGCCCTTGGCGCGGCGGACTTCCTCGATGACGACGGAGCCCTCCTTGCCGGCGTTCTGGGCGATCTGGCGGAGCGGCTCCTCGAGAGCCTTGCGGACGATCGCCACACCGGTCGCCTGGTCGCCCTTGAGGCCGAGTGCCCCGTCGAGCGACTTCTGCGCGTTCAGCAGCACGGTGCCGCCGCCGGCGACGATGCCCTCTTCCACCGCGGCCTTGGTCGCGCTCAGCGCGTCCTCGATGCGGTGCTTCTTCTCCTTCTGCTCGACCTCGGTCGCGGCCCCGACCTTGATCACGGCCACGCCGCCGGAGAGCTTGGCCAGGCGCTCCTGGAGCTTCTCCCGGTCGAAGTCGGAGGTGGTCTCCTCGATCTGGCCCTTGATGGCCTTGATCCGGCCCTGGATCGCGTCGGCTTTGCCGGCGCCCTCCACGACCGTGGTGTCGTCCTTGTTGACGGTGACGCGGCGCGCCCGGCCGAGCTGCTCGATCCGGGTCTGGTCGAGCTTCAGGCCGAGGTCCTCGCTGATGACCTGGCCGCCGGTGAGGATCGCCAGGTCCTCCAGCATCGCCTTGCGGCGATCGCCGAAGCCGGGCGCCTTGACCGCGACGGCGTTGAAGGTGCCGCGGAGCTTGTTGACGATCAGGGTGGCCTGCGCCTCGCCCTCGACGTCCTCGGCGACGATCAACAGGGGCTTCTGCATCTGGACCACTTTCTCGAGCACCGGCAGGATGTCCTGGATGGCCGAGATCTTGCGGTCGGTGATCAGGATGTAGGGATCCTCGAGGACGGCCTCCATCCGATCCGGGTTGGTGACGAAGTACGGCGAGGTGTAGCCGCGGTCGAACTGCATGCCTTCCACGACCTCGAGCTCGGTGCCGATGCCCTGGGAGTCCTCGACGGTGATGACGCCGTCCTTGCCGACCTTGTCCATCGCCTCGGCGATCAGCTGGCCGATCTTGGCGTCCTGGGAGGAGATGGCCGCCACGTGGGCGACGTCCTCGTGACCCTTGACCGGGACCGAGAGCTTCTTGATCTCGGCGACGACCGCTTCCACGGCCGCCTCGATGCCGAGCTTGACCTGCATCGGGTTGGCGCCCGCGGTGACGTTGCGAAAGCCCTCGCTGATCATGGTCTGGGCAAGGATGGTGGCGGTGGTGGTGCCGTCGCCGGCCACATCGTTGGTCTTGGTCGCGACCTCGCGGAGGAGCTGGGCCCCGGTGTTCTCCCAGGGATCCTTGAGCTCGATCTCACGGACGATGGTCACGCCGTCGTTGGTGACCGTAGGTGCGCCGAACTTCTTCTCCAGGACCACGTTGCGGCCCTTGGGACCGAGGGTGATGCGGACGGCCTGCGCGACCGTGTCGATCCCCTTGCGAAGGCCCTGACGCGCTTCGACGTCGAAGGCTACTGCTTTAGCCATTGATTCTTCTAATCCCCCTTGTTTCTGCTTATTTCTTGGTCTTGGACTTGCCGTTGCCGCTGACGACGGCGAGCACGTCCTTCTCGCTGATGATCAGGTACTCGGTCTCATCGACCTTGAACTCGTTTCCGGCGTACTTCGCGTAGAGGATCTTGTCCCCCACCTTCAGCTCCATCGGGACCTTGGTTCCGTTGTCCAGCAGCCGGCCGGTGCCGACCGCCTCGACGATTCCCTCCTGCGGCTTCTCCTTGGCCGTGTCCGGCAGGACGATGCCGCTCTTGGTCTTCTCTTCCCGTTCGACCGGCTTCACTACGACCCGGTCGCCCAGAGGCCTCAGATTCATTGCAACCCTCCTATGTGGCAGGAACTGTTCTTGTTGGCACTCGACCCCGTCGAGTGTTAGCACTCTCGCGATGCGAGTGCTAATTGTAGATACCCGGCGGGCCGGATTTCAACCGCCGGCGGGTGGGTCCCCAGGAAACTCCCGGTGGATGAACTGAAGGGCGTCGCCCTCCGCCTCCTCGGGCACGAAGACCCTGCTTTCCTCGGCGTTGAGGCCCGGCAGCATGGCCCCGGTGTCGGTCAGCAGCTCGGCCCTGATCCCGGCCGCCTCGAGCGAGGCGTGGACGACCTGGGCGGCGTAGTCGGGACCGCGAAAGACCAGCTTCCAGCCCTCCACGAAGTCCGCGGTTCGCCTACCAGCCAAGGTTGGGGTCAACCTCCAGCGCGGCCTGCGGCGCGTGGTGCGCAGCGGCAGCGATCATCGCCGCGTTGTCCGTGCAGAGGACGAGCGGCGGGACGGTCAGGCGCGCGCCGGCTGCCTCGACGACCTCGGCGGCCCGGGCGCGGAGCCGGCCGTTGGCGGCCACCCCGCCGCAGACGACCACCCGCTCGGCGGGCCGCTGCTCGAGCGCTCGAGCCAGCTTTTCCAGCAGCGACTCCACGACCGACTCCTGGAAGGCGGCGGCGAGGTCGGCACGATCCTGTTCAGTGACCTCGGGGCCGAGGTCGCGCAGCCGGTAGAGGAGGGCGGTCTTGAGCCCGCTGAAGCTGTACTCGAGGCCGGGCAGCGAGGGCCGCGGCAGCGGGCGCCGCCGCGCCTCGCCGGCGGCGGCCAGCCGTTCGAGGGCCGGCCCACCCGGGTAGCCGAGGCCGAGCATCCGGGCGGCTTTGTCGAAGGCCTCGCCCGCGGCGTCGTCGCGGGTGCGCCCGAGAACCTGGAACTGTCCGTGAGCGGGCATCCAGACCAGGTCCGAGTGCGCGCCGCTGACGACCAGCGCCAGCAGCGGTGGCTCCAGGCCCGGGTCGCTGAGCAGCGCCGCGTAGATGTGTCCCCAGAGGTGGTTCACACCGACCACGGGCTTCTTCCAGCCCGCGCCCAGGCCCCGGGCCATGCCGACGCCGATCAACAGGCAGCCGACCAGGCCCGGCCCGCGCGTCACGCCCACCCGCTCGAGCTGTTCGGGAGCGACGCCGGCCCGGTCCAGCGCCTCGGTCACCAGCGCCGGCAGCTTCTCCAGGTGAGCCCGGGCAGCCACCTCCGGCACCACTCCGCCGAAGCCGCGGTGCAGCGCCTCCTGCGAATAGATGAGGTTGACGAGCTCCCGGCGGCCGTCCTCGACCACCGCCACCGAGGTCTCGTCGCAGCTGGTCTCGACCCCGAGCGTCAGGCTAATGGCGGGTCGCGGCGAAGGCCGGCGACCTCGGCGTCGATCCGGGCCAGGTTCTCCTCGAAGGCCTTGCGAAAGCGCGGCGAGTAGATGGAGTCGGACCACATCACGATCGCGTCCTCACCGTTGTCGGTGTAGTAGCCGCGCCGCCGGCCGATGACCTTGAAGGCGAACGCCTCGTACATCCGCTGGGCGTTGTCGTTGCTGGTCCGGACCTCGAGCGTGATCCACTTCGCGCCGAGGTCGTAGGCGGCCTGGACCAGCGCCGCGAAAACGATGCGGCCGTAGCCGCCGTGCTGCTGGTCGCGGCGGACGCCGATGGTGGTCACGTGCGCCTCGTCGTACATCCGCCACATGCCGCCGTAGCCGATGACCTCGCTGTCGCGCCTGAGCACGATGTAGTGGGCGGTGTTGCGGCTGGCCAG
Organism: Chloroflexota bacterium; assembly: GCA_005881155.1. GTDB lineage: Bacteria > Chloroflexota > Dormibacteria > Dormibacterales > Dormibacteraceae > CF-105. Next base: position 7,892 of record VBHN01000203.1, on the reverse strand, counting down.
CTCCCGGTAGTAGGCGTTGCGCGGCCAGGGCGTGGAGAAGATCTCGCGCTCGATCTCCTGGACCACGGGAACATCGCCTTCCCGCATGGGCTCGATGCTCAGTTGCTGGCGGAGCTGAACCATCAGACGAGCCGCCCGAAGTCCTCCATGTACTGTGGCCTGACCGTAGCATAGTCAACTTTTTGCGCCTTTCCTTCGACGGCGAGGACGGCCTCGCCGAAGGTTCGCAGCGCCGGCTCGGGCAGGAAGTCGACTTCCGCCGGCGGCTGCCGCAGCCATCCGACCGCCTTCCACTCAGTCGGCAGCGAGGCCGCTTCGTCGACACCCCGGCGCCCATCCGGCGCCAGCCAGTAGACCCGGCCCCGGCCGGCGTCGGAGACGGCCAGCGCGGCTTGCCTCGCCCGCGCCGCCGCCAGCTCGAGCGTCCCGATGCCCAGCAGTGGGACCCCCAGCGCGAGCGCCAGTCCGACCCCGAAGGCGATGCCCTGCCGAAGGCCGGTGAAGGAGCCGGGGCCGAGCGCGACCAGCACGCTGTCGAGGGCCTTGGGGTCGGGCAGCAGGCGAGCCACCTCGGCGGCCACCTCGAAGTCTCGGCCCGAGGGCTTGACGACCTCCGCGATCACCTTGGGGCCTTCCAGGACGGCGACCGCCGAGCGGGCCGAGGAGGTGTCGATGGCCAGCCTCAAGGCAGGGAGACCACCCGTTCGTTCTCGGAGCGGTGCTCAAAGCCGACCCGGATGGAACGATTGCCGTCGACGACCAGCCGGTCGCCCCACTCCACCGCCACGACACCCTGCTCGAGCAGCTCCTCGAGGCCGAGGTCGGTCAGCTCGGCGCTCTTCTCGAGCCGGTAGAGGTCGACGTGGGCGAGCTGCACCCGGCCCGGATAGACGCGGACCAGCGTGAAGGTCGGGCTCTGGACGGTCGCCGTCGCGCCGAGGCCCCGCGCCAGCCCGCGCACGAAGGTGGTCTTCCCCGTGCCCAGCCCGCCGGCCAGCAGCAGCAGGTCCCCGGGAGCCAGCCTGGCCGCCAGCTCCTCGCCCAGCGCCTCGGTCTCCGCCGCCGAGCGCGTGACGCGCTCAGTCAAAGTGCTGGTAGCCGCCGGCCGCGACTGCGTGCCGCTTGCCCTCCGCGTCAATCAGGACGACGCCGCCTTCGGCCCGCAGGCTGCCGATGGCGGTCAACCCGGCAGCACCGACGACCTCCGGCGGCCCGGCGCAGAGCAGCTCGGCCTCCTCGCCGCTGACCAACGCCAGCGCGCGGCTGGCGCCGGCCGCCGCGGGCACCAGGGCCTCCTCGACCTCACAGCCGCAGCCGGACATCGCCTCGAACTTCTGGAGCTCGGCCTGGAGGCCGTCGCTGATGTCGCCGCAGACCAGGCCCAACCCATGGAGGCGTTCCCCCTCCTCGATCTTCGGGAGCAGGCGAAGCGACCGGCGCGCCTCCAGGGCCAGCGCAGCTGTGCCCAAAGGTCCCGTCACGCCCAGTGCCCAGCCGGCCTTGGCCGCCGAGCGCGGCAGCGGCCGGCTGTTGGTCCGGCCGAGCACCGTGATCGCGATCACGGCCGGCCCCGGCGTCTCGGTGGTGTCGCCCCCGACCACGCTCAGCCCGACCTGCGCCGCCAGCTCGGAGACTCCCCGGAAGATCCCCAGGAAGGCCTCGACCTGCCAATGGCGCGGCGCGGAGATGGAGACCAGGCCGTGGCTGGGCCGGGCGCCCTTCGCGGCCAGGTCCCCCAGGGCGGCCGCGAGCGCGCGCCAGCCCACGTCCTCGGGCGCCTGCCAGCCGAGGTCGAAATGCACCGACTCGACGCTGGAATCGCTCGACGCCACCGTGAAGCCGCCGCCGGGCTCTTCCCAGGCAGCCGCGTCGTCCTCGCCGGGGCCGATCACCAGCTCGCGAGCGGGTAGGAGCGGGACCAGAAGGCGGACCAGTTCCGCCTCTCCCAGCTGGTCGAGCCTCACACCACCAGGGCCGCTTTGAGCTCGCGGGCGGCCGCCTCCGGGTCAGACGCGTCGGCGAGGCCGCGGATCACGCAAGCCCGGCGGACGCCGGCCGCCACCAGCTCGGCGACGTTCCCCGGCTCCACTCCCCCGATCGCGAAGACGGGCACCGGCACGGCCTTGGCCACGGCGGCGACCCCGGCGGGCCCGATCACCGCCTTTTCCGCCTTGACGCTGCTCGGGAAGGCGGGGCCGGCGCCCAGGTAGTCGGCGCCGGCGGCCACCGCCGCCCGGGCCAGCTCCGGCGTGTTCGCGGAGGCGCCGATCAGGAACTCCCGGCCGGCCACCCTCCGCGCGGCCTCGACGGGCAGGTCGTCCCGCCCCAGGTGGACGCCGTCGGCGCCGGCCAGCAGGGCCAGGTCGAGGTGGTCGTTGACGATGAAGACGCGCCCGGCTTCGCGGACCAGGCTGCCGACCTCTCTGGCCAGCTCCAGGAGCTCGCCCCGCGCCAGCAGCTTGTGACGCAGCTGGACGACATCGGCGCCGCCCCTCAGGACGGCGCCGACCAGGTTCAGGATCGTGGCCGGCTCCGCGTCCGGCGTGATCGCGTAGAGGCGCGCCGCTTCCAGCACGCCCACCAACTTACAGCGCGAGCCGGCGGCGGAACCTCCAGGCCAGCAGGCCGAGCAGCAGCAGCACCACGACCGGTCCGGCGTTGCCGAGCCCGACCAGGATGTAGTCGAGGGTGTTGACGAAGCCGTGGAGGGCGTTCGAGACCGAGGTCGTGAAGCCCCAGCTGTCGGCTGCCCTGGCGACCACCGCCGCCTCGTGGACCGCGACCGAGATGGTCGAGTAGGAGGTGGCGTGGTCGTAGTAGTCGATCTGGCCCTTGAGCTGCTCGATCTGGCCGGTGATGGTCCCCAGCTGGTTCTGGACCGCGATGATCTCGCTGACCGTGTGCGCCTGGCTGAGCAGGGCGAGCATCGCCTCGTGCTGGGCCTCGGCGTTCTTGAGCCGCGACTGGAGGTCGATGTACTGCTGGCTGACGTCCTGGCCGCCGATGTTGAAGTTCTGGATCTTGCCCAGACCGCGCACCTCGGCCAGGGCCTGGTTGAACTTGCTGGTGGGGACCTGGAAGGTGATCGTGCCCGAGCGCAGCGCACCGGTGTCGGTGCTGGCGGTCGAGCCGGAGATGTAGCCGCCGAGGCCGGTCGAGATGCTGAAGAGGCGGTCGAGGGTGGTGTCGAAACGGCCGTTGGCCACCTCGACGGAGACGTTGGCGGTCCGGATGACGCGCGGGCCCTCCGCGATCGGGGGCACCAGGTCGCCGGGGTTGGGCGCGGGCTGCACCGCCGTGCTCTTCGCGGTCGAGGCGGTACCGCCGGCTGCCGCGCCGCCGCCGCTGGTTCCGGCAGAGCCGGCGGCGCCACCCATCGTCGAGGAGGCCAGGTTTCCGCAGGCTGCGACGGCCACCACGGCCAGGGCGACGACCAGGAGTTGCAGGAGTGGTGAGAAGGTCCGGCTGTTCATGCGCAGAATGACGCGCAGGAGGCGAACAGGTAACGAAAGGACCGCTAGGCCGAGCGCTCCTCGTCGTCGTGTTCGGACGGCCGGTCAGGGTCCTTGGCGCGGAAGACCAGCTCCTGGGCCCGGAAGAGCGTGTCCATCATCGGCACCACCCGGTGCCGGATCCGGATCTCCTCGGGATCCTCGACGGGCACGAACGCGAGCACCCTCGACGAGCGTTCGCGCAGCCTGCCCGGCACCCGGTCGACGCCGGTCAGGTTCAGCTCCTCGAGCTCGAAGAGCAGCTGGTCGATGGCCTGGATCAGCGCTGGGAAATGACCCTGGCTCGCCCGCCGGCTCCGCGAGCGGCGATACGCGGTCCAGATGGCACGATTCGCGTCCTCGTACAAGGCCCGGCCCCCACTGAAACCTTCCGACTGAGTACCAGCTAATACAGAACTGGGATACAGCCGAAAACATTCCCGCGGCGGGCCGCGGTGCGGCCGCCTACGCGCCGAGCTGCTGGCGCAGGCGCTCGCGGAGCGCGTCGGGGGCCTTCTGCTCCTGGTAGGAGACCTTCACCAGCCGCTTCAGACCCTCCTGGAAGCGGTAGCGCTTGGTGCAGTCGCCGCACTCGTCGAGGTGGACGTGAATCTCCTCGACCTCGGGAGGGCTGAGCTCTTTGTCGACCAACTGGTCGAGACGGCGGATGCAATCTTCGCAGTCGTACATTTCAGGACCGCTTATTCAAACCACCGGGCACGATACCCGATTCCACCGCGTATTCAAATAGGTCTTTCTGCAATTGCTGCCGCGCGCGGTGGAGGCGCGACATGACGGTCCCGATCGGCACCCCGAGGACGGTCGCCGCGTCCTTGTAGGAGAAGCCCTCGACGTCGACCAGCAGCACCACCTCCCGATGGAGCGGGCTCAGCTTCTCGATCGCGTCCACCACCTCGCCCCGGGCGATGCGGTCCAGGACCTCCGTCTCCGGGCCTTCTCCCAGGTCGTCCCGCATCTGGTCGTAGAGCGCGAACTCGCCGATGTCGTCGATGCTCACGGCTTCCCGGTTGGCCTTCTGGAAGCGGTCCCAGTAGAGGTTGCGCATGATCGCGAAGAGCCAGGCCTTCATGTTGGTTCCGGCCTGGTAGGAGTGCTGGTAGCGCAGGGCCCTGGCGTAGGTGTCCTGGACCAGGTCCTGGGCCTTGTCAGGGTCGCGCGTCAGGCGGAGCGCGCCGCGGTAGAGGGCGTCGAGGTTGCCGATCGCCTCGGTCCCGAAATCCTGCTCTTCGACGGTCTGCTCGGCCACGGGTGTTCCAGTCTACCGGCGGGAGTAATGCCGCTCGACCCGGGTGCCGATCGAGGTCAGGACCTCGTAGCTGATGGTGCCCGACCATTCGGCCGCTTCCTCGGCCAGGATCCTCTCCTCGCCATCCTGGCCGAGCAGCGTCGCCGCGTCCCCCAGCTCGACGCCCGGGACCTCGGTCACGTCGAGCGTGATGGAGTCCATGCTGACGGCGCCCACCAGCGGCGCCCGCCTCCCCCGGACCAGGACCACGCCGCGGTTGGCTCGGCCGCGCTGGACCCCGTCCGCATAGCCGATGGTGACGGTCGCGACCCGGGTGCGCCGGCCGGCCGTCCATGTCCGCCCGTAGCCGATGCTGCTGCCGGCCGGCGCCGTCTTCAGGTGCGCGACGCGGGCCCGCAGCCGCAGGACCGGCTCCAGGCGCGGGTCCCCGCAGCCGTAGAGGGCGATCCCGACCCGGACCGCGTCCAAGGCCGCCTCGGGATGGCGCAGGACCGCGCCCGAGTTGGCGACGTGGCGCAGCCCGGGAAGACCCTCGGTGGCGGCCAGGAAGCGCTCCAGCTGCTCCGCCGTGTAGCTCGGGTCGGAGTCGGAGGAGGCCAGGTGGGTCCAGGTCCCCGCCAGCTCCAGCCGGTTGGAGGCGCGGATCAGCGACAGCAGCGCGGCGAACTCCTCGGGGTCCGCGCCGTAGCGCCCCATGCCCGTGTCCAGCTTGGCGTGGATGGGCACCCGGCGCTCGCCGGCGGCCGCTTCCAGCGCCCGTGCCACAACCACCGACGAGCAGCCCAAGAGGTGCCGGCCGGCCACCGCCTCGGGAGCGTCCTCGGGCAGCAGCGGGCCCAGCACCAGGACCCGCTCTGGGGGCAGCAGGTCGCGGACCTCGGCCGCCTCGGCGAGGGTGACCACGGCCAACCCCCAGGCGCCGGCCTCGAGTGCCGCGCGCGCGACCTCGCGGGCGCCGTGCCCGTAGCCGTTCGCCTTGACCACGGCGATGAAGCGGGTCGCGGCCGGGAGCAGGCCGCGAAGCAGCGCCACGTTCGCTTTGAGGGCGCCCAGGTCGACCTCCGCCCAGCGGTGCGAGCCCGAGGCTATGCCTCCACCTGCCATCTCTGCCGGCCTTCGCGGAGCAGCTTCTGGAGGAACGGGATCTCGCCCAGGAGGTCGGAGGCGAGGAGGCCGGCGTCGCCGAGGCGGGCCGCGACCTGTCTCCCGGCCTCGCCGTGGATGTAGACACCGGTCACCGCGGCCGTGAAGGGCTGCAGCCCCTGGGCGATCAGTCCCGCGATCAGCCCGCCGAGGACGTCCCCCGTACCGCCGCTGGCCAGCGCGGGCACCTCGTGCGGGTCCTCCGAGACCTCGCCGTCGGGCGCCGCCACCACGGTCCGGGCGCCCTTCAGCACCACCACGGCCTTCCACGCTTCCGCCGCCCGGCGGGCGACCTCAACCCGACCCGGCTGGTCGCGAGGCACCGGGCTGCCGGTCAGCCTGGCCATCTCTCCCGGATGCGGCGTCAGCACCCGCCCCTGCGGCAGCCGGGACAGCGCCCGCCGGCCTTCCGCGAGCGCGTTCAGCGCGTCGGCGTCGATCACCAGCGGGCAGCCGACCTCCAGGACCAGATCGCCGATCAGCCGCCAGGTGGAGCGGTCCCGGCCCAGCCCGGGTCCGATCAGGGCCGCCTTGGCGCCCTGGAACTGGCGGGCGACCGCCTCGTGGGCCAGGTGGCCGACCGCTCCGGGCGCCACCTCGGGCACCGGCGTCGCCATCACCTCGGTGCACTTGGCGGCCAGGATCGGGTAGAGGGAGTCGGCCACCAGCAGCTTGACCAGGCCCGCGCCGGACCGAGCCGCGGCCGTGGCCGAGAGGTAGGCCGCTCCGGTGAGCCCGAGGCTGCCGGCCAGCACGACGACGGTCCCGAACGTTCCCTTGTGACCGTCTTTGGGCCGCTCGGGCAGGTCCACGGCCGGCGGCGGTTCCAGCAGCGGGAGGGCCGTCACCGGCCCGGGCATGACCAGGGTCGCCGCGGCAACGGCAAGGCCGGAGTGATGGGTGATGCTGAGCTCGATCGCGGCGCCGGCGCTGTCCCCGAGCAGGCGCACCCGGGGGGCGCCGTTCGGCCCCGGCAGCACTTCGATCTTGCGCCGCGGAAAGCAGATCCCGGTGCCGTCGAAGCACTTGATGACCGCCTCCTTGGCCGCCCAGCGCCCGGCCAGGCGCTCGGCGCTGCCCTGGCAGTAGTCGAGCTCGGCCTGGGTGTAGGCCTTGCGCAGGAAACCGTCGCCGGAACGGCGCACTGCCAGCGCCAGCCGGTCGACGCCGACGGCGTCGATCCCGAGCTTCATGCTCGAAATTGTGGCGCGCTATTCGACGGTTACGCTTTTGGCCAGGTTTCGGGGTTGGTCGACGTCGGTTCCCAGCGCCACCGCGACGTGGTAGGCGAAGAGCTGCAGCGCCACGGTGTTCAGGAGCACGCCGGCCGCCTCGTCCGCCGCCGGCATCACCAGCAGATCGGCCGCGACGTCGTCGACGGAGTCGTCGCCCTCTGTGACCAGCGCCAGCACCGGCGCGTCCCGGGCCGCCATCTCGTGGACGTTGCTGATCATCTTCTCCCGCGTCGGCGAGCTGGTGCAGATCGCCACCACCGGGAAGTTCTCGTCAAGGAGCGCGATGGCGCCGTGCTTGAGCTCGCCACCCGAGATGCCCTCTGCGTGCAGGTAGCTGATCTCCTTGAGCTTGAGGGCGCCCTCCCGGGCGACCGGGTAGTTGATGGCGCGCCCGGTGAACATGAAGTTTCGATAGCCCGAGTACTTGATCGCCAGCTGCTTGATCCGCTCCTCCATGGCGAGCACGGACCGGATCCCCTCGGGCACCGAACGCAGGCTGGCCACGAGGTCCTCCAGCCGCTCCGGCGAGAGCCGTTGGCGGGAAGCCGCCAGCCGGATGGCCAGCAGGTAGTGGCTGATCACGTGGCTGATGAAGGTCTTGGTTGAGGCGACGCCGATCTCCGGCCCGGCCTGCAGGTAGACGACCCCGTGGGCGTCGCGGGCGGCCGTGCTGCCGACCACGTTGGTGATGGCGACCGTGAGCGCGCCGCGCTCCAGGGCCTGCCGCATCCCCATGATCGTGTCCGCCGTCTCCCC
>VBHN01000202.1 GCA_005881155.1 Chloroflexota bacterium | reverse complement strand
AGCACGTAGAGCGCGAAGAGAAGCACCAGCAGGCCCTGGACCAGCGCCACCAGCCCGAAGCCCAGCATGTAGCCGAGCACGATCTCACCGCGCCGGAGCGGGCTGGCCATGAGGCGCTCCAGCGTTCCCTGGCTCCGTTCTCGCAGGAAGGCCACCGAGGTCACCACGAAGACCAGGAAGAAGACGATCAGGCCCACGAAGGCCGGCCCGAAATAGTCGAGCGTGTCGAGGCCGGAGCCGCCGTGCAGGTAGAAGATCTTGGGGCTCAGGTGCGGGCCGGCTCCGGCGAGGGCCGCGATCAGGGCCTGGTTGAGCGCCTGCAGGACGTCCGCGCTGGGGCCCGGCTGGCTGCCCTCCAGGTGCACCTCGGGGCTGATCGCCCCTCCCGAGGTGGCCTTGGCGGTCAGGTCCGTAGGCAGCAGGATGTAGCCCGCGATCCTCCCGTCGGACAGCCGTTGACGTGCGTCGGCCTCGCTCAGCCGGGAGGCGTCGACGCGCTTGGAGGCCACCAGGGCGTTCGCGATCCGGCCTCCCAGCTGACCCTGGTCCAGGTTCACCACGCCCACGACCGTGTGCCCGCCGCCCCCGCCGCGGAGCAGGTAGCCGAGCAGCCCCAGCACCACCAGCGGCACCACGAAGAGCAGGGCCAGAGTCCTGCGATCGTGCCGGAACTGCTGGAGGACGCGGCGGGTGACGGCGCGGACGCGGGCGGGCTTCACCGGCCGGTCCCGGAAAGCGCGAGGAAGGCCTGCTCGAGGGAGTCCGTGCCGGCCCTTCGGCGGAGCTCATCGGCGCTGCCCTCGGCCAGCAGCTTGCCGAAGAGGATCAGGCCCAGCCGGTCGCAGCGTTCGGCCTCATCCATCACGTGGCTGGAGACGACGATCGAGGTGCCGGTGTTGGTCATCGCGCGGAAGCGTTCCCAGAGCTGCAGGCGGAGCTGGGGATCGACCCCGACGGTGGGCTCGTCGAGCAGCAGCAGGGCCGGCTTGTGGACGATCGCGCAGGCCAGCGACAGGCGCTGCCGCATCCCGCCCGAGAGGTTGATCACGGTGCTGGAGCGCCGGTCCCAGAGCTCGACGAAGCGGAGCGCCTCCTCCAGGCCCGCCTCGGCGTCGTTGACGGCCCCGAAGAAGCGCACGTTCTCCTCGACCGAGAGGTCCGGGTAGAGCGCCGCCTGCTGAGTCATGTAGCCGATCCGACCGAGGACGCCGATGTCCGGCATCCGCGTCCCCAGCACCTCGATGCTGCCCGTCTCCGGGAGCACGAGACCGACCAGCATCCGGATCAGCGTGGTCTTGCCGGAGCCGTTGGGCCCCAACAGCCCGTAAACCTCGCCTGGATGGACGCGGAGGGAGACGCCGTCGAGGGCGCGCAGGCTGCCGAAGCTCTTGGTCACGCCCTCGATCGCAACCGCGTCCCCGGTCACCTGCTGAGACTACCTGATACGATGTGTCTCGTCAAGGCTCACCCGGGAGCCGTGGTCGCCAGGTGGAGGCGGTCCCACTCCGACCATTCCCCGGCGATGCGGATGATCCTGGTCAGCCCGGCCTGCTCGAGCAGGCTGGCAGCGATGGCGGCCCGGTACCCGGAGGCGCAGTGGACGGCGACCGGCGCCTCGCGCGGGATCTCGGCGGCGCGAGCGGAGACGTCGGGCACGTAGACGTGAAGCGCGCCCGGCGCGTGGCCGTGGACCCACTCGTCCTCGTCGCGTGCGTCCAGCACGGTCACCGGCTCGGCGCTGAGGATCCAGGTCGCCAGGTCCGCGATCTCGGCGGTCTCGAAGCTGCGGACCGGCAGGCCTGCCGCCTGCCACGCCTCCACACCGCCCTCCAGCACCCCGGCGATCGAGTCATAACCGATCCGGAGCAGCTGGCGTTGGGCCAGCCGCTGCTGCTCGGCCGTGCCACCGGTGAGGACCAGGGGACGGCCACCCTCGATCAGCCAGCCCACCCAGGCGCTCAGGGGCCCCTCGCCGCCGATGCTGTAGCTGCCGGGGAGGTGTGACCGGTCGTACTCGGCGGGGCTGCGGATGTCGATCACGGCCGCCCCCCGCTCCCGGGTCAGCGTCTCGACCTGGAAGGGCCGCAAGGGTTTCAAGGCGGGCAGCTCGCGACCGAGCAGTGGGACTCCCCTGCGGTTGAGGTCGGCCATGCCCCGGTAGTAGTCCGGGTAGCGCCCCTGGTGGAGGGCGCGGGCGATGAACGGCATCAGCTCCTCGGTGGTCAGGAAGGGGTTGCTCGATCGCTCCTGGCCCAGCGTCGATTGCGCGGCCCTGCTTCCGCCCGACCCGCAGAACGATCCCGCACCGTGGGTGGGATAGAGGGCGACGTCGTCGGGGAGCCCGCGCAGCCGGACCTTCAGGGTCCGGAACGCCTCCAGCGCCAGGTGCACCGCAAGGTGGGGACCGAAAAGGTCGGTGCGGGCGATCGACCCCACCATCAGCGCCCCGCCCGAGAAAAGGGCCAGCGGCCGCTCACCCTCCAGCAGGAGATAACCGAGGTGGTCGGGCGTGTGGCCGGGCGTGGAGAGCGACCGGAGCGTGAAACGGCCGAGCGGGGTGGAAGCGCCCGCGGGCAGCGGCTCGATCGCCGCGCCCGTGGCTGCGGCCAGCTCCCGGCAGCCGGAGACGAAGTCGTTGTGGAGGTGGGTGTCGAGCGCACGCCCGATCTTCACTCCGAGCTCTCCCGCTTCCTGCAGGTACTGGTCGACGTCCCGGAAGGGGTCGATCACGAGCGCCTCGCCGCCGCCCGGGTCGGCCACCAGGAAGCTCGAGTTGCCCAGCTCCCGCGCGCGCAGGACGCGAATCTCCGGCCCGGTGCCGGGCATTGCGTTCACCGGGAAATCTTGAGACATTTCGGCAGCTGTGAAGGTCGCCGGGTATGGGTGGGTGCGCGACCTGCCGGATCAGCGCGACTTCCTCTACGCGCCTCCTCCGGCGGTGGCCGCCGCGCTGCCGGCGCAGGCCGACCTGCGCGCCCAGTTCCCGGCTCCCTACAACCAGGAGCAGCTGGGCAGCTGCACCGCCAATGCCATCGCCGGCGCGCTCCAGTTCCTGGAGGGGAAGGAGGGGTCGCCGGCGCCGGTGATGCCCTCCCGGCTCTTCATCTATTACAACGAGCGCGACCTGGAGGGTTCGACCGGGTCCGACTCCGGCGCGCAGATCCGGGATGGCATCAAGACCGTCGCCAGGCAGGGCTTCTGCCCGGAGTCGGAATGGCCCTACGAGATCGCCAGCTTCGCCCAGAAACCGCCTGCCGCCTGCTACCAGGACGCGCTGAAGGAGCGGGTCAGCGAGTACCTGCGCCTGACGCCGGCCACGGTGCCCCTCCTGACCTGCCTGGCCAGCGGCTATCCCTTCGTCTTCGGCTTCTCGGTCTACGAGAGCTTCGAGTCGGCCCGGGTCGCCCAGACCGGCGTGGCCAACCTGCCCGGCCCCAACGAGCGCCTGGTCGGCGGCCACGCGGTGGTCGCGGTCGGCTACGACCAGTCCTCCGGCCGCTTCCTGGTCCGCAACTCCTGGGGAGCCCAGTGGGGCATGGGCGGGCACTTCACGCTGCCCTACCAGTACCTGACCGACCCGATGCTGGCCGCCGACTTCTGGACCATCCGCAAGGTCCCGGTGTGAGCGGACCACGGGTGCCGCTGCTGGAGATGCCCGCGGAGGCGGAGGCCAGGCTGGCCGCGCTGGGCGGCAGGCCAGTCAACCTCTACCGAGCCCTGGCCAACCAGCCGGAGCTGCTCTCGGCCTGGATCGAGTTCGCCTGGGCGGTGCGGCTGCGCCCACGCACTTCCCGGCGGCTCCGGGAGCTGATGATCGTGCTCGGCGCTCTGCGGCTGGACTGCGCCTATGAGCTGACCCACCACCGCCACCTGGCGGTCACGCACGGCGTCAGCAAGGAGGAGCTCGAGGCGCTCTCGGAGTGGCGCACGGCGCGGTTCTTCTCCGCGCCCGAGCAGGCGGCGCTGGCGTTCATGGAGGCGATGCTCCAAGGGACGGTGCCGGACGCGGTGGCCGGGGAGCTGGCGGCCCACTTCGACGCCGCGGAACGGGTCGAGCTGGCCCTGACCGCCGGCCTCTACTGCATGGTGCCGAGGGTGCTGGACGCACTCCGGGTGCCGCTGGAGAGCGACGGGACCACCTCTCCTGAGGGCTGATCGGGGTTCAGACCGCGGCCGTCTGCGCTCCCAGCGGCTCGTCCGAGGCGACCCGGCCGTCGCGGAGGCGGATCATCCGGTCGGTGCGGCCGGCGATCTCCATGTCGTGCGTCACGATCACGAAGGTCACGCCACGCTCGCGGTTCATCTTGCGCATCAGGTCGATCAGCTGCATCGACGTCTCGCTGTCGACCTCGCCGGTCGGCTCGTCGCCGAGCACCAGGGCCGGGTTGTTGACCATCGAGCGCGCGATCGCCACCCGCTGCGCCTGCCCGCCGGAGAGCTCGGAAGGCTTGTGATCCATGCGGTCGAGCAGGTCGACCGCTCCCAACAGCTCCAGCGCCCGCGCCTTCCCCTCGGGGTCCCGGTGACGCCGGTAGCGCAGTGGCAGCATCACGTTCTCGAGCGCGTTGAGCGTGGGCAGGAGATTGAACTCCTGGAAGATGAAGCCGATCCGCTCGCCGCGCATGATCGCGCGGTCGCCGTCACCCAGGTCGGCGGTGTCAACGCCATCGATGATGACCCGGCCGGAGGTCGGTTTCAGGAGCAGGCCGAGCAGGTCGAGCAGGGTCGTCTTCCCGCTTCCGGAACGGCCCACGACCGAGACGAACTCGCCGCGCTCGATGGTGAGCGACACGCCGTCCAGGGCGCGGACCAGGTTCCTGCCCTGCTTGTAGTGCTTGGTCAGGTCGACCAGCTCGATCCTCGCCATCACTGGTGCCTCAAGGCGGTGACCGGGTCCAGCCGGGCGGCCCGCAGCGCGGGGATGACCCCGGCGAGCGCGCCGAGCCCGACCGCGAAGGCGACGGCCAGGCCCACCAGGCGGAGGGTGAGCAGGAAGAGCTCGGCCTGGTTGTTGCTGGTCAACCCCGCGTTGACGACGGTGGTCAGAGCCCAGCCGACCAGCAGCCCGATCGCGCCGCCGATGGCGCCGATGATCGTGGCCTCGGTGATGAACTCCACCAGGATGTGGCGCGTGCGCGCTCCCACCGCCTTCTTCAAGCCGATCTCACGGACCCGCTCGGTGACCGCCATGAGCATGGTGTTGATCACCGACAGGCCGCCGATCACCAGGGCCAGCAGCGCCGAGCCGGTGGTGATGCCGGTCAGCACGACCGAGGCGGTCTCGAAGGCCTTGACCAGCGTGCTGGGCGGGATGGCCCTGACGCCGGCGACCTGGTCGTTGATCCGGTTGGCGAGCGTGTCGAGGTCGACGCCAGGCTTGCCGTAGACGTTGATCCCGGTGGCCAGCTGGGTCGCGTCCACGTGGCCCTTGAGGGCGCTGGGCAGCGAGTCTCCGAAGAGCATCTGGCCGTCCCTGAAGCTCACGATCGCGAAGCTGTCGGGCGCGGTCAGGGTCTTCTCCAGGATCCCCACGATGGTGAACTGGTGGCCCACGAAATCAGGGTTGAACTTCTTGGGCGGCTGCGGCAGCTCCATCGAGTCGCCGACCTTCTTCTTGTACTCCCGGGCGATGTCGGAGCCGAGCACCAGCTGGCCGCTGCCGTAGTCGTCGATGGCGTGCCCGCCGGCATAGCTGAACTTGAAGGTCGAGTACTGCTGGCAGCCTGGCTGCTCGGCGATGACCTGGTCGCCGGGGCCGAAGTTGAAGGAGAGGTCGAGGTCGGTCTTGACGTTGGACCCGGTGTCGGCGCAGGCCGCCTGCACGCCGTCGACCTTGAGAACGTCCTTGGCCTTATCGATGGTGAGGATGCCGCCGAAGCCGCCGTTGGAGGCCGCGGCGACGCTGACGTGGTCGCGGAAGTAGTGCACGCCACCGTCGATCAGGCTGTTCGACTTCTCGGCCAGCGAGCCCATGGTGGTCAGCGCCAGGACGCCGATGGTGATGCCGAGCACGGTCAGCGCCGTGCGCAGCTTGCGCCGCGTCAGGTTGCGAAGAATCTCCAACATGCCGCCCGAATCCACTCCTTCAGCGCGGCGCCGGCCGCTTGCTTGCCTTTTCGCCATAAGCACCGCCGGCGGCGCCCTTATGACCGGGCCGCGATTGTACCGGCGCCCGGGTTAGGCGTGGGTCAGGTCGTCTCGACGAGGGCGGACCAGCGTTCCTCGACCCGGCGCAGCTTGAAGATCGCGAAAGCGGCCACCCAGGTGACCACGAAGGAGGCGACGATCACCAACCCCACGGTGCCGAAGTCGAACCCGGCGATGGCGTCGAAGGGCTGGCCACGCAGCCCCAACACCTGGATCCCGATCTGCACGACCTCCAGCCCCCCCACGAAGAGGGCGACGAAGACGCTGAGGCCGGTCACGGTGAGGTTGTAGAACACCTTCCGGATCGGGTTGCTGAACGCCCAGCTGTAGGCCTTGGCCATGAAGGCGCCGTCGACCGTGTCCATCGCCGACATTCCCGCGGCGAAGATGACCGGCAGGCTCAGCACGGCCAGGAAGGGGAGTCCCTGGGCGGCGGCGCCGGCGCTGATGGCGAGCAGTCCCACCTCCGAGGCGGTGTCGAAGCCGAGCCCGAAGAGGAATCCGACCGGGTACATCTGCCAGCTGTGGCGGATCAGCTTGAAGAGCCGCCCGAAGACGCGGGTCATCAGCCCGCCGGAGACCATCTCCTCCTCCAGGCCCCGGCGGTCGTACTGGCCGGCCCGCATCCGCCGGTAGACACGCAGGATGCCGGCCAGGATCAGGAGGTTCAGGATCCCGATCAGGAGCAGGAAGACGCCGGATACGGTCGTCCCCAGCAGGCTTCCGTAGCCGTGCAGCTGGCCCGAGTTCACGCCCTGGACCACCCAGCGCACGGCCAGGCCGAGGGCGGCCGCGATCAGCAAGACCACGGTCGAGTGGCCGAGGCTGAAGAAGAAGCCGACGCCGATCGGCCGCCTCCCGTCCTGGAGCAGCTTGCGGGTCGTGTTGTCGATGGCGCTGATGTGGTCGGCGTCGAAGGCGTGACGGAGCCCGAAGGTATAGGCGACGCCGCCCAGGGCCAGGAAGGCGGGGTGGGAGAGCCCGTAGGCGAAGAGCGCGCCCCAGCCCAGGACGTGCAAGGTGACGACCCCGCCCAGGAAGGCTCCGAGGCGGCGGCGCTCGGCGGGGTCAAAGCTCCTGGCGACCCGGGCCAGCGCCATTCTCATCTCCCCGCGACGCTAACAGTTACCGCGACTCGTTCGCAACTTCAAACTCAGGACTTGCTTCTGGAGCGCCCGTCTCGGCGCAGCCGAAGGTAGAGCGGCAGGCCGGCGAACAGCACCAGCAGGATGGTCCCGGCCGCGACGTAGGGCAGCCAGCGGTTGCCGACTACGACCGTCGCGCCGCTGGACGTGGTGGCAGTGGAGTGCGCCGCCGGCGCGTAGCAGCCGAGTGCCGGCACCGCGGCCGTCACCGTGGCGGCCTTCGGGTTGCGGACGGCCCGCAGCTCGACCCAGGAGCGGGTCTCATCGTCGTAGCGGTAGACGGCGTTGGCGCCCGGCAGCTGGTCGGAGTAGCGAAGGATCAGCTGCAGCTGCTCGCCCTGGGTCAGGGACACCGAGGAGGTCAGGCAGTAGAGGTTGCCGACGATCAAGGCGTCCGCCGGCCGGCCGGCGGCGGCCTGCGGCGTCAGCTCGACGCTGACGGTGTCGAGGTTGGGGGCGACCAGCGCCCCCGGCTGGATCGCGACCTCCGCCTGGGGTGGCTGGTCGCCGGTCGCGACCGTCCCGCCGGCTACCCGGCTGTGGTCGCTGCTGACGGCCAGGACCGCCTGTCCCGGCAACGGTTTCTGGCCGTTGGAGGTGACGCCCGCCGGCGGCTGGACCCAGCGGTAGCTGTCGGGGGGAGGCGCGAAGCCGTCGTAGAAGCCGGGCCGGGAGAGCCAGGCAGCGGCGAGGTAGACCGCGGCGGCGGCGGCGAGCAGGAGGCCCGCGCCGTTGAACCTCCTCCTCACGCCTCCTTTGTAATCGGTTGGGCCAGGATCCAGAGGCTGGTCATCGTGTACAGGACCATCAGCAGCAGCATCGGGTACTGGCTGAGCAGGACGTGCGAAGCGGTCTTGAACCGCTCGCCGGCGCGCAGGTGGGAGAGGTAGACCGCGATCACGTGGCCGATCACGATCAGCACGATCTGGACGTACCAGACCACCGCCGCCCCGGCCAGCAGGAAGCTGACCTTGTAGCCGGCGGTGGGCAGCAGGTGCCAGCCCTTCCGGAGCGGGTCGGCGAGCAGGGGGATGATTCCCTGCGACTGGACGACGACGTAGGTGTAGTTGTGGGCCGCGTTGTAGACCAGCGCGATCGGGACGAGGGTGAGGGCGAAGGCGCTCAAGGCCCGGGCCTCGTCGACGCCCTTCCAGCGGCCGAAGGGTGAGCCGACCTGCGGCCAGCCGAACCACATCACGAACCGCATGATGAGGACGAAGGCGGCCAGGAAGACCGCGGTCAGCAGGATCAGCCCGACCGTTCGCAGAGCGGGCACCGCCAGCCCGCCGAGGGGGCTGAAGTAAGGTCCGACGTTGAGGAGGTACCAGCGATAGACGGGCGTAGCCAGGATCCCGTCGAAGGCCAGCGAGGCGAGCATCAGGACCACGAAGACGACCCGGTCCCAGCCCGTCCTCTCGCCCTTGAGGAGCCCCGTTCCCAGGACCCGCAGCCAGACCCTGACCTTGCCGTCGTCCCCCGTCTCGGTCTCGATCGGGCCGAAGCGGGCGACGATGCCGAACAGCACCGTGAAGCCCTCGGCGTTGCCGAGCCAGGTTGCGGCGCCGAAGGTGGCCATGCCGAGGAGCGTGAACAGCGTGTAGAGGACGGCCGTCGCGGCCAGGATGGCGGGCTTGCTGGCCACGCCCGAGGTCAGCTCCAGGCAGGCGAAGCCGAAGTAGGTGGCGACGGCCGGCCAGATCCCCCACCTCCAGCGTGGGTAGGTCGTCGGGCCCTTGAGGCCGAGCCGGGTCAGCAGGCTGTAGAGCGCTGCGAAGGGGTTGAGCAGCGCCCAGAGGTTCCCGGCCACGCCCGAGAGGATCACGGTGGCTGCCCAGAAGTAGACCCAGACCAGGTACTCGGCCGGGTTGTAGAAGGACTGCTGGGAGCCGAAGAAGCCGGTGACCACCACAGCCAGCAGGCCCAGCACGCCGATCGCTCCGCCGACCCTGCGCGGCCAGGCTGCGTTGGCGGGACCGGCCAGCCAGGCCGCCCGCCGGCGCGGGTAGGAGACCGCCTCCTCGCCCAGCTTGTCCCCCGCGAAGAGGACCACCATCACAAAGGACACGACGACCACGCCGGCGGCCGCGAAGAGGTAGAGGAAGAGCGGGCCGGGCAGGTCGTAGCGCTGCCCGAACCCGTGCAGGAAGAGGGCGTGCGTCACGGGGAGACCTGGAACTGGCCGAGGTGAGTGCTGGTGGCCTCGAGCTCCATCTCGAAGCTGCCGCTCTTGTCGGCCGTGAAGGTGTGGGTCACCTTGCCACCGGGGCTCGGCACCTCGAACGGGATGTCGTAGCCATGGAGGTGGATCTCCTCGGCCTTGTCGGCGGTGATGGTCATGGTGACGCGGTCACCCTGCTTCGCCGTCGGCGTGTCGGGGGTCATGGTCGAGCCGCTGACGGTGAGGTCGATACTGCGGGCCTGGCCGCCGCCGCCGACGACGCGCGAGACCAGGTAGGCGCCCCCGGCGAGGAGGACGACCACCACGATCACCATGATCAGGACGCGGTTGCGTGCCATCTGAGTTGTTTCACCTTTCCTTCTCGAGTGCTGACGAAAATCCGCCGCCGGGCGGGCAGCGCAGGGTTATGGAAAGGAAGGGTTCGGCGGACCTCGCTTGCGCAGGGCAGCCGGCGCGGCCTGGACCAGCGCCGGCGCGGCATTCGGCCGCCAGGCCGGTGGAAGGCTCTGCTCCTGCCGCGGCAGGACGGCGACCGGCCGAGAAACCCGCAGCCGCTGAACCGCCCGGACGACCCCGGCCGTCAGCCAGCTGAGCCCGAGCGCCGCCAGCGCGGCCACCGGCAGCTGCCCGGCCAGGCCCCAACCGAGGATCAACCCTGACGCGGGAGCTGTAAGGCCGGCCAGCCTGAACTCGAGCAGCTCCTGCCCGCAGTAGACGGCCAGCTGGACCCCGAGCAGCAGCAGCAGCAGGGGCAGCACCGGCACTCCGCCGCTGGGCACCCGGTCGTTTCGAATCCCGATCATGAGACGGGCCAGGGCGACCACCAGCAGCCCGGCCAGCAGGGCTGCTCCGAGCGCGGTCGCGCCTGCTTGGAGGAGGGACGGGAAGTAGGCGTGGACGCCCGAGCTCTGCTGGGCCCCGGCCGCCTGACCGTAGTGCAGGAGGTAGGCGAGCAGGTGCCCGAGCTGCGAGAGCGGAGCCGCCGCCAGCAATGCCACCACGACCGAGCGCCGGTCGAGCCTGCTCACGCCGTCACCTTAGCGAAGGCGGCTGAGAGGTTCCTAAGAAGATGGCGCTCGCCGGCTGGTCGACTGGATGGGAAGGTTTCTGTCCGGGGAGGCAGTGGCGGATCAACGCGATTCCGGGGCGCTAGGCTTACCTCCATGGCGACCGCCGCCCGTCCCCGGACCCTCGACGACCTGGCGGAGCTTGGTCCCGACGAGCTTCTCGCTCTCTACCACAACGCCAAGACACCGCGGGTCGAGGACCTGCGGGGAAAGTTGAAGGGACGGATGCTCGCCTCCCCGCTGGCGAAGCACGGCGCGGTTGCCGATTTCCTCAAACACTTCGCGGCAGATGGTCCGATGCCCTGGCAGGGCAAGACCTTCCGGCCACTGAGCAAGGACCGCGGCGAGGGCATCAACCGCGTCTTTGGGAACCGCGCCAACTGGTACCGGTTCGAGACCTTTGTCGGCCCCTCCCGCGCCGGTGATTTCGACGCTCTCCAGCTCGACTACGATCAGCACGGCAACCCTTTCTTCGTCCGTGCGGTCAAGGACGAGGTCCGCGAGGTGGCACCGGGCCTCTGGCTGGGCCTGGCCTACCTGCACACCAAGAAAAAGGACCGGCTGGGCATCTTCTTCGCCCTGGCGGGGGCTTAGGCGCCGGCTCCTGAGCGCCGGCAGTCTGCGCAGGGGCAGAGCGAGCGCAGGTAGCGGAAGGTGTAGATGCCGGTGGAGTGGCCCGACTTGAAGCCCAGCTGCAGGGCGTAGCGGCCGGTCAGCGTCACGGCTTCCAGCTCCAGCTCGGACGCCGGCAGCTCGGTCGCCCGCTCCAGCCGCCCGACGGTGCCGTAGCCCTCACCTCGGCACTCGGCGCAAGGGCAGGCCCAGCGGAGCATCCCCGCGGCGTAGCCGGACCGGTGACCGTCCTCCCAGGCGATGGTCAGCAGCTGGGCCTGGCGGTCGAGGTCGACCGCCGTCGGAAAGGGGTCGGCCTGGGCCGCTATCGGACGTTGATGACCGGCAGCTGCCGGAAGGAGCGGATGGAGGCCTGGGCGGCGACCCGGGCGGCGATCTCGCGGAACGCCTGCGCACCGGCCGAGTCCGGCCGGGTCAGCACCACCGGAGCGCCGAGGTCGGCGTCCTCCCGGATGCCCTCTTCCAGGGGCACCGCGCCCAGGAAGGGAACCCCCAGCTTCTGGGCGGTCTTCTCACCCGTGCCGTGGCTGAAGATGTGGGCCTCGTGGCCGCAGTTCTGGCAGACGTAGTAGCTCATGTTCTCGACCAGTCCGAGCGGCGTGACATTGACGGTGCGGAACATCTGCAGCGCCTTGACCGCGATGTCGAGCGCCACGTCCTGGGGGGTGGCCACGATCACCACACCCGAGAGGGAGACCTGCTGGGCGAGGGTCAAGGAGGCGTCGCCGGTACCCGGTGGGAGGTCGATGATCAGGTAGTCCAGCTCGCCCCAGCTGACATCGGTCAGGAACTGCTGAACGGCCTTGCCGACCAGCGGCCCGCGCCAGACCATTGCCTTGTCCGCGCCGGCCAGGAAGCCGATCGACATCAGCTTCAGGCCGTGCGCCTCGAGCGGGATCAGCTTCTCGTTCTCGACCACCGGCGCCCGGTGGGTGCCGAGCATGGTCGGGATCGACGGCCCGTAGATGTCGGCGTCGAGCAGGCCGACGCTGGCGCCGGTCATGGCAAGCGCCGCGGCGAGGTTGGTGGCCACCGTCGACTTTCCGACGCCGCCTTTGCCGGAGGCGACGGCGATCGTCTGCTTCACGCCCGGGATGGCCTGGCCGGCGTCGCGCTGGAGGAAGGCCGGGCGCACGTTGGAGGTCATCTTCACCCGCACCTCGGTGACGCCGGGCAACGCGCCCGCGTACTGCTGGGCGAGAGTCAGGAACTGGTCCCGGACGGGGCAGGCGGGCGTGGTCAGCTCGAAGGTGAAGTCGACCACGCCGTCGGTCCCGATGTTGAGGTCCTTGATCATCCCCAGGCTGACGATGTCGCGGTGCAGATCCGGGTCCTGGATCTGCGAGAGGGCGTTCAGGACCTGCTCCTCGGTAGGTACAGGCACGCGGCTACTGTAGTTGTTTTTGTCAACGCTCCGGTTGAAATAAGCTTGGTGCCGACTTGACCCCCGAACTCGTCGAGTACTACGGCGGGCGCGCTGCCGACGTGTACCTGGAGCGCGCCGCCAAGACCCTCGCCGGCGAGGGCCTGGACCCGGTCGTCCAGATGGAGTTCTTTCCCGACCGGGACGGCCTACTCTGCGGCATCGACGAGGCCGTCGAGCTGCTCCGCTGCGTCCTCCAGCCCGGCGACGAGGCCTGGGGCCTGAAGGACGGCGACCGCATGGAGCGCAAGGAGGTCGTGCTCCGGGTCAAGGCGCCCTATTCGCACTTCGGCCGCTACGAGACCGCCCTGCTGGGGATGATGGCCTCCTGCTCCGGCTGGGCGACCCGGGCCC
Organism: Chloroflexota bacterium; assembly: GCA_005881155.1. Classification (GTDB taxonomy): domain Bacteria; phylum Chloroflexota; class Dormibacteria; order Dormibacterales; family Dormibacteraceae; genus CF-105. Next base: position 5,386 of record VBHN01000202.1, on the reverse strand, counting down.
GCGAGGTGGTGGACGCCGCGGCCGGAACCCGGGTGATCTCCTTCGGCGCCCGCCACGTGCACCCGCTGATCGGCCCGACCATGGAGCGGGCGGCCGTGGTCGGTGGCTGCGTCGGCGCCGCGACCCCGGGCGGTGCGGCTCTGGCCGGGCTGGCGGCGCCCTCCGGCACCATGCCGCACGCCATGATCCTGGTCTTCGGGGACACCGTCCTGGCCGCCAGGGCGTTTGACAGGCACATGGGCGAGGAGGTGCTCCGGATCGTGCTCGTCGACACCTTCAAGGACGAGGCCGAGGAGTCGCTGCGCGTGGCCGAGGCCCTGGGCGAGCGGCTGCGCGGCGTACGACTCGACACGCCCTGGGAGCGCGGCCGGGTCACCGTCGAGCTGGTCAAGGAGGTGCGGGCCCGGCTCGACCTCGCCGGCCACCCGAAAGTCGGCATCTTCGTCTCCGGCGGCCTCTCGGCGGAGCGGATCCGGCAGTTCGTCGAGGCCGGGGCGCCGGTCGATTCCTTCGGCGTCGGGATGGCCATCTCGGCGGCCCCGCCGATCGGGTTCACCGGCGATCTCAAGGAGGTGGCGGGGAAGGCCGTGACCAAGCGCGGCCGGATCCCCGGCATCACCGAGAACCCGCGGCTGAAGCAGCTCTGCTGATCCACCCTCGGTATTAAGCTGTCGCGGCCATGAAGGCGGCGAACCGCGGCGTGCTCAGCGTGATGATGCCGATCTACAACGAGGAGCGCACCCTGGGCACCATCCTCGGCCACGTGCTGGACCGGCCGGAGGTGGGTGAGGTCATCGCCGTGGACGACGGTTCCAGCGACCGCTCCTGGGAGATCCTCGCCGAGGTCGCAGCGCGCGACAGCCGGGTCCGGCCTTTCCGTCAGGAGCGCAACCAGGGCAAGGGCGCGGCCCTGCGGCGCGCCGTCGCCGAGCTGCGGATGCCGTTCGCTCTGGTCCAGGACGCCGACCTCGAGTACGACCCCCGTGACTATCCGGTCCTCCTCCAGCCGCTCCTGGACGGCCGGGCCGACGTGGTCTACGGGACGCGCGGATTTGCCGGTCAGACGGCCTTCAGCTTCTGGTTTGTGATCGGCAACCGGCTCGTCACCCTGGTCTGCAACATCCTCTTCGACTGTTACATCTCCGACCTCGAGACCGGTTACAAGATGCTCCGCTCCGAGCTCTGGAAGCGGCTGGACTTGACCGGCGAGCGCTTCGAGATCGAGCCGGACATCACCGTCCGGGTGCTGCGGCTCGGCTACCGAGTCCACGAGGTCCCGATCCGCTACTACGCGCGTTCCCGCGAGGAGGGGAAGAAGCTGACCTGGCGGGACGGCGTCCAAGCCCTGGCGGCGCTGCTGCGGCTGCGGCTGAGCTCCCAGGCAGCCCTCTTCGGTCCCACCCACGATCCCGACTACCACCGCTTGCGCCAGGAGGCCCTGAGCACCCAGCACCCGCTCCGCCAGTCCCGCTAGGGGCCGCCTGCTGGGATAGGTGAGCTATCATTAAAGTTGATAGTGGCATTTCCCGCATGGTTGCGCGGGCGGCCGGGCAGCGACCTCGGGGACCTTCACCAGCGGGACCCGGATTACATCCGCGGCACCCTGCCCTGGATCTGGCTGGCCGCCAGCTTCTACTTCCGGGCCGACATCCGCGGCCTCGACCTGGTGCCCGAGCAGGGCCCGGTGCTGCTGGTCGGGAACCACTCCGGCGGCAACCTCACGCCCGACACCCTGCTCTTCACGCTGGCTTTCACCACCCACTTCGGCGTCGAGCGGCGCTTCTACCAGCTCGCGCACAGCCTGGTGCTGCGGATGCCGGGAATGGGCATGCTGCGCAAGTACGGGACCCTCGAGGCCTCGCCTGACAACGCCGATCGCGCGCTCAAGGCGGGCGGGGCGGTGCTGGTCTACCCGGGCGGGGACTGGGAGGTCCACAGGCCCTCCTGGCACTCGGGGGAGATCGAGTTCGCGGGCCGCAAGGGTTTCCTCGAGCTGGCCCTACGCAACGAGGTCCCGATCGTGCCCGTCGTCTCCATCGGCGGCCAGGAGACAGCCCTCTTCCTGACCCGGGGCGAGGGTCTCGCCCGGCTGCTCCAGCTCGACCGCCTGCTCCGCCTGAAGGTGCTGCCGATCAGCCTCGCGCTGCCCTGGGGCCTCAACATCGGCGACTTCACCAGCCATCTCCCGCTGCCGTCCAAGATCACGACCCAGGTGCTGCCGCCGATCGACCTCAAGCAGCGCTTCGGCCCCCGGCCCGACCCCGAGGAGTGCTACGAGTTCGTGACCCGCGTCATGCAGCGCCAGCTCGACGAGCTGGCCGGCGAGCGGCGCCTGCCGCTGGTGGGCTGAACCGCCGGATGTGGATCGAGGAGACGATCAACGTCGCCGCCAGCCGGGAGCGAGTCTGGCGCCTGGTCGGCGACCCCGGTCGGTACCCCCGCTTCATGGCGGACATCAGCCGCTGGGAGCGCAGCGGCGCGAAGCGCAAGGGACTCGGCGCCCGCTACCAGGTCCGCCTGCACGCCGGCTCGGCTGACCTCGGAGGCGAGATCGAGGTCGTCGAGCTGGACGAGGGCTGGGAGCTGGCCTGGAACAGCGTGCGCGGCATCGAGCACCGCGGCCGTTGGCGGATCCGGGACGGTCCCAAGGGGGGTACCGAGGTCACCTTCCGGCTCATCTACGGGATCCCCAGCGCCGGCGGCGTCTACCTTCTGACCAGCTTGCTCGCCGACCAGCTCTCGGCGCCGCTGCTGCGCGCCTCGGTCCGCCGGACGCTGGAGGCGCTGCGCGACCAGGTCGAGGCCGAGGCGCCGGCCCCGGCGACGGAGCGCTCGCTGGCGACCACGCTGGTCGAGCAGCTGGAGACCCTGGACGTGCTCGGCCGGGCCGGGCTGCTGCGCCCACTGCCGGCGGACCGGCTGTTCAAGTTGGGCCTGCTGGTCTCGCGCTGGGGGGTCGCGCCCGCAGCCGGGTTCGCGGCCGGGGCGATCGCCTTTCCCGGTGAGGCTGCAGTCGTCGACGAGCTCGGCGCGCTCACCTTCGAGGAGGTCGACGAGCGTGCCAACGCAGTCGCCCACGGGCTGAACGCCCAAGGCGTGGGGAGCGGCAGCACGGTCGCGGTGATGTGCCGCAACCACCGCGGGTTCGTCGAGGCCGTGCTGGCGCTCTGGAAGCTGGGGGCGAACTGCGTGCTCTTGAACACCGCCTTCGCCGCGCCGCAACTGGCCGAAGTGGTGCGCCGCGAGAAGGCCCGGGCGATCATCTACGACGCCGAGTTCGAGGCCCTGGTCAAGCAGGCCGGCCGCGGACGGAAGCGCTTCTGGGCCTGGGCGGACGGCCCGCCACCGCGCGGAGTCGTGGCGCTCGAGCAGATGATCGCCGAGGAGGCTCTGGAGCCGGTCCCACCGCCGGAGCGGCCGGGCCGGACGGTGATTCTGACCTCGGGAACCACCGGCGCCCCAAAGGGCGCCCGCCGCACGACGCCGAGCAGCCTCTCGCCAGCCCTCGCCCTCCTGAGCAAGATCCCGCTCCGGCGGCGGGACACGACCTTCATCGCGGCGCCTCTCTTCCACTCCTGGGGCTTCAGCCACCTCACGCTCGGGCTGCTGCTCTCCACCACGGTCCTGGTCCGGCGCCGGTTCGACCCCGAGGCCACCCTGAAAGCGATCGAGGAGCACCGGCCGTCAGTCCTGGTCGCGGTGCCGGTGATGCTGCAGCGGATCCTGGAGCTGCCCGCCCGGGTCCGCCGGCGCTACGACACGTCCTCGCTGCGGGTGGTCGCCGTGAGCGGCTCCTCGCTCCCCGCTGAGCTGGCCAACCGTTTCATGGACGAGTTCGGCGACATCCTCTACAACCTCTACGGCTCGACCGAGGTGGCGTGGGCGACCATCGCCACGCCGGAAGACCTCAGGGAAGCCCCGGGGACCGCCGGCAAGGCGCCCAGCCGGACCCTGGTCCGGGTCTACGACGACCTCGGCCGCGAGGTCCCAACCGGCGTCAGCGGGCGCATCTTCGTCGGCAACGATTTCCAGTTCGAGGGCTACACGGGGGGCGGCGGCAAGCCGAGCCTGGACGGCCTGCTGGCGACCGGCGACGTCGGCCACCAGGACTCCGAAGGGCGCCTCTTCGTGGAGGGCCGCGAGGACGAGATGATCGTCTCCGGGGGCGAGAACGTCTACCCGGCCGAGGTTGAGGACCTGCTCTCGCGGCACCCCAAGGTCGCCGAGGTCGCGGTGGTGGGCGTCGACGACGAGCGCTTCGGGCAGTCGCTTAAGGCGTACATCGTCAAGAAGGGAGCCCTCGACGAGGAGCAGGTGAAGTCCTACGTGCGCGCCAACCTCGCCCGCTTCAAGGTCCCGCGCCAGGTGGAGTTCGTGAAGGAGCTGCCCCGGAACGCCACCGGCAAGGTCATGAAGAGGGACCTGGCCGGCCGGCGGGCGTCCTAACCCGAGAGGGGGTTTTGGAAGGGGGACTTGTCCCCCCTTGCTTCATCGTTGTGCGTAGGCCGGGTTTATCCCGGCCGAGTGAGTTGTCTAGATGCGACAGCCTTCGCGGCGCCGAGAGGGGGGTTTTGGAAGGGGGACTAGTCCCCCCTTGCCTCATCGTTGTGCGTAGGCCGGGTTCACCCCGGCCGAGTGAGTTGTTCAGAAGCGACACCTTGCGCCGCGCCAAGAGGGGGGTTCTGGAAGGGGGGACCTGTCCCCCCTTGCCTCTTTCATTTGCCACAGTGCCAGGTGCCCTGGATGTGCTCGACGGCGTCCTGCTGGTCGGCTCCCTGGGCCAGGTTCGCGTCGATCGTGCCCGAGCTGAGGTCGGGGTTGACCGTGAAGAGGGTTTGCAGGACCGGCGTGCTGCTGGCGATCAGCGCCCCGCCGGTGAACACGGACAGGGTGGCGGTGGCGTTGACCGAGTATTCGCCGGCGCCCTTGTAGCCGGAGGGCACGACGACTGTCAGGGCGTCCTTCTGGCCGAGCGAGTCGAGCGCGGTCAGCCTGGCGCTGAAGCTGTCGGCCCCCTTGCCGTCGGCCGGCCCGCAGGTCACGTCCGCCGCCGTCCAGCGGGCGGGCAGCTTGCCGATGAAGGTGAGGTCCTGCGGGACGTTGAGAGCGGTGCCGCCGGCGCCCCCGGCGGAGGGGGAGGGGCTCGGCGGGGCGCCGGAGGCCGGCGTCAAGGCGCAGCCCGTGAGGAAGACGATTGCGGCGGCGAGGGCAAGACTGCGCAAGTTTCGCGGCGGATTGTACGGCCGCTCGGTGCTGCCGACGCCCCTTAAGGGCAGCTAAAAGCGTGGTCCTCGGTGTCGGTAGCGCCGGTGGCCGCCCCGGAACCAGAAGAAAGCCGGGAAGAAGAGCCACCAGACGAAGGGGGCGAGGTGCCCGTTGCTCGCGA
>VBHN01000194.1 GCA_005881155.1 Chloroflexota bacterium | reverse complement strand
GAGATCGAGAGGGCGGCGAAGGAGCTGAGCCCGGCCACCCGGCCGAGGATCCAGAAGAAGGAGTCGAGGGTCAGGGGTAAAGCCACCAACCCGGGCAGTGTTCGCCCAAGAAATATTCGGCGGCGCCACGGCCCATCAGGAAGGCCGTCTTGGCGTAGATCTCGGCGTCGGCACCCGTGGCGGCGATGACCGAGACCTCTTCCAGGTCGGTCTTGGAGGGGCGCCCGGTGCGGGGGTCGATCAGGTGGTGCAGGCTCTGGCCCCAGCGCCGGCTGCGGCTCCCGCTGGTGGCCACGCCCTGGTCGTGGAGGAAGATCGTGGTGCCCCCGAACCCGACCGGCCAGCCGCGGCCGTCCTCCCCCTCGCCGTGGGCGTAGATATCGCCACCCAGGTTCACCAGCGAGTTCTCGCCGAGCTTCTCCGCCAGCCGGTCGGCGATCCAGCCCTTGGCGATGCCGCCGAGGTCGATGCCGTAGCCCGCGCGCACGCGGGCATGGCCGTGGCCGACCTCGAGCATGTCATCGAGGGGAGGGATGGGCCCCAGGTGCTGGGTCCTCAGGGCCGGCTTGGTCGGTCCTTCCGAGAAGGTCCGGGTGTAGCCGGCGGCGAGCAGCGCGTGCAGGGTCCCCGCGTGGACCAGCCCGTGGGAGACCTGGTGGGCGCGCAGGGCCTCCCGGAGGAGCGACTCCAGCACCGGGCTGACCTTGGTCCAGGTGCCGGCCGTGGAGTTGAAGGTCGAGAGCTCGCTGTCGGGCTCGAACCGCGTCAGCCGCTCGTGGAGGCCCCGGACCCACTCCGCGCCCACGGCCAGCGGCTTGGGGTCCCGGGCCACCAGGAAGAGGTGGCACTCGCTGCCCAGGGCCGGGAAGCTGAGCGACTCAAGAGACACTGGTGAAGGTGATCGGCTGCTGGTCGGAGCTCGACTGCACGCTCGGTTTCAAGTTGAGATGACCACCGCCGGCCCCGGACACGGTCGTGGCCGGGGCCGCCACGGGCGGGTGGAGCGGCGCCGTGTCGCTCTTCACGTGGCGCGAAACGTAGCCTGCGGAGCCCGCCGCGGCAAGCCCCGTGACCAGGACCGCGGCGAGCTTCAACAGCCAGGCAGGCATTTCAGCGACCTCCTAGGAAACCCCGGCCGGCACCTTGATGAAGGGGACGCGGTCGAAGGTCGCGCCCAGCACCTGCTGCGCGTCGGCGCCCAGGTGCGAGGTCAGGATCTCCTGGTAGACGGAGCGGAAGTCGACGCTGTATTTGAGGTTGCCGGTCGCGTCCAGGTCGCCCAGCTTGGGCGCGGAACCGTACAGCCCGCCCTGGACCGGGCTGCCGATCAGCAGCAGCGGCGAGGCGGCGCCGTGGTCGGTGCCCCCGGAGGCGTTCTCCTTGGGGCGCCGGCCGAACTCCGACCAGGTCGCGAGGAGGACGTTGTTCGCCATGCCGTGCGCGTCCAGGTCCTGGAAGAAGGCGCTGACCGCCTGGTCGAGATAGCCCATCAGGTCGTCGTGGCGGTTGAGCTCGGTGTAGTGCGTGTCGAAGCCGCCCAGGGTCACGTGCAGGAGCTTGACGCCGGTGCCCGCCACGATCAGCTCGGCCGCCAGCTGGAGCGCCGAGGCGAGCTGGTTCTTCGACGAGTAGACGAGCTTGGCCTGGTCCGAGTAGGCCGCCATCGGCTGGTACTTGGCACCGGCCGTCTTCAGCGTGGCGATGGTGTCCTTGGCGGTGGCGATCGCGGTGTCGAAGAGGGCGCCGTAGATGCCGGGCGTGTCCTTGTAGAGCGCGGTCACGGCTTCCTCGACCGGGTCCCCGCCCGTGAACCCGAAGTTCTTCGGGTCCTGGATCACGGTCATCGTCGCCTGCAGGTCGCGGAGAGCACCGGGCACATCGGTGGCGCCGCAGGCGCAACCGGTGAGCGGGTGGCCGAGCGTGTCGTACTGCTTGGCCGCCAGCTGGCCCAGCCAGCCGTTGATCGAGCGCCGAGTCGGGTCGCCGGTCTCCCAGATCCGGATCGACTCGAAGTGGGAGAAGACCGGGTTCGGGTAGCCGACGCCCTGCACGATCGCGACCCGGCCCGCGTCGAAGAGCTTCTTGACGCCCTTGAGGTTCTGGTTGAGCCCGTAGTCGGCGGTCAAGGGCAGCGCTTGCGCCACCGAGGGCCCGGCCAGCCGCGGCCGGTAGTCGTGCAGCTTGGGGTCCTGGAGCGGGACCACGGTCCGGAGGCCGTCGTTGCCACCGGCCAGCTGCACCATGACCAGGACCTTGTCGTTGGTGATGCCTTCCTGCTTGGCCGCGTAGACCGCCCGCGCGAAGGCGTCGGGGACCGCGGCGTACCCCGCCGCCAGGCCGGCCGCGCCGGCGCCGAAGACGAGTCCCGCCTTCAGGAAGTCGCGCCGCTTGAGCTGGTTGATGCCGTGCTCTTCAGTCATTCCTTGTCACACCTACTTGAGCTGGAATTCCGGTGACGCGAGCACGAGGGTCCAACGCTCCTGGTCGCTGCTCGCCGCGCTGAGGAGCTGTGCCGTGGCCGGGCTGAGCACGCCATCAAGCTGTTGAACGTGCGCGTCGGTGGAAACCGGCAGGTCCTTCACGGCCTGCATCAAGGCGGTGACGAAGTTCACCCGCGCCATCACGGTGTTGGACGAGATCCAGGCCTCGTTGAGCGGCCAGCCGCCCACGTCGGGCGGGTCGAAAAGGGTCTGGCCCATCCCGCTCCCGTGCTGCTGCGTCAGCTGGCCGAGGCTCTCGGCGCCCAAGGCCCGGAGGGCGCTGACCATGAACTCGATCGGCTGCTTCACCAGCGAGCGGTAGCTGGAGGCGGACTTGAACTCGTCGCTGCTGAAGACGTCGTGCATCAGCTGTCTGATGCTCCACTTCGACTTGACGAACCCGGCTGCCAGCCGGTTGACGGTGGCGTCGGAGGGGTTGGGCATGACGAAGTTGACCAGCACCCGGCGGACGACGAAGGGCGCCGTGGCCTTCTGCGCGAGGACCTGGTCGAGCACGCCTTTGGTGTCGAACCTGGCCGTCTTGCCGAGGAAGGTGACAGGCCCGCCCGTGTACGCGCGACGCGGGTCGAAGACGCCGGTCCTCACGGTTTCCGCCGGCTGCGGCTCGCGCCAGCCCGCCAGCGCCTTGGCGGCGGCGCGGACGTCGTCCTCGCCGAAGGTGCCGGCGCCCATCGTGAAGAGCTCCATGAGCTCCCGTGAGTAGTTCTCGTTGGGGCTTCTCCCGGTCGAGGTCCCGAGGTCGAGATAGCGGAGCATGCCCGGGTCGGTGGTCACCTGGTAGAGGAAGGAGCGGAGGTCGCCGACCGCGTTGTCCCGCCAGGTGAGGTTCTGCCAGTAGACGTAGGGCGACTGGAGGCCGACCTTGCGATAGTCGCTGGTGAAGTGCCCGTGCCAGAAGAGCGTCATCCGCTCCGCGAAGGGCGTCGGGCCCTTGAGCATCTGGTCGACCCACCACTTCTGCAGCTGGACCAGCTTCAGCGGGCTGCCCTTGGCGGCCTGGTCGCCGCCGGGGAAGGGTGGCGGCTTGGCCGCGGGGGTCTCGACCAGGCGCTGCACGGTTTTCGCATACCCGTCGCTGAGTGCCTTCTCGAGGTCGGCCGGCCCGGCTCCAAACGTTGCGCGGCGCAGCAGCTGCTGGACCTGGGCGCGCTCGGTCGCCAGGGGCGAGATCCAATCGGTGGCGCCGTTCAGGCTTTGGCTCACGGGGTTGCCCGCCGGCTTGGCCAGGCCCAGCAGGCGGAAGGCGGCGACACCCGCGCCGCCGGCGACGGCCGCGCCGATCACCGCCCGGCGAGTCATCCCACCCGCTCGTTTGGTCTTGGCGGGCGCGGCAGGTGCGCTGCTTGCCCCGCTTTCGACTGCCATGCCTGAATTCAAGGCCCGCAGCGAGCGCGGGTTCTTCACCTCGATATCAACGCTTTGTAAAGAAGGGCAAGAGGGGGCAGGCCCCCTCTTCCAGAACTCCCCCCTCGGCGCAGGGAAGGGCGTCGGAGGAGACAACCCAATCGGCCGGGGTGAACCCGGCCTAGGCGCTGCGCAGGTGAGGGGCGCAAGAGGCGCCCACTCCTTTCTCTGGAAACCCCAGCAACGTGCGCTGTGCCTTGGCGCCGATGTCACACGCGCACCCGGGACGGTGCTTGTAGGTTGTGCAGGCCATAACCGCCGCCCCCCGGAGTCGAGTTCAACCCGGAGTGGATCCCTTCGAGCGACTTTTCAAGGACGAGTACGCGCGCGTGGTGAGCATCGCCAACCGCGTCCTGGCCGATCGGCAGGAGGCGGAGGACGTCGCCCAGGAGGTCTTCGTCGACTTCCACCGGCTGCACCGGGCGGACGCTCCCTATGCGGCGCCCTGGCTGCACCGGGCCGCCGCCAACACCGCGCTCAACGCCGTCCGCTCCCGCAGCCGGCGGGCCAAGCGCGAGGCTACCTACGGCTCGCTGGAGACGGCCCGGCCTGTCGACCCGGCCGAGGCGGCGGAGATCAAGGAAGACAGACAGATGGTGCGGAGCGCTCTTGCCCGGCTGCCGCGCAAGCCCGCGGCGGTGCTTGCGCTGCGCTACGGAGGACTCAGCTACGCCGAGGTCGCGCAAGCGCTCGGCGTCAACGTCGGACAGATCGGAACTCTATTGCGAAGGGCCGAAGCCGCGCTTCGGCGGGAGGTTGAACGTGGGACATCTCGGTGACGGCGCCCTGCGCCGCATGATCGACGAGCCGCTGGCCTCGGCCGAGGCCGACCGGCGGCACCTGGAGGGCTGCTCGCCCTGCCAGGAGCGGAAGGCCCGGATCGCGGGCGAGGCGGACACCGCCTCGCTGCTGCTGGCCATTCCCAGCTTCGAGCCTGACACCGCGGCCGCGCTGGCCCGGGTCCACAACCTGGCGGAGGTGGCCCCCGCCCCCCGCCGGGCGTGGGCTCGCTGGAGCTGGAAGGCGCCGCGGCTGGCGCGGCCTCTGGTCCTGGCGCTGGCTCTGGTCACCGTCGTCGGCGGGGGCTCGGCCGCGCTGAGCCAGGGCCTGACGACAATCGCCAACCCGAACCAGGGCGTGAAGACGGTCACGGTGAGCCCGCCCAGCGAGGGCAGCGTCGCCGGGCTGCCGGACCTCTCCAAGTACGGGACCACCAGAGTCATCAAGCAGGGCACCACCCAGACGGTGCTGACCGCTGACGAGGCGACCAGGCTCACCGGGCTGACGCCCCCCAGCGTCCCGGCCCAGTACAACACCGGGACGGTGACCTACACCGTGGTCGGGCAGTCGGTTGTCAGCTTCACCTTCAACGAGGCGATGGCCAAGCAGGCCGCCGCGGACGCCGGCAAGCCGGCCCCAGTCTTCCCCAAGGGCATCGACGGCAGCACCATCACGGTCACCGTCGGCCCAGCGGTCGGTGAGGTCTTCGGGGTCGTCGATCCGAAGAACATCTCCCTGGCCAACCTGCCGCTGGTCGCCGGCGTCGCCACGCCGCCGCTGGTCCAGTCGACCGGCGTCACCTATCAGCAGCTGGAAGACTTTCTCGTCCAGCAGCCCGGCATCGCCGGCAACGCCGACCTGGTCGCCCAGATCAAGGCCATCGGCGACCCGCTGGCCTCGGGCAGCC
>VBHN01000193.1 GCA_005881155.1 Chloroflexota bacterium | reverse complement strand
TACCGGCGCTACTACGGACCGCCGGCTGCCGGCGGGACGGTGGTCGAGGAGAACGGAGGCGGCGGTGGCGGAGCGGCCGCGGTCGCGGTGCTGCTGATCGCCATCCTGGTCATCCTCTTCCTGATCTTCGGCGGCTTCACCTTCCTGCACCTGTTCGGCGGCCCGACCAACGTCAACGTAACGACCCACTCCTGACGTCTTGTCTGCCGAGCTTGGCGGCCGGGTCATCCCCGGCCGCTTCTCTTTGGAGGCGGTCGGAGCCCTGGAGGCGGCGGCCGGAGCCGTGGGCCTGGGCCTGCTGGTCGTGGCCTCGCGGCTGCCCTTCCGCACCCGCTACCTGGCCAATTGGGACGCCGCCCAGTTCGCGCTCGGCATCCGCCACTTCGACCTCGCCCACCACCAGCCGCACCCGCCCGGGTACCTCGGGTACATCGCCGCGGGCCGGCTCCTCCTGCGCGTCTTCGGCGACCCCAACTCGGCGCTGGTCGCGCTGAGCATCGGCGGGGAGGCGCTCGGCGTCGCCGTCGGCTTCCTCTTCGCGCGAGCGCTCTTCGGTCGCTTCGCGGGCTGGGTCAGCGGCCTGGCCCTGGCGGCGGCGCCGCTCTACTGGTACTACGGCGAGGTCGCCAACACCTACGCCCTGGAGCCGCTGCTGGCGATGCTGGTGGCCTGGCCCTGCTGGAGGCTCTGGACCGGCGAGGCCCGCTTCGCCTACCCGGCCGCCGTCGCCCTGGGCCTCGGCGGTGCCCTGCGGCCGAGCACCATGGTCCTGCTCACCCCGCTCTTCCTGCTCTCGCTGCGGCGATCCGCCGCGCAGCCGCTGGTTCTGCGGAGCCTGGGGATCTATGCCGCGGCGGTGGCCGTCTGGGCGCTCCCGCTGCTGGTCCTGGCCGGCGGCCCGATCCGCTTCCTCCAGGTGTCGCTGCAGCTGGGCGACTCGGTCACCGGCGGCACCGCCTTCTGGAACGACGCCCGCAATCCCCTGACGGTTACGGGCCCGGCGGTCCTGACCGGACTGGGCTGGGAGCTCGGGCTCTTCAGCGTCCTGGCAGCCTTCGGGCTCCTGGCGGCGCCCCGCCTCCTCCGCCGCGAGGTGCTTCCTCCTGCCTGGACGCTCTTCTGCTGGGCCTGGGCCGCCCCCGCCCTGCTGACCTTCCTGTTCGTCCACATCGGCCAGCTGGTCTACGTGCAGGCCTTCGCGCCGGCGCTCTTCCTGAGCCTGGGGCCGGCCGTCCGCGCCACCGCCGAGGCCGTCGGCAGGGCGCACCTCGCTCCCGGCCTGGTCCTGGCCGCGGCGGCCACCTCGGTCCTCATCTTCCTGCTGCCGCCGCGCTACTCGCTGGCCGACCAGCTGCGCCTTCACGACCTTCGCGTGGAGGGGATGCTCGCTCTGGCCGCCACCACGGATCCAGACCACACCGTCTTGATCGGCGACGCCTACGGAGTCGGCTCCTACCGCACCGCGGCGTACTACCTGCCCGCCTATCACCGCGCCGGCCTCGGGCGCGACTCCGAGGGCCGGGTTCGCGAGATCTTCGGTGACGCCTACGATCCGGCCGGCAGCCGTCGCAGCGTGCCCTTGGCCTTCGGCGCCGGGACCACCACCTACGTCTACCTGGACCGGGAGCTGCTGCCGTTGCTGGCCGACTCCTACCGGCTGACCCGGGTCACCCTGCCCGACGGGTCGGCGGTCTATGTCTGGCGCGGCCACCCGCCGGAGGTGATCGCGAACCGGGTCTGGATCGATCGCCACCCGCAGCCCGGCGCCGGGGCCTCGGCATACTGAAAACCGAACCTCATGCCGGCCCTCCACGCGGTGGTCCACGGCGACGTCCAAGGCGTCGGCTTTCGTGACTTCGTTCAGCGCCGGGCCAGCCGGGCGGGCCTCAGCGGCTGGGTCCGCAACCGGCCCGACGGCACCGTCGAGGTCCTGGCCGAGGGTGACCGCACGACGCTGGGCGGGCTCCTCGAGGAGCTGATGCGAGGGCCCGGGATGGCCGAGGTCGAGCGGGTCGACGCCGACTGGGAGCCGGCGCAGGGACTCAGCGGCTTCTCGGTCAAGCTCTAGTTCGCTGCGCACGAACCCACGCCGCGTTTTTTATAATCACCGCACGAGCCAGCTTCGCCTCCGCCACGGTACGGTACCGGGTGTGCGGGCCGTCCAGCCGCAGGACCTTGATGACGCCGTAAGGGAGCTCGACTTCCTGCAGCGGCTCGCGCAGGAGGCGGCGACCGCCCAGAAGCCGGGCGAGCTGGTCGAGCTGGTCATCCGCGAGACGACCTCGGCGATGGCGATCGACGTCTGCTCGCTCTACCTCCTCGATGCGAGCGGGCGGCAGCTGCAGCTGGCCGCCACCAACGGCCTCAACCCGCAGATGGTCGGCAAGGCGCACCTGCGGGTTGGCGAGGGCATCACGGGCTGGGTCGCGCAGCACCGCTCGCACCTGGCGGTCTCCGACGTGAGCGCGGACCTCCGCTTCAAGTGGATCCCGGGTGTCGACCAGAAGCGGTTCAAGTCGATGCTCTCGGTGCCGATCGAGGCCGGCGACCGGCTGGTCGGCGTGGTCAACGTGCAGAGCTCGGAGGAGAGGGACTTCGGCGAGGCTGACGTCGACTTCCTGCGGGCGATCGCCGGGCAGGTGGCCGGGATCCTCGAGCGGATGGAGCTGCAGCGCCGGCTGGAGGCTCAGCTGGCGGAGATCCGGCTCTCGCACGAGATCCACGAGCGCTTCACCCAGCTGTCGCTGGACGGCGCCGGGATCCCCGCCATCCTGGCCGGTGTCGGAGCCCTCTCAGGCGGGCGGGCCGGGCTCTACTCGGTCGACGGTTTCCGGGTCCGCTCCGGCAGCGAGGAAGGGGAGACCCTGCCCGCGCGGCTCGCGCTTCCAGCCGAGCTTTCGCGCGAGCACGGCCCGCGCGAGGTCCGAATCGGCGCCGGCCGCCCCCCGCGCGAGCTGGACGTGGTGCCGGTCAGGGCCGGCGCCGACCTGCTCGGGTTCCTGGTGGTGGCGGTGCCGGAAGCGGGCTCGACCGAGTCAGAGGATGGCCGGCTGCGCGCCCTGCAGCACGGCTCGACGGTGCTGGCGCTGGAGATGTCCAAGGAGCGCGCCGCGGCCGAGGTCGAGCGCCGGCTCCGCGGCGACCTGGTCGAGGAGCTGCTGGCCGGCGGCCTCGACGACGCCGAGGCGGAGCGCCTCGCCCGCCAAGCCGAGCGGCTCGGCCACCGGCTGCCGCGCAAGGCCTGGGTGATCGTGCTGGAGCCGGACGACTCCGAGTCGGAGGCCGAGATGGCCGCTCGGGGCCGCCAGGACCGGATCCACTCCGTGCTGGCCGACCTCGCTCGCCGCCGGCTGGGCGGAGGCCTGACCCTGACCCGCTCCTCTTCCGCCGTCCTTCTGCTCGGCGACGAGGTGGCGCCCGAGCTGGCGACGGCGGAGCGGCTGGCCGAGCAGGTTCACGCCGCGGTCGCCCCACTGCTGCGTCCAGGGACCGCATCGGTCGGGATCGGCAACCTGGCCGAGTCGGTGGCCGAGCTCGCCCGCTCCCACCACGAGGCGCGCCAGGCGCTGCGGCTGGCAAGGAGAGGAGGCATGCGGGGAAAGATCACCTCCTACCGCTCGCTGGGCGCCTTCAGGCTCCTCCTCGAGGTGCAGAGCCCGGATGCCCTGCGCCGGTTCGTGGGCGAGGTGCTGGGCCCCCTCCTGAAGTACGCAGAGTCACGGGAGACGCCTCTGCTCGAAACGCTGGAAGCGCTGGCTGCCGCGCGCTGGGTGCGCCGGGCGGCGGCGCGCGACCTCGGCATCCACGTGAACTCCATGTCCTACCGGGTCGAGAGGATCGAGTCCATCAGTGGCTTGAAGCTGGACGAGCCCGAGACGCGGGTCGCGGTGGCCATCGCCCTGCGGGCCCGCAGCATGCTCGGCATGTAGCTGCCCCAGATTCGCTTCCAAAAAGAAGGGGCCCCGGTTTTTCCGGGGCCCTTTCCTTTCAGGAGACGGATGGCTCGGCTAGGCGTCGTGGTAGAGGTAGAACTCCCACGGGTGCGGCCGCAGGGCGACCGGTTCGACCTCGCGCTTGACCTTGTATTCGATCCAGGTGTCGATCAGGTCCTTGGTGAAGACCCCGCCGGCCAGGAGGTAGTCGTGGTCCTCCTCGAGCGCCTTCAGCGACTCGACCAGCGAGCCCGGCACTGACTGGATGGCCGCCTTCTCGGCGCCCTCCAGCTCGTAGATGTCCTTGTCCAGTGGCTTCGGCGGTTCCAGCTTGTTCTTGATGCCGTCGATGCCGGCCAGCAGGAGCGCGCTCATCGCCAGGTAGGGATTGGCGGTGGGGTCCGGGGAGCGGAACTCGATCCGCTTGGACTTCGGGTTCTCCGAATACATCGGGATCCGCACGCAGGCGGAGCGGTTGCGCTTGGAGTAGACGAGGTTGATCGGCGCCTCGTAGCCGGGCACCAGCCGCCGGTAGGAGTTGGTGGTCGGCGCGCAGAAGGCGAGCAGCGACGGCGCGTGCTTCAAGAGGCCGCCGATGTAGTGGATCGCGGTCTGGCTCAGTCCGGCGTAGCCCTTGGAGTCGTACATGAGGGTCTCGCCGTCCTTCCAGAGGCTCTGGTGGACGTGCATCCCGGAGCCGTTGTCCTGGAACAGCGGCTTGGGCATGAAGGTCACCACGTACCCGGCCTGGGCGGCGACGTTCTTGATGATGTACTTGTACTTCATCATCTTGTCGCCCATGGCGGTCAGGGTGTCGAAGCGCATGTCGATCTCGGCCTGGCCCGCGGTGCCGACCTCATGGTGCTGGACCTCGACCGGGACGCCCGCCTCGATCAGCTTCAACATCATCTCCGAGCGGAGGTCCTGGAGCCGGTCGGTGGGCGGCACCGGGAAGTAGCCCTCTTTCGCCCGGGGCCGGTTGCCCAGGTTGGCGGTGCCGTTGCTGCCGCTGTTCCAGATGCCTTCCTCGGAGTCGACGTAGTAGTAGCCGCTGAACATGTTCTGGTCGAAGCGGAGGCTGTTGAAGATGTAGAACTCGGCCTCGGGACCGAAGTAGCTGACGTCCGCGATGCCGGTCTTGCGCAGGTACGCCTCGGCCTTCCGGGCGACGTAGCGCGCGTCGCGGCTGTAGGGCTCGCGGGTGATCGGGTCGATGATGTCGCAGATCAGGAACAGGGTCGGGATCCGCAGGCAGGGGTCGATGGTCGCCGTCTCGGGGTCGGGGAGCAGGAGCATGTCGCTCTCGTTGATGGCCTGGAAGCCACGGATGCTCGACCCGTCGAAGCCGAGACCTTCCTCGAAGCTCGACTCGTCCAGCTCACCGAGCGGCAGGCTGAAGTGCTGCCAGGTCCCCGGCAGGTCGACGAAGCGGACGTCGACGACCTGGACGCCGGCCCGTCGAGCTCGCTCGATCACCTCCGACGGCTTGGTCGAGCTCACGGTCTCGGTTGCGATACCCATCGATTTACACCCTGGCATTGAGCGATGGGAGAACCTTTGTGGGAACGTTCATCAACGGCGACATCGCATTGGAGTAACGGTCTGGTAGAGCTTAGGCACCCTTCCACGGCGCAAAAAAAGGGCGGTCGGGATTTCCCCGGCCGCCCACTGCCGTGCAGCTTTATTTCTTGGCGGTGGCCGCTTTCGCGCCCTTCTCGATCCAGGCCCGGATAGGAGCCGCTCCGCCCGGGTAGCCGACCAGGCGGTCGACCAGCTGCCCGCCGTTGAAGAGACCCAGGGTCGGGATGCCCATCACCTGGTAGCGCATCGCGATGCCGGGATTGTTGTCGGTGTCGAGCTTGCCGACCTCGACCTTGTCCCCGTACTCGCCGGCGATCTGCTCGATCACCGGGGCCATCATCTTGCAGGGCCCGCACCAGTCCGCGTAGAAGTCGACCAGGACCGGGCGCCGGGCTTCCAGCACGCTGGCCTTGAAGTCGTCCTCGTCGAAATGCTTAAGTTCGCTCAAAGTCTTCAGGTAACTACCTCCATACATCTACAAAGGGAGGGGACCACCCCGTATTCCGGAATACTGGACGGGTGGCCGAGATCGCCGTCCAGCCCCGGAGCCAAGTTCAGCAGGGGCTCTACCGGCTCTTCGAGGCGACGCCCGGGCTGATCACCTGGGTGATGCTCCTGAGCCCGGCCTGGATCCCGCTCGCCTTCGGCCTCAACGGGGCCATGCTGGTGGCCTACGGGGTGCTCGTCTTCGACTGCTACTGGTTCTGCCGCTCCTTCCTGGTCATCGCCGGCATCCTCACCACCTACGGCCGGATGAAGCGCGACATGAGGATCGACTGGTGGCAGCGCTGCCGGGAGCTGGAGGCGGCCGCCGACTCGCCCAACCCCCTCGACTACCACCACCTCTGCATCATCCCGACCTACACCGAGCCCTACCACGTGCTGGAGGCGACCTGCCAGGCGATCGTCGACGCCAACTACCCGGACGACCGCAAGCTGGTCGGGATCATCACCCGCGAAACCGACCAGGCCGGCTGGGAGAACGTGGCCCGCCTGAAGGAGAAGTTCGGCGGCCGGGTCGCCGGCTTCTACCACATCAAGGACCCGCTGGAGCCGGGCATCGTGGTCGGCAAGTCGGCGGCGATGAACTGGGGCGGCCGCTGGATGGTGCGGCAGCTGCGCGAGGAGGGCTACGACCTCGCCAAGGTGCTCTGCACGGACCTCGACTCGGACTACCGGGTGCATCCCCAGTACTTCGCCTGGATCAGCTACCACCACGCGCTGGAGCCTCGCCGCGACACCACCATCTGGCAGCCGGTGCCGCTCTTTCACAACAACATCTGGCGGGTGCCCACCGCCGTCCGGGTGGTCTCCGGCAGCACCTCCCAGTGGCAGATGTTCCTGCACACCCGCAAGCACCGGCTGGTCTGCTTCTCCTCCTACACCTGCAGCCTGGAGTTCGTCCATGAGGTGGGCTACTGGGACAAGGACGTCATCCCCGAGGACTCGCGCTTCTACTGGAAAGCGTTCTTCCGCTTCGGCGAGCTGTTCCAGGTCAAGTCCGTCTGGCTGCCCATCTACGGCGACTCACCGATCGGCCGCGACTACGCGGCCAGCCACGCCAGCCAGTACAACCAGATCAAGCGTTGGGCATGGGGGATCACGGACGTGCCTTACGTCCTCCAGCGCCTGCCCAAGCACCCCGAGATCCCGCTCCGCCTCCGCGTCACGCGCTTCCTGAACCTCTTCCTGAACCACCTGAACTGGATCTTCCTGCCCGTCTTCCTGCTCTTCGGCGCGTCGATCCCGATCTGGGTCAGCACCGAGTT
>VBHN01000192.1 GCA_005881155.1 Chloroflexota bacterium | reverse complement strand
CGTAGATCGGGGTGCCGGCGCCGATCGGCTCCAGGTCGGCGGCCGGCACGCCGATCTCCTCCTCGACCTCTCGCGCGGCGGCCTCCCAGGCATCTTCCCCGGGCTTCACCGTCCCCCCCGGCAGGGCCACTTGGCCTGGGTGGTCGGGCAGGTCGGGGCGGCGGAGGACGAAGGGAACACAGAGCTCTCCGGCCCGTTCGTAGAGCAGCAGTGCGACAGCCGCCGGCCGCGATCCAACCCTGAAGTCGCCCCACTGATTTTGGGGGTTGAGGACCGACCGCAAAGCATGGAAAATATGTCGTTCCGAGATGATCGACCAGACTAACGTAAGGATCGGCGAGGCCACCGCGGCCCTCCGGCGCCGGCGGGCGCGGGAGCAGCGGTTCGACCGCTTGCTGCGGTTGACCGACGTCGTCCTCTGGCAGCTGGAGGAGATGAACCGCGACGGCCTGGCGGTGGTCCCGAACCCGCGCCAGGCGGCGATCGTCGACCGCCTGGCCGCGATGCCCGAGCCGCTGCGGCGGATGTACTGCGCCGATGGGCCGGTGCAATCCGCGCTGGACAGCCTCTTCGAGATGCAGCAGGCTCTCTTCAAGGCGCGGCATCCCGAGTTCGACTACGGCGAGATCGAGGAGCTGGACCCGGACTGACGGGCAGGCCTAAGCGGTCAGGTAGGTCAGCAGCAGGTCAGTGCTGTAGGCGACCAGAAAGCCGGTCAGCAGCCCCCAGCCCAGCGCGGGCGGTGAGTTCAATCGCTTGGCGATGCCGAACATCTCATTGATCACGTAGATCAGCGCACCGGCCGCGAGGGCGAGGAAGAGCACCGACAGGTAGGTCGAGGTCGCGAAGAGGCCGATCATGGTGCCGACCACCGTCGGCCCGCCGCCGACCAATCCCGCGATGCCCAGGAAGGCCCAGGAGGGCCGGGTCTCGGAGAGCGTCATGGGCGCCGCGATGCCGAAGCCCTCGGTGATGTTGTGGAGGGCGAAGCCGATCACCAGCACGCCGGCGAAGGCGAGCGCGCCGGTGGCCGCGGACTCGCCGATGGCGAGCCCCTCGGAGAGGTTGTGGAAGCCGAGGCCGGTGGCGATCGCCATCGCCAGGCCGTGCGGCGAGGCGG
The DNA here is from genome assembly GCA_005881155.1 of Chloroflexota bacterium. Taxonomy (GTDB): domain Bacteria; phylum Chloroflexota; class Dormibacteria; order Dormibacterales; family Dormibacteraceae; genus CF-105. The sequence continues at coordinate 4,676 of VBHN01000192.1, read as the reverse complement.
GGCCGCCGACCCCCTTGGCCCGCCTCAGCAGCTGGCGGTTGAAGTAGACCAGGGCCAGCAGGCCGAGGCCGAGGCCCCCGGCGAAGATCCCGGCCAGCGCCAGGAAGCTGCCCGGCCGGCCCTGCCGGACCGCCGCCAGGGAGCCTTCCACGGGGCTGGAAGCGTGGCTCAGGATGTCCCAGAGGAGGAAGATCAACACGCCCAGCGCGAGCGCGTTCAGGAAGCCCTGCAGCGCGGCCGGCATCCGGCGAACTCGGGCCACCGGCAATCCGAGGAAAATGGAGAAGCCGGCGACCCCGCCGATCGCGGCCGCGGTCAGCGGGCTCATCTAGGCGAGTATTAGCACGTGCAAAGCCATCAGTTAGATCACGCTAATGGTAGCGGGGTGCCCTCGGAGGTCATCTCGCGCTACCTGGAGGCGATCTATTACATGCGCGCCGAGGGGGAGACGGTGACCAACGCCCGTCTCGCCGAGTGGCTCGGCGTCAGCCGCCCGACGGTGACCGCCGGCTTGCGCCGGATGGCCCGCGACGGCCTGCTGCGAGCCGACGCCGGGAAGGAGGTCCTGCTGACCGCCGAGGGTGACGACAAGGCCGCCGCGATCGTCCGCCGGCACCGGATCATGGAGCGCTGGCTCACCGACGCGCTGGGCCTGGACTGGGTGGTCGCCGACGAGGAGGCCGCCCGGCTCGAGCACGCCATCTCGGACCTGGTCGAGCAGCGGCTCTACGAAGCCCTCGGCCGGCCGGCCTCCTGCCCGCACGGCAACCCCATCCCCGGCCACTCCGAGCCGGTGGCGGGCGAGGTCCGGCTCGCGGCGCTGGGCACCGGCCGGGCGACGGTCACCCGGATCTCGGAGGTCGCCGAGCGAGAGGCGCCCTCGCTGCTCCAGTACCTGCACGAGCGCAACCTGGTCCCGGGGACGGCGCTGGCGGTGACCGAGGTCGACTCGGTCGGCCGCAACCTGCGGGTCGTGGCGGCCGGCCGGGACCTGACCCTGAGCCAGGAGACCGCGGGCAAGGTCTGGGTGCTTCCCGACTGAAGGCCGAGCGCGTCGCCGCGGTGGCCAGGCTTGTCGCCCGCGGCGAGTGGACGACCTACGGCGACATCGCGCGGGTCGCCCTGGGAGGCCGTGGCGCTCGCGTGGTGGGGCAGATCGCGGCCCGCGGCGGGATCGCCAACGCCCACCGCGTTCTGCTCGCCGGCGGCCGTGTCTCGCCGGGCTTCGACGGCGCGCGGGTGGAGCGCTGCCGCCGGCGGCTCGAGGCCGAGGGCATTCGTTTCGAGCGGGATCGCGCCGACCCGACGCGGCGCCTGACCTGGCTGGACCTCGCCGCCCGCCTCGAGTCGCGAAACTAGTTCGGCAATGAACGTCATCGAGGTCATCGGTCGCAAGCGCGACGGTCTCGAGCAGAGCGCCGAGGAGATCCGCTTCCTGCTCGACGGCTACCTCGCTGGCAGCGTCCGCGACTACCAGGTGGCCGCCTGGCTGATGGCGGTGGTGATCCGTGGCATGACGCGGGCCGAGACGCTCGCGTTGACGCAGGCGATGGTCGACAGTGGCGAGGTCATGGACCTCTCCGAAGTGCCCGGTTTCAAGGTCGACAAGCACTCGACGGGCGGCGTGGGCGACAAGGTGACGCTGATCGCCGGCCCGCTGGCGGCGGCTTGCGGAGTGCCCGTCCCCAAGCTCAGCGGCCGCGCTTTGGCTCACACCGGTGGAACGCTGGACAAGCTGGAGTCGGTGCCCGGCCTCCGGGTCGAGCTGACCCCCGAGGAATTCAGGGCCCAGGTCCGGGAGGTCGGCCTGGCGGTGGCGGCGCAGTCGCCTCGCATGGTCCCCGCCGACAAGGCCCTCTACGCGCTGCGGGACGTGACGGCGACCGTTGCCTCGGTGCCGCTGATCGCCTCCAGCGTGATGTCCAAGAAGCTGGCGGCCGGGGCCGACGGAATCGTCCTCGACGTCAAGGAGGGGCGGGGCGCCTTCATGCCGGACCTCGAGAGCGCGACCTCGCTGGCGCGCCTGATGGTCGAGATCGGGGAGGGCGCCGGCCGGCGGACGGTGGCGCTGGTGACGGCGATGGACAACCCGCTCGGGCGCACGGTCGGCAACGCCCTCGAGGTCGGCGAGGCGCTGGAGGTGCTCGCCGGCGGCGGAGACGCCGAGCTGCGCGAGGTCTCGATTCGGGTCGCGGCCGAGATGTGCAGGCTGGCCGGGGTCGGCCGCGACCCGGCCCAGGCGATCGCCGACGGCAGCGCGCTGGACCGCTTCCGGCGCATGCTCGCGGCCCAGGGCGGCCGCCTCGAGGAAGGCCTCCCGGTGGCGCGCGTGCAGGTTCCGCTGCAGGCCGCGTCCGGCGGCTGGATAGAGGCGATCGACGCCCTCGAGGTCGGTTACGGATCGCTGGAGCTGGGCGCCGGCCGGCTTCGCAAGGAGGATCCGATCGATCACTCGGCAGGCATCGTCATCGAGCGCCAGGTCGGCGACCGGGTCGAGGCCGGCGAGGCGCTGGCGGTCATCCACACCCGCACTCTGGAGTTGGCCGACCGAGCGCGCCCGCGGCTGCAGGCCGCCTGGCGGATCGCGGACCACGAGGTCCAGCGCCCGCCCCACGTCCTCGAGCGGGTGGCGAGATGAGCGCGCCTTACACTGAGCGGCTGGTGGCGGAGCGCAAATACCACGTCGGGCTGACCCAGGGCGACGTCGGACAGTACGTGCTCTACCCGGGCGACCCCGCCCGGACCGCCGTCATCGCCGGCTTCCTCGACGGGGCCCGCGAGGTCGCCTTCAGCCGCGAGTACCGGACCTTCACCGGCTCGGTCGCCGGCGTCCCGGTCTCGGCGGTCTCGAGCGGGATGGGAGGGCCGTCGGTCGCGATCGGCGTGGAGGAGATGCGCGAGCTCGGCGTGCACACCTTCCTGCGGGTCGGGACCTGCGGGGCCACCCAGCCCGGAATCAAGGTCGGCGACCTGGTCATCGCGACCGGCGCCGTGCGCACCGAGGGAACCGGCGACGGCTACGTGCCCAAGGAATTCCCGGCCGTCGCCGACTACGAGGTGGTGACCGCCTTGCTCGAAGCGGCACGGGAAGCGGGCGCGCGCCACCACCTGGGGATCATCCGCGCTGTCGACGCTCTTTACTCCGACCTGGTGCCGGACACCATGCCAGACGGTCCCAAGCTCAAGGCGGAGCTGGAGATGTGGGCGAAGGCGGGCGTCGTGGCCAACGACATGGAGTCGTCGACGCTCTTCGTGGTGGCGTCGGTCCGCCGGCTCCGGGCAGGGTCGCTGCTGCTGGTCGTGGACGAGGTCGGAGCGGGGGAGATCCATCACCTCGACCCGGCTTACATGGAGCGGATGCTGAAGGTTGCCGTGGGTGCCTTGCGCCGCCTGATCGAGCGCGATGCTGCACGTAAGTAAGCACCCCCTGGTGGGGGATTGCATGGCCGGCCTGCGGGACAAGCGGACGCCGCCGGACGAGTTCAGGTCGCTGTCGCGTAAGGTGATCAGCCTCCTCCTCTACGAAGCCACGGCCGACCTGCCCGTCCACCAGGATCGGGTCGAGACACCGCTGGGACCCGCCGAGGTGGAGATCGTCGAGAAGGAGGTGGTCGCGGTGCCGGTGCTACGCGCGGGACTGGGCTTGCTCGGCCCGGTCCTTGAGTTGCTGCCCAAGGTGAGCGTCGGCTACATCGGGCTGGAGCGAGACGAGGAGACCGCGGTGGCGAGGATCTACTACAACAAGCTGCCGCCGCTCAAGGGGAAGGTTCCACTGCTTCTCGACCCCATGCTCGCGACCGGCGGCTCGGGCGCTCGGGCGATCGACCTGATCAAGGAGGCCGGCGGCGAGGACTGCCGGTTCGTCTGCGTGGTGGCTGCACCGGAGGGAGTCCGGGTCGTCGAGGAGCGCCATCCCGAGGTGAAGATCTTCGCCGCCGCGCTCGACCAGGGATTGAACGACCGGGCCTACATCGTCCCCGGCCTTGGTGACTTCGGCGACCGCCTTTTCGGGACCTTGGGCTGATGGGCGAGCTGGACAAGATGGCCGAGCGGATGCTGGCGGCGCGCGACCGGCTGCGCGCGGTTCCACTGAGCGACTCCCATGAGCTTGGTCCTCCGGACCCCAAAAGCGGCGACCGCTGGGATCGGTTCAACGTCCTGGGCCACACGGCCGAGATGCTGAACTTCTGGCCGCGCGAGCTGCGCAAGGCGCTCGACACCGGCGTCCGGCTGGGCCGGGAGCCGGGCAGCTCCTCTCGGATCGAAGGCATCGAGGGTGGCCGGCTGCTCGGCGAGGCGAACCTGCGGGACCGGATCGACAAGGGAGTGGAGGCGACCGTCGCGCTGCTGAAAGGGATCTCCGAGTCAGACCTGGAGCGGGAGCTCGACACCTGGTCGCAGGAGCGGCGCCCGGTCCGCTGGTGCCTCGAGTACTACCTGGTTGGCCACCTTGAGGCCCACGTGGAGCAGCTGGTCGGGCTTCCCGCCTAGGCCCAGGGAACGGGCGTCGTCAGCGTCGGCACCGGCATCTCCAGGTCGCAGACCGAGGCGTAGACCTCGAGCAGCTCCCTGAGGATGTGTGCGGTGGCGCCGTACATCGAGCCGGCCACGAACCCGAAGATCGGTGACGTGTAGGCGCCCAGGTCCACCGCGCTGTAGGGCAGGCGGCCCAAGAA
>VBHN01000201.1 GCA_005881155.1 Chloroflexota bacterium | reverse complement strand
TGGTGATGGTCGAGTTCGGCCCCTTGAGGCCGAAGCTCATCGCGATCTGGCCGGCTGCCATGTTGGGGATGATCATGGGAGCGAGCAGGGGGTTGTTCCGACCACCGCTGTAAAACGTGTGGGCGCCCTCGGCCATCTCGGTGAAGCCTCCGATGCCGGTCCCCATCTCCACGCCGACCCGGAACACGTCCTCCTTGGCCAGGTCGAGACCGGAATCGTCCAGCGCCTGCTGCGCCGACGCGACCGCGATCTGGGTGAAGCGGGCGTTGCGCTGCGCGACCCGGCGATCCATGTAGTTGGCCGGGTCGAACCCATCGATCAAGCAGGCGAACTTGGTGCCCAGCCTTTCGGTCGGATAGCGCTCCACGGTTCGAGCGGTCGAGCGGCCCTCGATCAGGCCGTGCCAGTAATCCTCGAGGGTCGCGCCGAGAGGGTTGACGGTCCCCATCCCGGTCACCACGACGCGGCGTCGCTCTGCCGACCCGTTCATTCCGCAACCGCCTCTTTGATCTTGCCCACGAGGTCCTGCTCGACGGCCTCCTTGGCGACCCGGATCGCGTTCTTGACCGCCCGCGCGTCGGACCTTCCGTGGGCCACCACCGCCACCCCATCGATTCCCAGCAGGGGAGCTCCGCCGAACTCGCGCCAGTCGATCCTAGACCGAATCTGCTGGACCCGTCCCCGGATCAGCAGCCCGCCCAGGAGCCCCAGCAGTGACTTCGGCAGCTCGTCGCGCAGGGTCCGGAAGAGGAAGTCCGCCGCTGCTTCCATCATCTTGATCGCAACGTTGCCGACGAAGCCGTCGGCGACCACCACGTCGGCCTTTCCGGCCAGCATGTCCTTGCCTTCAACATTGCCGACAAAGTTGAGGCCTGACTGCTGCAGCCGGGGATAGACCTCGCGGATCAGGGCGTTCCCTTTGGACGCCTCCTCGCCATTGGAGAGCAGCGCAACCCGCGGCCGCTCGCGGCCCAGCATGCGCTGGGCGAAGACCGTCCCCATCTGCGCCTGCTGGATCAGGAACTCCGGCCGGCTGTCGACGCTGGCGCCCACGTCGAGGAAGTAGATGAAGCCTTCGCTGGAGGGCACGATGCTGCCCAATGCCGGCCTCTCGACGCCTTTGACCCGGCCCTGCACGAAGATGGCCGCCGCCAGGATCGCACCCGAGTTCCCGGCCGAGCACCAGCCGGCCGCCTCGCCATTCGCGCACAAGCGTGCGCAGACGCTCATCGAGGAGTCCTTCTTCTGGCGCACGGCCTGGGCCGGGTGGTCGTCCATCGCGATGACCTCCGAGGCGGGCTGGAAATGCAGTCCCGGATGGGCCGCCAGCAGCGGCTTGAGGGCCGCCTCCTGGCCGACCACAACCACCTCGCAGCCGTATTCGGATGCAGCCAGCGCCGCCCCGGCGACGACCTCCGCGGGCGCGTTGTCGCCGCCCATGCCATCGACCGCGATTCGGACCGCCAACCTAGAGCGACGCTAGATGTCGAGGTTGCGCACGTTCTTGGCGTGCGCCTGGATGAACCTCTTGCGCGGCTCGACCTCGCTGCCCATCAGCTTTTCGAAGATGTCGCTGACGGCCGCCGCATCATCGATCTTGACCTGCAGAAGCACCCGGTTGGCGGGGTTCATGGTCGTCTCCCAGAGCTGGTCAGCGTTCATCTCGCCGAGGCCCTTGAAGCGGCTTACCTCGATCTTGCCGCCCAGACGCTTGATCTCGCGGTCGCGCTCGGCCTCGTTGTAGACCCAGAAGCTGGTCTTGCCCTTGGTCAGCTTGAACAGAGGCGGCTGCGCCATGTAGAGGTAGCCGCGCTCGATGATGTCCGGCATATAGCGGAAGAAGAAGGTCAGCAGCAGGGTGCGGATGTGGCTGCCGTCGACGTCGGCATCGGTCATGGTGATGACCCGGTGATAGCGCGCCTTCTCGACGTCGAAGCTATCCCCGATGCCGGTGCCCATGGCGGTGATCAGGTTGCGGATCTCTTCCGAGACCAGCACCTTGTCGATCCGCGCCTTCTCGACGTTCAGGATCTTTCCGCGCAGCGGCAGGATGGCCTGGAAGCGCCGGTCGCGGCCCATCTTGGCCGAGCCTCCCGCCGAGTCACCCTCGACGATGTAGAGCTCGCTGAGGGCGGGGTCCCTCTCCGAACAGTCGGCGAGCTTCCCCGGCAGCGTGGTCGACTCCAGCAAGGACTTGCGCTGGACCAGGTCGCGAGCGCGCCGTGCGGCCTCCCGGGCGCGGGCTGCAGTGAGCGTCTTCTCGATGATCCGGCGGCCCTCGGAAGGGTTCTCATCGAGGTACTGGACGAGGCCTTCGGAGAGGACCGCCGACACCTGGCCCTGCACCTCCGCATTGCCCAACTTGGTCTTCGTCTGGCCCTCGAACTGAGGCTCCAGCAGCTTCACGCTGATGACCGCCGTCAGGCCTTCGCGAACATCCTCGCCGGTGAGGTTGGGGTCCTGCTCCTTGAGCAGCCCCGCCTTGCGCGCGTAGCGGTTGAGCGCGAAGGTCAACGCCGTCCGGAAGCCGGTCATGTGCGAGCCGCCCTCGGCCGTGTTGATGTTGTTGGCGAAGCTGAGCACGTTCTCGACGAAGCTCTGGTTGTATTGCAGGGCCACCTCGATGGTGGTGCTGTCGACCTCGCGTTCCACGTAGATCGGCGCGGCGTTGACCACGCCCTTTCCGTGGTTGAGGTGCTTCACGAAGGCGACGATCCCGCCCTCGAAGTAGAAGGTGTACGGGAAGTCCAGGCCCTCGTCGTCGAGGATGATCTTGAGTCCCTTGTTGAGGAAGGCCATCTCCCGCAGCCGGTTCATGATCAGATCGCGGTCGAAGGATGTGTCCGGGAACATCTCGCGGTCCGGCCAGAAGCGGACGATGGTGCCCAGGTAGGAGCTCTTGCCGACCGTCTGCACGGGTGTCTGCGGAACGCCGCGCACGTAGCTCTGGGTGTACTCCTTACCATCGCGGTGCACATGCGCCTCCAGCCGCTCGCTGAGCGCGTTGACGACCGAGAGGCCCACGCCGTGGAGGCCGCCCGAGACCTTGTAGCCGCCACCACCGAACTTGCCGCCGGCGTGGAGCACGGTGAGCACAATCTCGAGCGCGCTGCGGCCGTCCTCCTTTTTGTCGACGGGAATGCCGCGACCGTTGTCCTTGACGGAAACGCTGCCGTCGAGGTGAAGCGTCACCAGGATCTCCGTGCAGTAGCCGGCCAGCGCTTCGTCGACGGAGTTGTCGACCAGCTCCCAGACCAGGTGGTGGAGGCCCTTGTTGTCGGTCGACCCGATGTACATGCCAGGACGCCGCCGGACCGGTTCGAGGCCTTCGAGGACCTGAATCTGCTCGGCGGTGTAAGCCACGTCGGCGCCTACCGCTCGGGGTCGGACGCTGCGGCCGGCCGCGGAGCGCGCGAAGCGATCCGGGTCGTTCACCGTGGACTTATTCATGGGCGCCTCCTTCGGCCGACAGCCGAAAGGGCGTGTCGCAGCAAGACGTAGGGTTTGACAGGTTCAATTCTACCACACCGGTGTTCCTTGGCCCCCCTACGGGGGGCCACCGCCGCCGCCTAGTCGGCCGCCCGCGGACTCCAGCGGAGGACCGGGTTGCGGGCGGCGGCGACCTCGTCGAGCCGGCCCACCGGCAGGCTGGTCGGCTCCTCGCGAAGACGGTCGGGTTCAGACTGCGCCAGCCGCACGATTTCAGCAACCGCCTCGGTAAAGGCGTCCAGGGTCGCTTTCGACTCGGTCTCGGTCGGCTCGACCATCACCGCCTCCGGCACGATCAGCGGGAAGTAGATGGTCGGCGCGTAGAAACCGCGCTCCAGCAGGCCCTTTGCGAGGTCGAGCGCCTTGATCCCGTTGGGCAGGCTGCGAGCTGAGGCGACGAACTCATGCTTGCAGGGCGGCGGTTGCGGGAACTCGAGCAGGCCGTCCAGCCGAGAGCGCAGATAGTTGGCGGCCAAGACCGCATCCAGCGATGCCTGCGAAAGGCCGTCGCCGCCCATCGCCAGGATGTAGGTCAGCGCGCGTACCAGCATGCCGAAGTTGCCGTAGAAGCTGCGCACGCGTCCGATCGATTTCGGCCGCTCCTGGTCGAACCGGTAGTGTCCGTTCTCCTTCCTCACCGTCGGCCTCGGCAGGAAGGGCTCCAGCTCGTGCTTGACCCCGACCGGGCCGGCGCCCGGCCCGCCGCCGCCATGCGGGGTGGTGAAGGTCTTGTGCAGGTTCAGATGCACGACGTCGAAGCCCATGTCGCCCGGGCGGCAGATCCCCATCAGGGCGTTGAGGTTGGCGCCGTCGTAGTAGAGCTTGGCGCCCACGGCATGGACCATCTCGGCGATCTCGAGGATCTCCTCCTCAAACGTGCCGACCGTGTTCGGGTTGGTGAGCATGATCGCCGCCGTGCGTTCGTTGAGCTTGCCTTCCAGGTCGGGTAGGCTCACGCGGCCGTCGGGAGCCGACTTGACCTCGACCACCCGGAACCCGCAGAGCGCCGCGCTGGCCGGGTTGGTGCCGTGAGCGCTGTCCGGCACCAGGACCTCGGTCCGCTCGTCGCCACGGTCCTCGTGGTAGGCCTGGATCATGCGCAGGCCGGTCCATTCGCCATGCGCGCCGGCTGCCGGCTGCAGGCTCATGCGATCCATGCCGACGACAGCGCAGAGGGCCTGTTCCAGGTCCCACATCAGCTCCAAGGCGCCCTGCACGGTATCTTCCGGCTGGTAGGGATGGAGCCAGGCAAACCCGGGCAGTGAGGCCGCGACCTCGTTGACCACCGGGTTGTACTTCATCGTGCAGCTGCCGAGCGGGTAGAAGTTCTTCGAGATCGAGTAGTTCATCGCCCCCAGGCGGCTGTAGTGGCGCATCAGCTCCGGCTCGCTGAGCCTGGGCAGCCGCGGCGGGGTCGAGCGCAGCGCGCCCGCCGGCAGGATGTCGGCCGGCGCGACCTCGGGGACTCCCGCCGCGGGCAGGCGCGGACCGGGCAGCGAAGCCCGGCTCTTCTCAAACGCCAGCGGTTCGGTCATGAGCAGGCTTCCACCAGCTCATCGAGGGCGCCCGGATCGTTCAGCTCGGTGCAGCAGAAGAGCAGCACCCCGGCCAGCTCGGGGAACCAGCGCCCGGCGTCCAGGCCGCCCAGGATGCCGCGCTCGGAGAGCCGCGACAGAAGCGCCTCGGGCTGGTCCACCCGGAGCGGAAATTCGCTCAGGAAGGAGGCCCGCGGGAAGGCGGGCGAAAAGCCCGGCAGCGCGGCCAGGCGTTCTGACAGATGGTGGGCTCGACTCAAGCTCGTGCCGGCCACCGAGCGCAGGCCGTCCGGTCCCATGTAGGCGAGGTAGACGGTCGCGGCCAGCGCGCAGAGGGCGTGGTTGGTGCAGATGTTGGAGGTCGCCTTCTCCCTTCGGATGTGTTGCTCGCGCGCCTGCAGGGTGAGCACGTAGCCGCGCCGGTCGCGGTGGTCGAAGGCCTGGCCGACCAGCCGACCGGGCAGCCTTCGCACCAGCTCGGTGCGGCAGGCCATGAAGCCCACGTGGGGGCCCCCGAAGCTGGGCGCTAGTCCCAGCTGCTGGCCCTCGCCGACAGCGATGTCGGCCCCGTACTCGCCGGGCGCGGCCAGGACCGCCAGGCTGATCGGGTCGACGCAGGCGATGGCCAGGGCGCCGTGGGTGTGAGCGGCGGCGGTCAGGGCCGCGGCGTCCTCGACCAGGCCCAGGAAGTTGGGCTGCTGGAAGATGACCGCCGCGATCCCCTCGTGAAGCTCCTTCTCGATCGAGCCGGGATCGACGACGCCAGCGCTGGAGGGGTGATGTAAAACGTGGAACTTTCTGCCCTTGGCGAAGCCGCGCAGGGTCTCCTCGTATTCGGGATGGAGGTACCCGGCGACCAGCACCTTGTCCCGCCCGGTTTGAACGACGGCCATCATCGCGGCTTCGGCGACCGCGGTCGCCCCGTCGTATAGGGAGGCATTGGCGACGTCCATGCCGGTGAGCTCCGCGATCATGGTCTGGAACTCGAAGATCGCCTGCAGCCAACCCTGGCTGGCCTCCGGTTGGTAGGGCGTGTAGGCGGTGTAGAACTCGCCCTTCGAGGTCACGGCCGCCACCGCGGCCGGGATGAAGCGGCGGTAGACGCCGCCGCCGCGGAAGGTCAGCCGGTCCTCGAAGGTGCGGTTGCGGGCGGCCAGGGCGCGGATGCGGCCCATCGCCTCCGCCTCGCTGAGACCCGCCGGCAGGTCGAGTCCCTGGATCCGGAGGCGGGCCGGGATGTCGGAGAGCAGCGCCTCCATCGACTCCACGCCGATTGCCGCCAGCATCTCCGAGCGGTCCTCCGGGGAGTGGACCAGGTAAGGCACTCAGTGCTCCGCCTTGGCATCGGCCTTGTATTCGGCCTCGGTGAGCAGGCCCTGGGGTTCACCCTCGACCTCAACTTTGAGCAGCCAGCCCTCGCCGTAGGGGTCCTTGTTAACCAGCTCGGGGTTCTGAACGAGACGCTCGTTGACCTCGACCACGCTGCCGGCGACGGGCGCATAGAGGTCGGAGGCCGCTTTCACAGATTCGATGACTCCGAACGCCTCGCCGGGGGCCACCTTGGCCCCTGTTTTGGGCAATTCCAGGAAGACCACGTCGCCGAGCTGGGCCTGCGCGAAATCGGTGATCCCGATCGTCGCCCTGCCCCCGTCGATGACGATCCACTCGTGCGTCGCCGTGTACTTACGCTCGGCCACGTCGGTTTCCCTCCTCTCCTTTCAGTTCTTGCTCGCGGTCGGCGACTTGACCGACCCGCGGTAGATGGGCAGCGAGACCAGCTCGGCGACGCCCGTCCGACCCCGGATCTCGATTTCCACCCGGTCCCCCGCCTCGGCTTCGCCGGCGGCCAGCGAGGCCATGCCGACGCCGCGGTTCAAAAAGAAGGAGAAGGTGCCGCTGGTGACCCGCCCGACCTCCCGCCCCTCACGCAGCACCGGGCTGTCGTGTCGGGGGATGGTCCGCTCGTCGCCGGTCAGCCCCAGCATCCGCCGTCGCGGCCCGCGGGCCTTGACCTCGGCCAGCGCTTCGGAGCCGATGAAGGGTCCCTTTTGGAGCTTCACCGTCCAGCCCAGTCCTGCGTCGTAGGGGTTGGTGCTCTCGTCCATGTCGTTCCCGTAGAGGCGCAGCCCGGCCTCCAGCCGGCAGGCGTCCCTGGCGCCCAAACCGCAGGGAAGCACGCCGGCGCCGCGGCCTGCCTCGAGGACGGCTCGCCAGACCTCCACCGCCCGCTTCGAGTCGACGAAGAGCTCGAAACCGTCTTCACCCGTGTAGCCGGTCCTCGAGATCAGCGCCGGCACGCCGGCCACCTCGCCCGCAGAGAACCCGAAATAGGGCAGGCCGCTCAGGTCGAGCCCGGTCGGCAGGACCGCTTCCGCCTTGGGACCCTGGAGGGCGAGCAGGCTCAGGGAATGGGTGCGATCGCCGAGCTCGACCTCCGCCGGCAGGTGTTGCCGCAGCCAGGCCACGTCCTTCTCCCGGTTGCTGGCGTTGACGACCACCAAGAAGTCGTCCTCGCCGCGCCGATAGATGACCAGGTCGTCGAGGATGCCTCCGTCCTCCCGGCAGAGCAGCGTGTACTGCGCTCTGCCAACCCCGACCTGGGCCACGTCATTGGTCAGCAGGCCTTGTAGGTAGCCTGAGGCGCCGCTGCCGCGGACCTCCAGACGACCCATGTGCGAGAGGTCGAAAAGGCCCGCGGCCTTCCGGACCGCGATGTGCTCATCGCGGATCGAGCTGTACTGCTGGGGCAGCTCCCAGCCGCCAAAGTCGACCAGGCGGCCGCCCAGGGCCAGGTGCTCGGCGTGGAGCGCCGTCCGCTCAGCCGCCGCCAAGCTCATCCTCGCCGAGGAGGTCGGTCACCTCATCCGGCTCGATGTAGAGCAGCAGCTCCTCGTCGTGGCGGCGGCGAGCCTCGACGACGATCTCCCGGACCATCTCGGTCCTCTCGCTCGACCATTCCAGCTTCTGTCCGATCTCGGCCGCCGTCGGCGCCCGATGCAGCTCGCGGGCTAGCGCCAGCTCAACACGGTCGTAATCGGCCGCCGCCTGGATAAGCAGGTTCTCCCGCCGAACCTCCTCCTCCTCGGCAAGGATCGCGTCCTCCATGGTCAGCGCAACCTGCCCGGCCACGAAGTGGTCGAAGTCCTTCTCCTCCGCCGCCGGGAAGGCCCGGATCGCGGCCAGCAGGCCTACCGACCCTTCCTGGAACAGGTCCCCGATCGAGAGCCCGCGACCACTCTTGGAGCGGGCCAGGTCGAGCACCATCTCCAGGTGCGTCTCCAGCAGGCGCTCGCTGGCCACCTCCACGGGGCCGTGCTCGATCTGCTCCAGGAGACCACTCATTTCGTCGGGACGCAGGGGGCGGACTCGCCTCAGCTGGGCGGCCAGCGCATCCAGCTCGCTTGCGGAGGTCTCCTGGCCAGGAGTCGTGGCTCGCCGCGGAACCCCCGATCCCTCAGACTCGGGCTCGGGCGACATCGCGGCCTAATTGTATCGACGGCCTCCGCGAGGCCCGGGCGCCCCCAGGCTCCTCTTGAACAGAGGCGACCTATACTCCGGCCACTGACCCCCCTTCCTTTCCTGGTCGACTGGCAGGACGAGCTCGCGCCACTGGTCCTCCTGCCCGCGGTGATCATCGCCAACCTCGGCGTCAGGGAGCGCTGGGCTCGCTATACGACCGTCGCCATCACCGCCGGAGCCATCGTGCTGGTCGCCTTTTCCGCGCTTTCGGGGCTGATCGCCGCCCTCCCTGGGGGAAGCCTGCGGAGCCTGGCACCGGCCCTGATCCTCCTGCTTGCGTCGGCACTGGGGGGATCGCTGCTGGCCACGCCGGTGCGATCCTTTCTCGCCCGCAAGCTGCCCTTCGACGCCGAGAGCCCGGTGGTCCTGCTGGCTCTGGTGGGGGTGATCCTGGTGGTCGGCGAGCAGGCCAGCTACCAGGCCGGGCACGACGCCCTCGCGGCAGTGGGGAAGGCACCGCAGCTGCAACCGCTGGATGTGGTCCTCCAGGAGATCCCGCTCCTGCTGCTGGCGATCTTCTCGGTGGGGCTCTTCACCCGGCGCTCACCGGCGGCGGTGCTCGAACGCCTGGGCATCGTGCGGCCGGCGCTTTGGCAGCTGCTGGTGGCAACGGCCGTGGCGGGCGCCTTCTATGCCGTCAGCCAGGGCGGACAACACCTCCAGGAGCAGCTGGACCCCGCCCTCGCGCGACGCCTGGAAGAGTCGACCTCCCACTACTACGCGGCCATCGCCGGCGTCTTCGGCATCGCCGTCATCGCGCTGGCGCCTGGGATCGCCGAGGAGTCCCTGTTCCGCGGCGCTCTGCAGCCGCGGCTGGGGATGGTGCTGGCGGCGCTGGCCTTCACTGCCGTCCACACCCAGTACGCGCTGACGATCGACACGCTCTTGGTATTCACGCTCGGCTGCGGCCTGGGCGCGGTCAGGCGTTTCCTGAACACGACCACGGCGATCACCGCCCATGCCGCCTACAACGCCCTGGCCGGCATCGGCATCCCGACCTTCCTCTGGCCGGCCGGGGTTGGCGCCGAGGTGGCGCTGCTGATCCTCGCCGGGCTGGCCTGGCGGCTGGCGCGTCCGGCTGTCTTCAAGGCCTGAGCCGACTCCTTAACGGCTCCCGTAGGCATGCGCACCGGGCGGAGTTAGAATTCGTCCTGACTCATGCAAGCGATCCAGGGTATGCCACAACCTGTCTGGGCTTCAGTTCCGTCTGAGCCCAAGATATTGGTATCCACTGTAGAAACGCGGGTCGTGGCTATCGTCAACCAGAAGGGCGGCGTCGGGAAGACCACCACCGCCATCAACCTCGCCGCCGCGATGGCCGAGATGGGCCGCCAGGTCGTTCTCATCGACCTCGACCCGCAGGGCAACACCACCAGCGGGCTGGGATTCGACGTCCGCCGGCAGCGGCGCACCGTCTACCACCTGCTGAGCGGCGAGGCGGTGATCGACGACGTCGCCCTCCCGACCTCGGTGTCGGGCCTCCACCTGGTTCCTTCGGACCTCTCCTTGGCGGGGGCCGAGATCGAGTTGGCCACCTTGCCGGAGAGAGAGTTCCGCCTCCGATCGGCCCTCGGTGAGCTGAAGGGTGGGTTCGGCCACGTCATCATCGACTGCCCGCCATCTCTGGGCTTGCTGACTCTCAACGCCCTGACCGCGGCCCAGGAGGTCCTGGTCCCGGTCCAGTGCGAGTTCTATGCGCTGGAGGGTCTCGGCAACCTCGTTTACACGCTGCAGCTGGTCCGGGAGCGGCTGAACGCCGACCTGCGCCTGACTGGGATCGTGATGACCCAGTTCGACTCCCGGACGACGGTCGCTTGGGACGTCGTCGAAGAGGTTCGTCGGGCCTACCCGACCGAGATCTTCGCGACCCTCATCCCCCGCAACGTCCGCCTCAGCGAGGCGCCCAGCCATGGGCGGCCGATCACCGATTACGACCCGAGCTGCAAAGGCGCCATCGCCTATCGCGAGCTCGCCAAGGAGGTACTCGCAAGATGATGGAAACCAAGCGACGCGGGCTCGGACGGGGTCTCCAGGCGCTCATCCCTCTTCCTTCCGACCGCGGTGAGTCCGGGGTTCCGCAGCTCATCGCTATCGACCAGATCCGACCCTCCGATCAGCAGGTCCGAAGGACCTTCAATCCCGAGGCCCTTCGCGAGCTGGCCGACTCGATCCGGCAGAACGGGCTCCTCCAGCCGGTCCTGGTCCGGCGCCTGGTCGATGGCTACCAGCTCCTGGCTGGCGAGCGCCGCTGGCGGGCCGCGCGGCTGGCCGGGGTCGAGCGGGTGCCGGCGCTGGTCCGAGACGAGCCCGAGGAAGCGGGGCGCCTGATCCTCGGGCTGATCGAGAACCTGCAGCGAGAGGACCTCAACCCGATCGAGGAGGCGGCTGGGATCCGGCTGCTCTCAGACCATTTCCACCTCACCCAGGAGGAGATCGCGGCCCGGTTGGGAAGGAACCGGGTCTCGATCGCTCAATCGCTGCGGCTCTTGAGCGCCTGCCCAGCGCTTCAGTCCGCCGTCGCCGGCGGCTCCCTCAGTGCGGGCCACGCCCGGGCGCTGGTCGGGCTGCCGGGCTTCGAGGACCAGGAGCACGGCCTTAAAGTCGTCCTCTCCCGCCGCCTCTCGGTGCGCCAGACCGAGGCCTGGGTGAAGCGCTACGTTCCGCCTCGCCCGCGCCTTCCCTCCACCTCCTCGCGAGGCACGCTGGAGCGGCTGGCTGAGGAGCTCCAGGCCGCACTGGGCGTCGAGGCAAGGATCTCCGGCAGCCTTCGACGCGGCCGGATCGCGCTCTCCTACAACTCCAGGGACCAGCTTCAGGGCCTGATCGACAGGCTGACCAGCTAGGCTTGTTCCACGTTTTACATTTCGGGCCGGCGGTCAGCTGCGTCCGGCGGGAGGCCTAGAGCATCGAGCCGGTGAGACAAGCGGAGCCACTGCCCACAAGGGAGAGCTTCGATCGGGTGCAGCCGGCCAAATCCTTCATCGTCGAACTGGCGGAGATCATCCTGCTGGCGATAGGCCTCTACATCGTCATCACCTTCGCCATCCAGACGGTCCACGTCATCGGCTATTCGATGGTGCCGACGCTCAACAACAACGACTACGTGCTGGCCACTAAAGCCGACCTGCATTTCACGCACCCGCAGCGGGGCGACATCGTGATTCTCAAGGATCCCTTCGACAGCCAGCAGGATTTCGTCAAGCGCGTAATCGCGCTGCCCGGCGAGCAACTTCGGATCACGAACAGCCACATCTACATCAACGGTCAGCTCCTGAAGGAGCCGTACCTGCCCAAGAACGACCCCTGGGTCAGCAACAACAACTGGCCGTCCGAACCGAGCTCCGAGGTGATTCCTGCCGGTCGCTACTTCGTCATGGGAGACAACCGCAACCACTCAAGCGACTCCCGCGTCTTCGGGCCGATTCGGCTCGACCAGATCGAGTCCCGGGCCTGGATCCGCCTGCTGCCGTTGGACAGTGTCGGGCCGGTTGTCCAGCATCCGACCCTGCAGCCGGCGCCCGCCGCCGCGGATCGGCGCCAGCCGGCAGCCTAAGCGCCGATCGCCGCCCTGAACTCGGCGTCGGTCGGAAAGGGCCCGATCACAGCCATCTGCACCGGCTGATCGAGAACCCGCTTCGCAACCCGTCGGATGGTGGCCTGGTCCACGGCGTCGACGGCGGCGACGACCTCGGCCACGGGCCTGATGCGCCCCGCCAGGAGCTCTTGCTGGCCGAGCCAGCTGGCCATGGCGTTGGTGCTCTCCAGCCCCAGCCGCAAGCGTCCCTTGGTGAACTCCCGCGCCTTGTTCAGCTCCAGCTCGGGAACGTCTTCGTCGATTATCTTTCGCAACTCCTCGATCATCGCCTGCACCGTCTCCAGCGCCTTGGCGGGGTCGACGCCGGCGTAAATCGCGAAATAACCGCAGTCATGGTGCTTGCTGGTGTAGCTGTGGACGTCGTAAGCGAGCCCACGCTTCTCCCGGATCTCGAGGAAGAGTCTTGAGCTCATGCCCTCACCGAGGATGGTGTTGATTAGGTCGAGTGCGTAGCGGTCGTCGTCGAGGTAGCTGATGGCGCGGGTGCCCAGGCAGATGTGCGCCTGTTCCGTCTTCTTGTTCAGAAAGGCGATCCCCGGCTTCAGCAGCGGGCTCGGCGCCGGCGTGTAGCCGCTACCGTTCTGCGCGGCCAAGAGTCGCGTTCGTGCCCCGACCATCTCCCCAGCGCGGTCGGCGTCGATGCCGCCCGACAGGCTCACCACCAGGTCCGGCAGGCGGTAGTGATTTCCGATGTAGTCGACCAGGTCGTCGCGCATCAGCCCCGACACAGATTCGATGGTGCCGCCGATGTCCCGGCCGAGCGGATGCTTCGGCCACATCACCTCCTCGAAAAGGCTGTGCACGTAGTCCTGCGGGAGATCCTGGTACATCTTCAGCTCTTCCAAGATCACCTTGCGCTCGTTGTCGATGTCGCCCGGAGTGAGCTTCGACTCGGTGACGATGTCGAAAAGCACGTCGATGCCGAGCTCCAGGTGGTCGGCTGGGACCCGCGTCCAGTAGCTGGTCAGCTCTTTGTCCGTAGATGCATTGAGCACCCCGCCGACACCCTCGATCGCCTCGGCGATTTCTTTGGCCGACGGACGCCGTTGGGTGCCCTTGAAAAAGAGGTGCTCGATGAAATGGGAGGCGCCGCCCCGGCGGTCATCCTCATATCGAGAGCCGACCCCGAACATCAAGACCAGGCTGGCCGACTCGCGGTCGCGCATCGGGGCGGTGACCAGACGGGCGCCGCCCTCTAAAGGGCGCACTGCGAATTGGCCGACGCTCATCCGCTGGCCAGTATAGCCAGCGGGATCAGGCCGGCTCGGAGCCTCGGAATAAGGCGCCGTCGGCCACCGGGCATAGGGTCCTGGGGCCGTTGTAAAACGTGGAACATTTCCGAAGCGAGCCCCGCTCGCCGCCGGATTGTCATCAGCCTTCGCCGAGCACCCCAAGGGCGGCGTAAAGGCTCATCGCGACGTAGTCCCCGGGCATGCCGTCCGAAACCGCGTCAAGTGCCTCGTCCAAGTATCGAAGCGCCTGCGGAGGGAGTTCCTCGGCCGCGGATTCGATCGCGTCCCGCACAGCCTCCGCGATATCGCTCGGGGTTATCTCCTGGTCCGTTGGGCCGTCGGAGACGGCGTCCACCAACGCGATGGCTCGACGGATGTGGTCGCCAGCTTCCAGAACCCCGGACAAGGGTTCCCGGCTACTGGGCCGCGCGCCTGGGCTCGACCACCAGTCGGCGGTTGGGTTCCTCGCCCACGCTGACCGTGGTCACATCGGGGTCGTCCTCCAAGGCGAGGTGGATGGCGCGCCGCTCGAAGGGCTGCATCGCGTCAAGCGTGATCGGGTCGCCGGTCACCTTGACCTGGCGCGCGGCGCGGAAGGCGATCTCTCGAACCGTATGTTCGCGGCGTTGCCGGTAGCGCTCGACGTCGATGATCACGCGCCGGTCGGCGCCCAGCTTGCTCATCAGCATGTTGACGACCGTCTGCAGCGCCCGCAGGTTCTCGCCCCGCCAGCCGATCAGCGGACCCAGGTCGCGACCCGAGATATCCAGCACGATGGGGTCGCCGGCCTGGCGGACGCTGACCTGGCCCCGGATGCCCATGCGGTCGACCAGCTCGCCGACCAGTTCGCGACCGCGTTCGGCAGCCGGGTCGGCGGGTGCCGCCGCGACGGCCGCGGAGCCGATGACGGCAGGCTGGCTCGGATCGATCACCGAAACCTGGACGACGGTCTCCTCAGACGTCTCGCTGAGCACCGTGATGTCAACGTTGCGACGGCTCTCCCCGAGTTCGATCAGGGCGGCGTCAACCGCCTCGTCGAGGGTTCGGCCTCGGCCCTCCGCGGACCTCAATTTCCTGGCCTCCATAGCTGTCCCCAACCGGTCACGAAGTACTGCTGGATTATAGCCACGCAGTTCGACACGAACCAGTAGAGCCCGAGCCCGGCGGGGGTGACGACCGCGAAGTAGGCGATCATCACCGGCATCATCACCTGCATGCTCCTGGTCATCTGCTGAGTCTGCAGCTCCTGCTCAGAAGCAAGCGGATTCGGCGGCTGCTGCATCATCTTCGCCTGCACGTAGGTGGAAGCCGCCGCGAGCAGCGGGATGATGGCGAAGGCCACCGTCGGCAGGAGTGGAATACCGGGGATGAGGAGGTGCTTGCTGGGCGAGTCGACCAGGCTGGGGATGAACAGGAAATGCGCGTCAGCCACGTGGAACTGCAGGAAAGCCCAGTACAGCGCGGTGAGGATCGGGAACTGCACCACGGCGGGCAGGCAGCCCATGAATCCACCCAGGGGATTGACCCCGTGCTCCTTGTAAAGTTCCATGGTCGCAGTGTTGAGCTTCTGCGCGTCACCCTTGTACTTCTTGCGCAATTTGGCGACTTCCGGAGCTAGTTTTCGCTGCTCCAACATCGTCTTTCTGCTCATCGAAAGTTGGAGTTGATAGAGGGGCGCGAGCAGCAGCTTGACGAGGATCGTCAAGGCGATGATGGCGAGCCCGTAAGCGCCGATCGCCTCCAGCCCGGGAACGCCGCTGAAGGTGTGGTAGAGATGGATCAAACCCCACTGGATACCTGCCAGGAAGGTGTTCGCCCAGAGCGCCTTGACCGGCGCCAGAAAATCGAAGATGTGGCGGAGGTCTATTGCCGATCCTCCCCGCTCATCAGACTGCCACCTCTTGCTTTAGACGCTGTCCTTCACGGGACTGGGTCATAGCCCCCCTTCGCAAACGGGTGGCAGCGCAGAACCCGGAGCAGACCCATCCACGCGCCGCGAGCCGAGCCGTAACGCTCGACCGCCTCGTAAGTGTACTGAGAGCACGACGGGTAATAGCGGCAGGAGCCCGTAAAGAGATGAGAGAGAGTGTGCTGGTAAAGGCGGATCGAGCCGAGCACGTACGACTTCACGGCTCAATTCGAATTGGAGAAGCGAGCCCGAAGCTCGTCGACGTCAGCCTCGAGGCGCGAAAAGGGAAGGGTCAGCGCGGGCGGGCGGGCGATCAGCACGACGTCGAACCTTATTCCCGGCCCAGCCTCGGTTGAACCCCCCCCGCCGAGCAGGCGACGCCTGGCTGCCTCCCGAAGTCGCCGACGGGCCCGGTTCCGGGCCACCGCACCCCGGATCTGGCGGCTGGCTCCAACCCCCACCCGGGTGAGCGGGGTGCGACCCGGGGAGGCGAACCCGACCAGGCTGGCACCGGCATGGAGCCGCCGACCGGAGAGCAACCGCTGGAAGTCGCTGCGGCCGGTGAGCCGGTAACGCTTCTTCACGCCAGTCCCGGCGCGAAGAGCCGGTAAGGGTTACTCAGCTGACGCCGAGTCGCTCGCGACCCTTGCGGCGTCGATTCCGGATGACACGCGCTCCGCCCACACTCTTCATACGATTGAGGAATCCGTGCACGCGGCGGCGGTAGCGCTTTTTCGGTTGATACGTTCGTTTGATTTCCTTCTCGACCTCTCTTCAATGAACTCTCGTTCGTTTTTCAAAGACACAGCGTTCGGGCCTGCCCGCACAAAATTGCAGGCCACCTTTTATTGCCTCGTAATAGCCTTGCCCTCGGTCAGACCCTTTGCTAGAATCCCGCCCCGGAAGCGGTCGAGGGAACCGCGAGCCCGAGTCAAAGCCCCAACGCCCCAGTTTGCGTCGCTGCAACATTCTATCCACGGGCTGTGGTCATTTTGTGGATAAGTTCCGCTTCCGAGTCGATCGGGTCTCGCATCCGGACCGGGTTGCTTCGCTCGACCTAGATGGTCGGCGGGCCGGACGCAAAACGATTCGTCGTTTTCCACACGCAGCTACAAGGAGTGCCGGAGCTTGCAGGTCGGGCCGCAAACCTGCCTGTCGGCTCGGTTGGCCATATACCGGGATGGCGAACCGATGCCGAAGGTCGAAGAAGTACAGGGGAGCGGTCCGGCGGAACTTATCCACAGGCTTTGCACCGCCGTTGAAACGGTTATCCGCGAGCAGGGCTCGGATCTTCCCCAGCCGGCCGTCAAGGCGCTGATCGAGAACCTGGTCCACGCGCGCTTTCAGAGTCCGACGGTCTCGGTTCTCGACCGCGCACGGACGGTCAGGGTCGCCGACCGCGGCCCAGGCATCTCCGACAAGCAGCTGGCCCTGCTGCCCGGCTACTCCACCGCGGGTGAGCCGGAGCGGATGGTCATCGCGGGAGTCGGCTCCGGGCTGGCGGTTGCTGCCCGGCAGGCCGAGGTCGGCGGCGGACGGCTGGAGATCAGCGACAACCTGGGGGGTGGGACGGTGGTAACACTGGCGATGAACGGAAGCGTGACGCGCAATCCGCAGATCCTTGGCGAGCCCCTGCTCGCAGCGGCCCACAAGCGGCTCGAGCGCCGGGCGGCGAAGCCGTCCGAGCTCAGCGACAACGGAAAGCGCGTTCTGCTCCTCCTCGCCGAACTCGGCGGGACCGGCCTGACCACCATCTGCGACGAGCTCCGGATCACGCCCGACGCCGCCCATTCGGAGCTCGATTCGCTCCGCCGGCTGGGCCTCCTCGACCCGGCCGACCAGCGCCAGGTGGTGCTCACCTCGGCGGGACTCAACTACCTCGACGGGATCTTCGTCGAATGAGCTCGATGACCCAGGAGCAGATCTGGACCGCGGTTCAGGAGGAGCTGCGCTACCAGCTCGCCAAGCCCAGCTACGAAACCTGGGTGAAGAACACCTCGCTGCAGTCGCTGGACGGCAACACCTTTCGGATTGCCGTTCCCAGCAAGCTGGCCAAGGATTGGTTGGAGGACCGCTTCGCGAGCCTCATCCAGGAAACGCTCCAGGCGGTCACCGGGACCGAGGCGGAGGTCGACTTCGTGGTTGCCGCCTCCACCTCCCGCCGGCAGTCACGCCAGCAGGAGCAGGATGAGGACGACGAGCCGCGCCTGAACCTGGAGGAGGAGCAGGCCGACCTCGCGGCCGGGCTCAACGCCGAGCTGAACGAGAAGTTCAAGTTCAGCTCCTTCGTGGTGGGCAACAACTCCCGCTTCGCCCACGCCGCCGCGATGGCGGTCTCGGATTCGCCCGGCCAGGCCTACAACCCGCTCTTCCTCTACGGAGGGGTCGGGCTGGGCAAGACCCATCTCATGCACGCCATCGGCCACGAGGTACGTCGGCGCTTCCCGAAGAAGCGGATCTCCTACCTCACCTCGGAGCAGTTCATGAACGAGGTGATCGCCTCCATCCAGACAGCGCAGATGAGCGAGTTCCGGCACAAGTACCGAACCGTCGACGTGCTGCTCATCGACGACGTGCAGTTCCTGGCCGGAAAGGACCGCACCAAAGAGGAGTTCTTCCACACCTTCAACGCGCTCCACGAGATCAACAAGCAGATCGTGATCTCCTCCGAGCGGCCGCCTAAAGAGATCCCGACGCTCGAGGGCCGGCTCCGCTCCCGCTTCGAGTGGGGCCTGATCGCGGATATCCAGCCGCCCGATTTCGAGACCCGGCTGGCGATCCTGAAGTCGAAGCTCGGCACCGCCGGCGGCTACGTCTCCGAGGACGTGCTGACCTTCATCGCACACAAGGTCCAAAAGAACATCCGGGAACTGGAGGGCGCGCTCACGCGCGTGATCGCGTTCGCCTCCATCCACCAGCGCGAGGTCGACAGCGAGGCCGCGGCGCGCCTGCTCAGCGACATCATCCCGGCCGCCTC
>VBHN01000191.1 GCA_005881155.1 Chloroflexota bacterium | reverse complement strand
CCGCAGCGCCGCCCGGTAGCCCCGGATCGCAAAGAGGGTGAAGCCGAGGAGCACCAGGGTGGTGCCGAGCAGCCCTGTCTCCTCCCCAACGATGGCGAAGATGAAGTCGGTGTGCGCCTCGGGCAGCCACAGGAACTTCTGGACCGAGTGGCCGATGCCGACGCCCCAGATGCCGCCCGAGCCGAGGGCGTAGAGCGCCTGGGTGGACTGGAAGCCGGCGTTGAGCTGGTCCCCGAAAGGGTTGACGAAAACAGCCAGGCGCGCGGCCCGGTAGGGCTCGAGTACGACCGCCAGCCAGCCGCAGAGGCCCAGTCCCAGCAGCAGCAGCGCCAGGTGGCGCTTGCGGCCCCCGGCGGCGATGAAGGCGGCCACGAGGATGGAGGCGATCACCAGCGCCGTGCCCAGGTCGCGCTCCAGGAGGACCAGGGCGAGGGCGCCGCCGAGCAGCAGCAGGTAGGGCGCGAATCCCTCCTTCAGATCTCGCAGGCGGTCGCCGCGCTTGACCAGCCAGGCGGACATGAAAAGCGCGAAGGCGAGCTTCGCGAGCTCGGTCGGCTGGATGACCAGGGGCCCGATCGCGAACCAGCGCCGCGCACCGTTGACCTGGACGCCGAGCAGGGGCACCAGGACCAGGAGCACGGTCACCAGCACCGTGCCCGGCATGATCAGGGGCTTCAGGCGGTGGTAGTCGACCCGCATCAGGACCAGCAGGGCGCCACCGCCCAGCCCGGCCGAGACGAGTTGGCGCTCGAAGTAGTAGAGCGCCGTCAGGTGCTGCACGTAGGCCAGCGCCTGGCTGGCGCTGAGGACGAACACCAGCCCCGTGCCGACCAGCAGAACGGTGACCAGCAGCAGCCAGCGGTCGCCCTCGACTCGGGGGACGCGCTCGCTCCGCTCCCGCCGCCAGGCCCTTTCCCGGATCTCCTCTACGACAGCCATCGCCTAGATGCGAGCCTTGCGCTGGTTCCAGGCCCGGACCACGGCCTTGAAGCGGCGGCCGCGATCCTCGAAGCTGGTGAACCAGTCGAAGCTCTTGTAGCCCGGGCTCAGGAGCACCAGCCCGCCCGGCTCGGCCAGACCCGCCGCCAGCTCCACCGCGTGGTCCAGGTCCAGCGCCCGCGCCACCTTGGGATGGTCCGCGAGCCCGCGCTCCAGGACCTCCGCGCTCTCGCCGATCAGGACCACCGCCCCGGCGCGGCGGCGGATCTCCGCCAGCCACTCGTCCAGTTGGAAGCCGGCTCCGCCGTAGCCGCCGGCGATCAGCACCAGCGGCTGACCGTCGAAGGACCTGAGCCCGACCAGCGCCGCCTCCGGGTTGGTCGCCTTGGAGTCGTTGTACCAGCGCACCCCTCCCCACTCGCCGACCAGCTCCAGCCGGTGCTCGACGCCTTCGAAGGCGGCGATGGCTTCCCGGACCAGCTCCTCCTTGACGCCCGCGAGGCGGCCGACGGTCGCGGCGGCTTTGGCGTTGAGGAGGTTGTGGGCGCCGGGGATGGGCAGCGGCGGGTCCGGCTCACGGTCGAACCATTCGACGCGGGCGGAGGTCTGATCGGCCAGCCCGCGGCAGATCGGGTCCAGCCCGTTCAGCACGGCCCAGTCGCCCCGGTCCTGGAAGCGCACCAGCCTCGCCTTGGCCGCCAGGTAGCTCTCAATCCAGCTGGAAGCTGGAGAGCTCCAGCACGACCCAGTGGTGGGGCGTGATGTCGCCCAGCCGGTCGAGCACGGTCTCGCCGATGTTGCCGCCAACCAGGACCGGCCGCCGGCCCTGGGCCAGGACGGCGCCGGCGAGGGCGGTGGTGGTGGTCTTACCGTTGGTGCCGGTGATGCCGACGATCTCCGCCGGGCAGTAGCGGAAGAAGAGGTCCATCTCGCTGCCGACCCGCAGTCCCTTCAAGCGGGCCGTCTTCAGCAGCGGCGCGTCCCAGGGAACGCCGGGCGAGGCATAGACCTCGTCGCAGCCCTTGAGGACGGCGTCGTCGTAGCCGCCCAACACGGCCTCGACTCCGCTCGGGAGCTTCGCCAGGTACTCGCCCAGCTTCGCCGCCGGCTGGGTGTCGCAGACCCGGACCCGGTCGCCGCGAGCGCGCAGGAAGCGGGCGAGGGCGAGGCCGCTCCGGCCCAGACCGACGACCAGCGAGGTCGTCACAGGCGGGCGGCGCCGGCCGAAGCCAGCGCGGCCACCGCGCCGACCGTCCAGAAAACCGCGTCGATGCGGTTCTCGGACCACCCCTCGAGCTGGAACGTGAAGTGGATCGGGGGCATCTTGAAGACCCGGCGCCCGCCGGTGGCCTTGAAGTAGGCCACCTGCATCATGACAGACAGGGTCTCGATCACGAATACCAACCCCAGCAGTGGCA
Source organism: Chloroflexota bacterium (assembly GCA_005881155.1). Lineage (GTDB taxonomy): Bacteria > Chloroflexota > Dormibacteria > Dormibacterales > Dormibacteraceae > CF-105. The sequence continues at coordinate 5,099 of VBHN01000191.1, read as the reverse complement.
GCAGCAGCACGAAGCCCTGCTGGATGGCCATCGCCGCCAGCGCGTAGCCGAGCCCCAACGACCCGGCGTCGCCCATGAAGACGCTGGCCGGGTGGCGGTTGTACCAGAGGAAGGCGAGCAGGCCTCCGACCACCGACATGGCGACCGCCTTCGCGCCGCTCGAGGCGCTGGGCAGCAAGAGCGCCAGGCCGGTGAAGGCGATCGCGCAGAGGCCCCCCGCCAGGCCGTCGATGCCGTCGGTGAGGTTGACGGCATTGGCGGTGGCGGCGATCGCCAGCACCGCCAGCGGCCAGTACCACCAGCCAAGGTCGAAGGGCAGCGGCCATTGCTGGCCGTGGTGGGCCAGGAAGGCCACCGGGACCGCCACCAGCAGCTGCAGCGGGAACTTCAGCCGGGCCGGGATGCCCAGCGAGCCGACCTTCAGCTTTTGCAGGTCGTCGGCCAGGCCGACCAGCCCCCCGAGCGCAAGCGCGGCCACCGGCGCGAAGGCGCCGGGATGCCCCGCAAGCGCGGCCAGCAGCCCGCCCAGGATGGCAAGGGCCACGAAGAGGATCCCGCCACCGGTCGGGGTGCCCGCCTTGCGCTGGTGCTCCGCCGGCAGCTCCTCCTGGATCACCTGCCCGGCCCGCCGGCTCTGCAGCAGCGCGATGAACGGCCGGTAGGCGAGGCTGGCGATCAGGAAGGTGACCGCGACGGTCAGCAAGTCGAAGAGGATGGCGGTCGCCGTCACGCCTGCATCAGCTCGCTGACCACGTCTTCCAGGGCGACCCCGTGGGACGCCTTGACCAGGACCAGGTCGCCCTCGCCCGCGCGTTCCCTGACCCAACGGACTGCTGCCGCCTTGTCCGGCACCAGGTCGGCGCCGGCCGCCTCGGCCAGGACCCTGCCGTTGCCGAGGTCGAGCACGCAGAGCCGGTCGAAGACGTCGCGCGCGCGCCTCCCGACCTCCTGATGCGCCTCCACTGCCAGCGGGCCGAGCTCGCGCATCTCGCCCAGGACCGCGAGCAGGCGGCCCTGCCGCGAGTGCTCGGCGACCGCGTCGAAGGCGGCCAGCATCGACTCCGGGCTGGCGTTGTAGGCGTCGTCGACGACCCAGAACCCGCCCGGAGCCTGCAACGACTGGAGTCGGCGGTCGACGGCGACCTCCCCCAGGATCCGAGCGCCGACCTCGAGCGGGACCTGCAGCCGGTCGGCGGCGGCCAGGGCCGCCAGCGCGTTTCGCGCCTGGTGGCGGCCGGGCAGTCGGAGCTGGACCCTCACGCCGCGGACGGTGAAGGCTCCGGCCGCGTAGCCGGTGCCCTGGTAGTCGCCGCCCTCGAGCCCGAAGGTGACGACCGGGGCGGCGCTCCGCTCCCGGACGATGGGGGTGAGCGGATCGTCGTGGTTGAGGATCGCAAGCCCGTCCGCCGGCAGCGCTGAGACCAGCTCCGCCTTGGCCCGGGCGATCGCCTCTTGGGACTCGAAGAACTCGATGTGGACGGTCCCGATTCCGGTCACGATGCCGATTCCCGGCCTGGCTAGCTCGGCGAGGCGGGCGATCTCGCCCGGTCCCTGCATTCCCATCTCCAGCACCAGCACCTGGTGGACGCCGGGTTCGAGCCGGAGGAGGGTGAGCGGCACCCCGGTCTCGGTGTTCAGGTTGCCCTCCGTCTTGAGAACCCGGTAGTGCGTGGCCAGGATCGCCGCCAGCATCTCCTTGGTCGAGGTCTTGCCATTCGAGCCGGTGATGCCGACGACGATCGGCCGGACCTCCTCCAGGCGCCGCCGGGCCAGGTCGTAGAGGGCGGCCCAGGCGTCGGGCACCTGCAGCACCTCCACCTCGCCCACAACCTCCACCGGCCGCTCCACCACCACCCCGGCCGCGCCGCGCGTCACCGCGTCGGCGAGGAAGCGGTGGCCGTCGGTGGTGCGGCCCCTGAGCGCGAAGAAGAGGCCTCCCGGCTCGACCAGCCGGCTGTCCGTGTGCACCGACGTGAAGCTCCGAGCAGACCCAGGGAAGCGAACGGCGGAGGACATCTACTTAAAGGATCGGCGTTTCGCCGAAGCCGGTTACTGACCGGGCGTCGGGCTGATGTGCCAGTCCAGGACGATGGCCTGGGCGATCTGGCGCCAAATCGGTGCGGCCACGATGTAGCCGTCGTTGGCGATCCAGTTCGCGTTGTGGGGCTTGCGGACCACGACCAGCATCGTGAAGCGCGGGTTGCTGGCCGGCAGATAGCCGACATAGCTCGACCAGACGTCCTGGGTGTACTGGCCGTTGACCGGCATCTGGGAGGTCCCGGTCTTGCCGCCCTCGTCCTTCTCGAAACCGGAGATCCGAGCCTCGTGGCCGGACCCGTTCTGAACGACCGACTTCATCATCTCGTTCATCTGCGCGGCCGTCGCGGGCGAGATCACCTGCTGGGGCGGGGCCAGCGAGAGCTGGGTCGGCCGGCCACCAACGCGTTCCACCACGTGCGGCTGGACCCACTTGCCGGCGTTGGGCACGACGTTCAGGGCGGCGAGCATCTGGACCATGTTCACGTCGACGCCCTGGCCGTAGGAGGTCGTCGCCAGCTCCGAGAGCCGGTAGTCGGGCTGGGCGCGCAGCGGCTCCGCGGACTCGGCGGCCACGTCGATCCCGGAAGGGCGCGCGAACCCGAAGCTGACCAGGTTGCGGTAGAAGGCGTCCGTGCCCTCGAGCTGCATCGCCTTGACCGCGCCCACGTTCAGCGACGATTCCAGCACCTTGGTGTAGGTGACGGTCCCGCGGTTGGCGCGGTCCCAGTCGTAGAGGGTCACGCCGCCCAGGCTGACGTGACCTGGGTCCTGGATCGTCATGGTCGGGGTGATGGCGTGGTTCTCGATCGCGCCCGAGAGCGTCACCACCTTCATCGTCGAGCCCGGCTCGTAGAGGTGGGAGGCGATCGGGTCGATGAAGCGGTCGACCGGCGTCTGGCCGAAGTTGTTGGCGTTGTACGTGGGGTAGTCGGCCCAGGCGATGATGGCGCCGGTGTGCGGGTCCATCACCAGCACGCTGCCGCTCTCGGCCTTGTTGAGGGCGACGCCGGCGGCCAGCGCCTGCTCCGCGGAGTGCTGGATGTCCGCGTCGATGGTCAGCTGCAGGTCGGCGCCGTTGACGGCGTCGTGGCGGGTCTCGCCGCCGACGATGATCTCGTGCCCGGTCAGGTCCTGGTAGCTGGAGACCGACCCGTTCCTGCCCGCCAGCAGCGGCTGGTAGAAGGCTTCCACGCCGTACTGCCCGGCGCCGTCGTTGTTGACGAAGCCGAGCAGGTTGGCCGCCAGGGTCGTGTTGGGGTCACCGCCCGGCAGGTAGGAGCGCTGGCTTTCGGGCTCCAGCCCGACCCCCGCCAGGTTGAGCGCCTTGAGGCGGTCGGCGACCTCCTTCGGCTGCCGGCGAGCGACGTAGGCGAACTGGGAACGGGAGGAGACCAGCGCCTGCATGGCCGGCAGCGGCTTGCCGGTGGCGGCGCTCAGCGCCGCGGCGACGTGCTCGCGCTGGGAGGCGCGGACCTGGTCGGGCGCGATCACGATCGAGTAGACGGTCTCGTTGATCGCCAGCGCCTGGCCGTTGCGGTCATAGATCATGCCCCGGGTGGCGGGCAGCTCGACCACCTTGCTGTACTGCGTGAGCGCGTCCGCCGCCAGGCGCTTGTGCTCCACGACCTGCCAGTAGGCGAGGCGAGCCCAGATGATGCCTGCAGCCAGCAGGGCGACGGTCAGCAGGGCCAGCACCCGAAGCCGGTAGGAGGGCTCGCGAGGCGCCCGCGCGGTCCGGCCCCGGAGTGCGGCTCGGGCTTCGATCGCCACCCCGGTACCGGTTACCGCCCCGCCGCCAGCGCGTCCTGGCTGCCCGTCACGGTCCTGCCCAGGGCGGCGAGCGCCTTCTGCCAGAGCGGGCTGTCATCGGGACCCAGAGGCGCCGGGGCGTCGAGGTTGACTCCCGCGTCCGCGTACTGGACGTAGCGGTAGGGCTGGGGACGGGTCAGGTTGGCCTGGGCGGCCTCGGACTCGATCTGCGCGGGGGACTTGAGGCTCGCCGACTCGTACTTCAGGTGGTCCTGCTCCGCGACCAGGTCCGACTGCTGCGCCTGGAGCCTGCCGATCTCATAGGAGGCCTGGGTCGCGCCGGCGGCCTGGACCAGGTAGAGGAGCGTGGCGATGACCACGCCCGCGATCAGCAGGTAGACGCGCCCGAAGGCGCCGAAGCGCATCCCGGCCGGCAGCGCCAGCTCGGCCGGCTGGGGCAGGCGCAGCTGGGCGCGGCGCCGGCGGCGGACACCCTGCGTGCGCAGGACGGCGCGGGCCGGGAGCCGGATGCCGAAGCCGACCAGCGGGCCCCGGGCGCGGGAGCCCCGCTGCCGGGCCGGCTTGAGACCGATATTGGGGTTGCTTACCAAGAGAAGGGTTGACCTCGACTGTGCTGGGATGTTTGCGGGGATGTTGGGCAGGACGTTTCGGTTTTCAGATCCGCTCGGCGACCCTGAGGCGGGCGGAGCGGGAGCGCGGGTTGGACTGGACTTCGGAGTCGGAGGGCCGGACCGGCTTTCGGGTCACGGCCCTTAAAAGGGCCCGGTGAGCGCAGGTACAGACTGGCTGTTGGGGGGGACAGATACAGTCTTTCGACTCGGCTGCAATGGTTGCTTTGACCAATCGATCTTCTAGGGAATGGAATGAGATCGCCGCCATGCGCCCACCGGGTTTGAGGATCTTGATTGCGCCCTCCAGCCCTCGTTCGAGGCTGCCCAGCTCGTCGTTGACCTCCATGCGGATCGCCTGGAAGGTTCGCGTCGCCGGGTGGATGTCTTTCGGCCAGGCGCCCCGGGGGATCGCCGCCTCCACCGCCCGCGCCAGGTCACCGGTCGTGACCAGCGGCCGCCTGCGGACGATGAACTCGGCGACCCTTTTGGCCCAGCGCTCCTCGCCGAGGGTGGCGATGACGCGGGCCAGGTCGCGCTGGTCCATCCGGTTCACCAGCTCGGCTGCGGAGACCGGTTGCGACGGGTCCATCCGCATGTCCAGCGGGGCCTCGGTGCGGAAGCTGAATCCGCGCTCGGGGTCGTCCAGCTGGTAGCTGGAGAGCCCGAGGTCGAAGAGCA
>VBHN01000190.1:2946-8928 GCA_005881155.1 Chloroflexota bacterium | reverse complement strand
AGGGCTCGCGCGAGGACGGCATCGAGACCTCGACCATCTCCGGCGTTCCGGTCAAGCCTCTTTACAGCTCCGACGACCTCGACGGCTACCAGGAGGAGCTGCCAGGCGAGTTCCCGTACACGCGCGGCGTCCACCCCAGCGGCTATCGGGGCCGGCTCTGGACGATGCGCCAGTTCAGCGGCTTCGCCACCCCCGCCGAGACCCACCGCCGCTATCACTACCTGCTGAAGGCCGGCCAGACCGTCCTCTCGGTGGCGTTCGACATGCCGACCCTGATGGGCCAGGACTCCGACGCGCCGAGCTCTCGGTGCGAGGTCGGCCACTGCGGCGTGGCCATCGACTCCCTGGCGGACATGGAGACGCTCTTCGACGGCCTGCCGCTGGGCACGATCTCGACCTCGATGACGATCAACTCACCGGCGGCGATCCTGCTGGCGATGTACCTGGCCGTGGCCGAGAAGCAGGGCGTGCCCTTGAGCGCGGTCAGCGGCACCCTCCAGAACGACATCCTGAAGGAGTACATCGCCCAGAAGGAGTACATCTTCCCGCCCGAGCCGTCGATGCGGCTGGTGGTGGACTCGATCGAGTACTGCGCTGCCGAGGTGCCGAAGTGGAACACCGTCTCCATCTCCGGGTACCACATCCGGGAGGCGGGCTCGACCGCCGCCCAGGAGCTGGCCTTCACCCTGGCCGACGGCTTCGCCTATGTCGACGCCTGCCTGGAGCGGGGGCTGAAGGTCGACGACTTCGCGCCCCGGCTGAGCTTCTTCTTCGACGCCCACATCGACTTCTTCGAGGAGATCGCCAAGTTCCGCGCCGCCCGCCGGATCTGGGCCCGCCACATGCGAGAGCGCTACGGCGCCCAGAACCCGCGCAGCTGGCAGCTTCGCTTTCACACCCAGACCGCCGGCGTCTCGCTGACCGCGCAGCAGCCCGAGCTGAACATCGCCCGGACCGCGCTGGAGGCCCTCTCCGCGGTCCTGGGTGGGACCAACTCGCTGCACACCAACGCCATGGACGAGGTGCTGGCCCTGCCGACCGACAAGTCGGCACGGATCGCGCTTCGGACCCAGCAGCTGATCGCCTACGAGACGGGTGCGGCCAACACCATCGACCCGCTCGGCGGCAGCTATTACGTGGAGGCGCTGACGCGGGAGCTCGAGGAGCAGGCCGAGGCCTACTTCGCAAAGATCGACGAGCTGGGCGGCGTGATCCCGGCCATCGAGCGCGGCTTCTTCCAGAAGGAGATCGCCGACGCCGCCTTCCGCTACCAGACCGAGCTGGAGCAGAAGCGCCGCGTCATGGTCGGCGTCAACGGGTTCCTGGTCGAGGATGAGGAAGAGCTGGAGATCCTCCGCATCGACCGCAGCCAGGAGCAGGGACAGGTGGAACGGGTGCGCGACGTACGAGCCAAGCGTGACTCGGCGAGATGGTCGAAGACCATGACGCAGCTCGGCAAGGCAGCGCGCTCGAACGACAACCTGATGCCCTACATCCTCGACGCGGTCCGGGCCTACGCGACCGAGGGCGAGATCATGGGCAAGCTGGTCGAGGCCTGGGGCCTCTATACCGAACAGGCGGTCATCTGACCCATGCCGCTCCGGATCGTGATGGCGAAGGTGGGCCTCGACGGGCACGACCGGGGCGTCAAGGTCGTCGCCCGGGCGCTGCGTGACGCGGGCTTCGAGGTCATCTACACCGGTCTCCGGCAGACTCCGGAGATGGTCGTCGACGCCGCGCTCCAGGAGGACGCGCAGGTGATCGGGCTCTCGCTCCACAGCGGGGCGCACATGACCCTGATCCCGGCGGTGGTCGAGGAGCTCCAGAAGAAGAAGGCCGAGGACATCATGGTCTTCGCCGGCGGGATCATCCCCGAGGAGGACATCACCGAGCTGAAGAAGATCGGCGTGGCCGAGATCTTTCCGCCCGGCAGCCCGCTCCAGGACATCGTCGACTTCCTACGCGAGCGCTTCCCGGAGGAGGCCGCCGCGCCGGCCTAGCCCGCGGCCTGCTGAGTGGCACGCTTCTACCGGGACCGGAGGGTGTGGGTGCCGGCGCTGGCCGCCTGGCTGGTCGCGGGGGTGGCGCTGTCGGCCTGGGTCGGCAACCTGACCTACCAGCGCCTCCTGCTGCCCGCGGCTCGGGGGGTGGTGCCGGTCCAGACCGGGGCCTCGATCCCGCCCGACATGCCCTCCGACTTCCCGCTCTACCCGGGCGCCCGGGTGGTCGGATCGCTTCGAGGCGGAGGCGCGCCCCGCGCACGCGGGGTCGAGTGGGTGACGGCCGACGCGCCCAACCACGTCTATGACTTCTACCGGGCGGCTCTCAAGCAGAGCCCGTGGCGGGTGCTGGCGGCGGTGCCCTACCCGATCGGGACGATCAGCTTCACCCACGAGCGGAGCCCCGTCCTGTCCTGCTCGCTCACCGTCGGCAAGGCGAAGAGCGGGAAGACGGTGATCGTCTTCCAGTACGCGCCGCTCAGCGCAGCCGGCGGATGACCAGGTAGAGGCCGAGACCGATCAGGACCACGGGCCAGACGAGGTGCCAGTTCAGCCAGTTCAGGAGGCCGAGGTTGGCCAGCAGGAAGTAGGCGCCGGCGGCGACCAGCACGGCGCCCAGCCAGAAGCCGCCGGAGCGGCCCCGCCAGCGGCTGGAACGCTCGGGCAGAGGGGGGAGCGGGGGCGGGAGAGGATCGAACTGGCTCATCGCGGCGCAATGATAAGCCCCGGGATTGGTCGGGCCTGGACCTAGGTGAGCGGCCCTGATCCCCAGTAGGGATCGTCGTAGGTCTTCGCGTTCAGCTGGCCGGCGACGGCGCCCCCGTCACCCGGGATGACGAGTACGGCGGTGCCGACGTCGCTCCAGGTGTAGAGGGCGTCGATCGGCCCGTAGGGGACGCCGATGCAGCCGTGCGAGCCACGCCCGTTCAAGTTCGAGCCCGGCCCGTACCAACTCCGCCACCAGCTGTCGTGGATCGCCTCGCCGGAGGGGTGGAACCAGAGCGCGTACTTGGCGTTGATCGGCCCGTAGTCATACGGCGACCCCTTCGGGAAGGGCGAGATGAAGTGCACCGGCGACTCCTTGCGGGCGATCCGCATCAGGCCGGTGTCGGTGGGCAGCTGGGGCATGCCGGTGGTGATCAGCGTGTCGACGAAGAGCTTGCCGTCCTCGTACGCCCAGAGCTCCTCGGCCAGGATGGAGACGAAGATCAGCTTGTGCGGGAGGCTGGCGAGCAGGTCGCCGTGGACCTGGTCCCGGTAGCGCTCCTCGAGCGCGGCCGCGACCGCCACGTCCGGGCCGGCCGCGCCCTGGAGGCGGTCGGCGTTGCTCTCCAGGAGGTCGTAGTGACGGCCCGGGGAAAGCCGGAGGTAGGCCTCGGCGGTCGCATAGTTGCGGCCGGCGGCAAGCGCATCAAGCCCGATCTGACGGAGGGCGTCGAGGCCGCCGGCGGTCGCCTGGACCAGGCGGTCGGCCTCCGACTGGACCGCGGCGATGTCGGCGGCGCGCGCGATCCGGAGCTGCTCCGCCTGGTCGATCGGAGCGCCCATCTCGCTGAAGGCGTGCCGGAAATCCTGCGGGCTGTGGGCGATGTTGAGGGTCAGCTGGACCGACTCGGCCTCGGCCTGCAGAGGGGCGATGTCGAGCGCGTCAACGCCCATCTTCTGGTCCTGGGCGAGCTCGGAGAGGAGGTCGTCGAGGCGAGTCTGCGTCGCCCGCCGGAGCAGGTCCAGCTGGTGCACCTCGAGCGCGGAGAGCGTGAAGCGAAGGCTGCCCAGCTCCTGGGCCTGGTCGCGGTAGAAGGCCGCCCGGTCGGCAGGGCCGCTGGGAGCGGGCATGCTCAGCAGCAGCTGCTGGCGGTCGAGGACCGGGCCGACGTCCTGGTCCGTGTAGCCGCCGGCGGCGGCGGCGAGGAGGTCCAGGTTCAGCTGCTGGCGAGCAGACTCAGCCTGGCCGAGGGAGGTGCTGGCGGCGGCTTCGGCCTGGGAGACGAAGACCGCGGTCAGGGCGACGAGCGTGGCGGCAAGAACTGCCAAGACCCGCGGGGGCCCGCCCATCGGTTTCACTATCGACTACAACGCACCACCTCGTAAAGAGGTTTCCTGCTGGGCGAGTTGGCTATCATTAGCGGCCGGCGACCCCCCATCTTCCACCGGGTAGTTCTGCATGGATTTGAAGCTAGAAGCGTCGAAACGAAGCGTTCTCGGACGGCACGTCCGCCGCCTGCGGGCTGAGGGCCGCGTGCCCGGTGTCGTCTACGGCCACAAGGAGGCCACAGAGGCGGTTTTGCTCGACGGCGGCGAATTCCGCCGGGTCTACGCCAAAGCCGGCCGCACGCACCTGGTCGACCTGGTCCTGGACGGGGGCCGGCCGGAGAAGGTCCTGATCAAGGAGGTCCAGAAGCACCCGCGCCACGATGGCCCGCAGCACGTCGACCTCTATCGCATCGACCTCAAGGAGAAGCTGCAGCTCGAGGTTCCGATCACCATCGTCGGCGAGGCTCCGCCCGTCAAGCAGGGCGATGCGGACCTATTGATCAGCCTCCATGCGATCCGCGTCGAATGCCTGCCGAATGACATCCCGGAGTCGATCGAGGTCGATGTCTCGGGCCTGGCCGAGATCGATGACGCGGTCCGCGTGCACGACCTCAAGTTCCCTGACACGGTCACCGTCCTGACCGGACCTGAGGAGATGATCGTCAAGGTCCAGGCCCACCGCGTGGTCGAGGAGCCCGTCGCCGAGGAAGAGGGCGTCGAGGGCGAAGCAGCCGAGGGCGAGGCCGAGGAAGGCGAGGGCGACGAGGCGGCCGCCGAAGGCGCCGAGGAATCCTAGCCGGGCTGATCCCGCTCGACTTCCTGGGCTTCCAGGGCCGCAACGCCCTCTTGGCCCAGCTGGCCGTGGCGGTCGTCGGTGTCCTCGTCATCTGGGTGGCCGCACGCTGGCTGCGGGGGGTGGTCCAGGGCGCGCTGGCCCGGCGGCGGATCAACCCCGAGGTCGTCCGGGTCGTGTCCCGGATCACTTTCGTGGCGGTGGTGGTGGTCGGGCTGGTTCTCGGCGCCACGGTCTTCGGACAGGGCCAGCTCGGCGCCAGCGGCGTGTTGGCGGCGACCATCCTGGCCGCCCTGGGCATCCAGGACATCCTCCGCAACTACGTTTCGGGGATCTACCTGCTGAGCGAGCGGCGCCTCAACATCGGCGACGAGATCGAGTTCGGCGGCCACGTCGGGACGATCACCGAGATCCGCTTCCGGGTCACTTACCTGAAGGGGCCGGACGGAGAGCTGATCATCGTGCCCAACGCGGAGCTGTTCAACAGCACCGTCTCGGTGCGCGCGAACAAGATCGCAGCGATTGAAACGGCGGCGGGGACGCCTACTCGAAAGCGCCGAGCATGATGCGGGAGTAGATCTGGAGGCGGTCGCCGCCCAGGTCGGTCTCCTCCTGCAGCAGCTCCAGCATCCGCTCGCCGGCCAGCTGCTTGTGGACTCCGCTCGAGTACTGGGCGGCCAGGGAGCGAAGCCGGTAGGTGTGGTCGGGTGCCCCCGCGGAGTCGGCCAGGCCCTTGCTGTTGACGCCTTCGAACTTGACGTAGCGCGACCAGAGCTCGGACTCCCTCTCGCCGCTCTCCGGGGAGTCGGACAGGTGCAGGCAGTTGACCCCCCCGTAGATGCCGTAGCGCTCACGCAGCGACCCCGGGCGCGCCTTCTGGATCTGGGTCTCGCCGAGGTCGAAGCGGATCCGCTCCAGGTCGGCGGGTTCCGCCTCCAGCCGGCCGACGATGACCGGCAGCGCGCTCATGAAGTCCACCAGCCAGCCGAAGAAGGGCCGCTCCTTCAGGAAGTCATAGTGCTGCTCGATCAGCTCGGCGCGCGGATGAAACCAGCGCAGGCCGGTCAGCTTCAAGTCGTCGCGGGCCTCCAGCCAGCGCCAGATCGAGGCCCGAACCGCGAGCCGGTAGGCGGCATCGGGTTTGAAGATCAAAAG
>VBHN01000190.1:0-2918 GCA_005881155.1 Chloroflexota bacterium | reverse complement strand
GGCGGTCCTTGAGCGCGTCGGGCAGGTATTGCTGGTCCACCTTTGCGCCCTCGAAGTCGTGTGGGTAGCGATAGCCCTTGCCGTGGCCCATCGCCTTGGCCAGGCGGGTCGGGGCGTTCCGGAGATGCGCCGGGACCGGCAGGTTGCCGGTCTCGCGGATCGCCTCGGCCGCCGCGCCGTAGGCACGCATGGCCGTGTTCGACTTCGGCGCCCGAGCGAGGTAGACGGCAGCCTCGCTGAGCGGCAGCACCGCCTCGGGGAGGCCGACGAAGTGCGCGGCCTGCTGGGCCGCCACCGCGACGCTGAGCGCCTGCGGGTCGGCCAGCCCGACGTCCTCGGCGGCCGAGATCACCAGCCGCCGGGCCACGAACATCAGGTCCTCGCCGGCCTCGATCATCCGGGCCATCCAGTAGACGGCCGCGTCCGGGTCGCTGCCGCGGATGCTCTTGATCAGGGCCGAGACGATGTCGTAGTGCTGGTCGCCGGACTTGTCGTAGAGCAGGTGCTTGGCCTGCAGCGCCTCCTCGACCTGGGCCAGCTTGAGCGGCTGGCCGGCAGCCAGGTTGGCGGCCGTCTCGAGGCCGTTCAAGGCGATCCGGGCGTCGCCGCGAGCGCCATTCACCAGCGCCTCGAGGGCGTCCGGGTCCACCTGGACGGCGAGCTCGGCCAGGCCCCGCTGAACGATCTGGCGAAGGTCGTCGTCGCTGAGCGCCTCCAACCGGAAGACACGGGTCCGCGAGAGGAGAGGGGAGATCACCTCGAAGGACGGGTTCTCGGTGGTCGCCCCGATCAGGGTCACGGTGCCGTCCTCCACGTGTGGCAGCACCGCATCCTGCTGCGCCTTGTTCCAGCGGTGCAGCTCGTCGATGAAAAGCACCGTGCGCTGGCCGAGCTTGCGCGCCTGCCGGGCCTCGGCGATGACGCGGCGGATGTCGGCGACGCCCGAGGTGACCGCGCTCAGGGAGACCTGCCGGGCGCCGACCGCGGCCGACATCAGGTGGGCAAGGGTGGTCTTGCCGCTGCCGGGCGGTCCCCAGAGGACCAGGCTCGGGAGGGTGCCCGCCTCCGCCAGGCCGCGCAGGACGCCGACCGGCTTCTGGTTGCCGACCAGGTCGGCGAAGGTCCTCGGCCGCAGCCGGGCGGCGAGCGGAAGGCCAAGCTCCTCGCCCGCGGGCTCCCCGAAGAGATCCGGCTGATCGGCCACGGCCCAATTTTGGTGGTTAAATACCGCGCACATGATCTCGACCGCGATTCACTGCGGCGCCTGCGGCGCCCGGATGGAGCCTGGCGCCAACTATTGCTCGAACTGCGCGACGGGCCGCGACGACCCGAACACGCGGGCGCTGTTCGTGGTCGACGGCACCACGGGGCTCTTCAACGACGCCTTCACCGGCGCCCTGGTCGACCACGAGACCAGCCGCGCGATGCGGTACAAGCGGCCGATTTCGGTGCTGGTCGCGATGCTCGACCACTCCGAGTTCATCGCCAACGACCACGGACCGGCCCAAAGCGCCGACCTGCTGCGCGAGCTTGCGGAGGTGCTGGCCGGCGCGGTCCGTGACATCGACACCGTCGGCTATCTCGGCGACCGCTTCTGCATGGTGCTGCCGGAGACGGACCAGGCCGGGGCAATGGTCGCCGCCGACAAGGTGATGCACGCGGTGGCCGCCCACCAGTACGCGGCCGGCCATGGCCAGTGGGAGAGGATCACGCTCTCCCTGGGGCTGGCGACGGTGAACCCCGACCGGATGGGCCGCCAGGACCTCATCCAGTCCGCCACGCTGGCCCTCATGGACGGCCGCTCCGACGGCTCGAACAAGGTGCACCTCGTCAGTCAGATGAGCTAGCCGGCCGCCCTGCCGAGGCCGGCCGCGGCTACTCAGCACAATTAGCTGAGTGACGACGGTCTACCTGATCCGGCACTCGGACGTCGAGAACCCGCAGAGCGTGCTCTATGGCCACCTCGAGGGCTTCCCGCTCAGCGATCTCGGCCGCCGCCGCGCGGAGGCGCTGGCAGAGCGGCTGTCCGGCACCGGCATCCGGCGGATCGTCTCCAGCCCCCTGGAACGGGCGCAGGAGACGGCGCGGATCATCGCCGAGAGGCTGCCGGAACCGGTCGAGGTTGAGCTCGACCCCGAGCTGCGGGAGGCCGAGTTCAGCCGCTACCTCCAGGGTGTCCGCTACTGGATGGTGCCGCTGCTCCGGCCCCGCTGGTACCTCCACAAGATGCGGCGCGGCATGATGCCCGGCGACGAGGCCATCACCGAGCTGGGCGGGCGCGTGCTTGACGTCGCGCGCCGGGTCGTCCGGGAGACGCCCGAGCACCCGGTGGCGCTGATCAGCCACGCTGACCCCTTGCAGGCCGCCTGGATCCTCCTCGACGGCAGGCCGCACAACGAGGTCGAGATGTATCGGCGCGCCGTCGACCGGGCCGGCCTCCTCAAGGTCGGGTTCGTGGAAGGCGAGCCGGCCAGCTGGGAGTACGAGCCGCCGCCGAAGCTGGAGGCGGTCAGGAAGGCCTCCTAGGTGGCGCGTCTGGCAATTGGCCCGTCATAGGGTCCGCTGAGAGCGCCGATGGCGGGCTCAGGGGGCCCGGCCCGTCGTCGTCACGCATCGACAGATGCGCTCCTCCTGCTTCCACCCCTTCACGCGACCTCGACGCTCTCACCGGCGACCCAGTGGGTCGCCTGCGGCCCTTGGGACGTCCCAACCGCCAGACACGCCACCCGCCGCCACGGCAGCTGCGGTGGCGACGGCGCCGACCACGACGCCGCCGGCCACGCCCGCCGTGAGGTCGGGCTTCGGCTCCAGCGCGCAGAGCGGCCGGGCCGCCGGCGCCCGCCCCGGGTTGCCTGAACGCGGCACCGGGCGGGAGAGCAGGGTCGCGTACCAGTCGACCGGCGCTCCGCAGCTGTCGA
>VBHN01000189.1 GCA_005881155.1 Chloroflexota bacterium | reverse complement strand
CTCCCGAGCGCTTGCGCCCTGGCCGGTCCCGGACCTCCCGGAGGCTCGCCTCGAGGGCGGCCATCAACTCTTCGACGCCGCTGGTCGCCGGGCGATCCTCGGGCTCCGGCGCCGGCCGCGCCTCGCCCTTCCGGCTCTCGATCAGGTCCAGCAGCCGCCGCCGGTAGGCATCCTCGTAGCGCGACGGGTCGAAGCTGCCGCTCATCGTGCCGACCAGCAGCTCGGCCATCTTCAGCTCCCGCTCGGAGGGCTTCTCGCTCGGGGGAGTGCCGAGCTCTCCGACCTGCAGGACCTCGTCGCCGAAGTACATCGTGGCCAGCAGCAGGATGCCCTGCCGGGGTCGCAGCGCCGCCAGGTGCCGCCGCTGGCGGAGCACGATCCAGGAGATGGCGAGCTTGCCGCTGCGCTCCAGGGCCTCGACCAGGAGGGCGAAGGGCCGCTCATACTCGCGCTGCGGGACCACGTGGTAGCCGGCGTCGAAATAGAGGCTGTCTACCTCGGAAGCGTCCACGAACTCCTCGATGTCGATGGTCTTGGTCCGCTCCGGGCGGAGCTGCTCGACCTCCTCCGGGGTGACGACCACGTAGACGTCTGGCGCGACCTCGTAGCCCTTGACGATCTCTTCCCGCCGCACCTCGCGGGCCGGCGGTGCGAACTCTTGCGCCTCGCCATCTCGGGGCGCGAGGTCCTCGCGCTCGAGCTCCTCGGACTGAGGCCAGCGGACCCGTTCGTGGTGGACGCGCTGCCCGGTGACGCTGTCGATCTCGTGAAAGCGGACGTTGCGGCGGCGGGTGGCGGGCAGGAGTCGGACCGGGATGTTGACGAGGCCGAAGCTGATGGTCCCGGTCCAGAGCGCGCGTGGCATGCGTCTAACCTAGCTTCAGCCGCCGGCGGATGGACACGTCGTAGGCACGGGGTCGGAAGTTCAGGATCTGGTCCGCGGAGCCCTCGATGCCGTCGGTCAGCCGGAGCGGGTCGAAGACCAGCCTCTCGCAGCCTTCCTCCTGGTCGGCGGCGATCCTGGTCAGCTCCAGCCGGCCGGCCGTGACGCGCTCTCGATCCGCCGGCCATTCCTGGGTCGGGTCGGCGCTGTCGTCTCCCTCTCCGGCGACCTGCAGCTCGAGGGTGAAGGCGGCCGGGCCGCGCTCGAGGCGGCCGGCCAGCTCGGCCCGCAGGTAATCTCGGCCGCGTTCCTTCGCCTCCTCGCGCGACAGGGTCGCGACCCCGTCCTCGGGCAGCCAGTGGTAGCGGACGTAGCGCTCGGAGCCGTCCTCACCCGTCCACTTGAAGGCATGCAGCCCGTGGTACTCGCAGCGGGTGTAGCCGGCCGGCGGCTCCGAGAAGAGCACCTCGCCGATCGCCGCCTGGCCCTCCGGTCGGGCGTCCTGACGAAGAAGGTCTTCTGCGTCAGCGAGACGATGTCGCTGGCGGTCCCGTCGGGCAGCCGGAACTTGACCGCCATCCCGCGCCCGTCGACGTGGTAGTCAGGCGCGGCCAGGCTTCCGCTGCCGTTGGAGAAGCGGACGCTGACCGGGATCGGCTCGCCGCTGAATTGCTTCGCGCGGGTCAGGTCACGAGCCGCCGGCGTCGCCCTGAAGGTCCCCTCCAGGCAGAAGCCCTTGGCGTGGGCGGCCCGGTGGTCGTCGCCGCCGCCCGAGCTGCGCTTCAGGGAGTCGACGACGCGGGTTGCGAGGTCGTCGGACATTTCGGTGTCCCGCATTGTGGCTCACGTATTTAAATGACGCCCATCGAGCAGAAGACCTGGTCCGAGTCCCTGAGCGCGCGCGACGCGTGGTTCCTCTACGCGGAACGAGCGGACACGCCGCTGGACATCGGCACCGTCTACGTCTTCGGGCCCGGCTCGCGGGTGCCGGGCGGGGCCGGGGCACTGGGCATCGAGGCCACCATCTCCGAGCGCCTGCACCTGGTGCCTCGCTACCGCCAGCGCATCAAGTACGTTCCCTTCAACCTCGACCACCCGGTCTGGGTGGACGACGCGAACTTCGACCTGGGTCAGCACGTGCGCCGGGTGGTGCTGGCTGCGCCGGGCTCGGCCGCCCAGCTGCGAGCCGAGGTGATGCGGATCCTCTCCCGGCCCCTCGACCACCGGCGGCCCCTCTGGGAGGTGACCATCGTCCAGGGCCTGAAGAGCGAGAAGGTCGTGGTCGTCAACCGCGCCCACCACGCGATGCTGGACGGCATCGCGACCGTCGACATCCTCTCCCTGCTCCTGGATGCCGATCCGGTCGGGACGGGAACGCCCAAGCCTGCCCGGCCGTGGGAGCCGCGGCCGGCGCCTTCCAGCTGGCGGCTCTTTCGGCGCGTCTTGTGGAACCCCTCCGCCTCGGGCTCGGGCGGCGTTCAGCTGCGCGACGCCTGGCAGGCCTGGCGGCAGCCCTGGATCGGCTGGTGGCACCTGGGCCGTTCGATGGCCCTGCCCGACCAGGAGCTGTTCTGGAACCGCTCGATCGGGCCCAAGCGGACCGGGCGCGGGTTGAAGGTGCCGCTGACGACCTTCAAAGCTTTGAAGAACCGCTACGGGTGCACCGTCAACGATGCCGTCCTGGCAGTGATCGCCGAGGGGCTTCACCAGTGGTTCAGCTCGCGGGGCAACAAGGTGCCGGAGGCCATCCGGGTGTTCTGCCCGGTCTCGGTCCGGGACCCCTCCGACCGCGGCCGGCTCGGCAACCGGATCAGCGGCATGGTGGTCAAGATGCCGACCGGCGCGATGTCCTTGGAGGAGCGGCTGGGGAAGATCTCGATCACCACCGGGCGGCTGAAGCGGACGGGCCAGGCGATCGCCGCGGACAAGCTGGCCGGGCTCGCCGACTGGGCGCCGGCCTCGCTGCTGGTGCTGGCCGGGCGGCTGATGTCGACGCCGCAGGCGGGGGCGAAGCTGAATGTCACCAACATCCCCGGGCCGCAGGTACCGCTGTACAGCGGTGGGGCGGAGCTCCTGGAGGTCTGGCCGTTCGCGCCCCTGTACCCGTCGATGGGACTCGGCATCGCGATCGTGTCCTACAACGGGGAGGTCTATTTCGGCCTCACCGCGGACCCGGGCTTGGTGCCCGACGTGGAGGCGTTCACCGGTCACCTCCGGGTGGCTGCGGAACGCTGCCTGGCGCTGGCTTCTTCGCCTTAACAGGAGGCCTGCGTTTCGCGGCCCCGGTTTGGCAGAATCGGTCGGGTCTTGTCTCGCCGCTCCCTGGTTGTATTGCTCGCGACCTCTCTGCTGGTGGTGGTCGCGGTGGTCGCGGTGTTCGCCTTTGCCGGTCTGGCCCTGCCTGGGCGGGGTGCTCGCTCGGCCGCGCGAAGTACGCCCCCGCCGGCCGCGTCGGCTGCCGTTTCGCCGAGCCTCGCGGCTAAGCCGACGCCAGCGCCCACGCCGCCGCCCGGCTTCGACCACGTGGTTGTCATCGTCATGGAGAATCATTCCCTGGAGGACGTGCTGGGCAGCCCCTCCGCGCCCTACCTGAATTCCCTGGCGGCCTCGGGCGGCCTGGCCACCGACTACAGCGGCGTGTCCCATCCGAGCCTTCCCAACTACCTCGCGATGATCGGCGGCAGCACCTTCGGCATCGGCAGCGACTGCACCGGCTGCTTTGTCTCGGCCCCGTCCGTGGCAGACTCGTTTGAGGCTGCGGGGAAGACCTGGAAGGCGTACCAAGAGGGAATCCCGCGGCCCTGCTTCGTGGGCTCCTCGGGCCGGTACGCGCAGAAGCACGATCCCTTCATCTACTTCGACGGCATCCGAAACGACCCGGCGCGCTGTGGGCGGATCGTGCCCTACGACCAGCTGGCCTCGGACTTCGGCGGGGCCGGCGCGCCCAACCTCGCCTTCGTCACACCCGACCTCTGCAGCGATGCGCACGACTGTTCGCTGGCAACCGGCGACGCCTGGCTCGCGGGCCAGGTCCCGGCGATCCTGTCCTCCCCCGCCTTCACCGGGTCGCGCTCGCTGCTGGTGGTCACCTTCGACGAAGGGGAAGGGGGCTCCGACCGGGTGCTGACGGTGTTCGCCGGCGCGGGCGTCAAGACCGGCTACCGCTCCAGCACGCGCTACGACCATTACTCGCTGCTGCGGACCGTCGAGGACAACTGGGGCCTGGCTCCGCTGGCCGCCGGCGATGGCGCCGCCACGCCGATGAACGAGTTCTTCGCGGGCTAGCCGTCAGCCCAGCAGTCTGAGCTGCAGCTCGGCCGGTTCGTTCAGCAGCTCGGGGCCCTCGTTGCGGACATCGTTGAGGAGCTGGGAGACCGGTGCCGCGATCAGCTCGGCCTCCTCGAGCAAGACCGGCATCCGGTGATGGAAAGGCACGATCGCCCCCCGCGCCTCGGTGGTGATCATGGTGACCGCCGGCAGGCCCTCCCAGTGGCCGCGGAGCCCGGCGATCAAGAGCGGTTCGCCGTCGGCTCGGGCGATCTTCATCGGCTGCCTTCCCGACCATTCGTAGAAGTGACTGACCGGGATGATCACTGGGGGCAGCCGGCGATAGCGGGGGTTGTCGGCGGCGGTCTCTTCGCGGATGTTGAAATGGCCGGTGCTGGAGTTTCCGTCCAGGCCCCAGCGGTAGTAGGCGGCGGTCTTGACGGCCGGGTCGAGGGCGAGGATCGGCATCGTCGGCGCGACGTTGTAGCGGGGCGGCAGATCCTCCGGGATCCGGAAGCCCGGGAAGCGAGCGGCGAGCTGGCCGGGGCGGAGGTCGAAGCCTATCCGGCCGCACATATCGCTTCCACCTGGTTTCGCTGTTCCGGGGTGAACGGCGGAGGTTCGCCCCCGCAGGAGTTCTCGGTCGGCCGGCCCGGCGTCTTGGTCGCGGTCAGGACCGTGCTGACCCGGGGATCGCCGGCGATCCA
Source organism: Chloroflexota bacterium (assembly GCA_005881155.1). Classification (GTDB taxonomy): domain Bacteria; phylum Chloroflexota; class Dormibacteria; order Dormibacterales; family Dormibacteraceae; genus CF-105. The sequence goes on along the minus strand of VBHN01000189.1, from coordinate 2,518 downwards.
CTTCAGGACCGCCTGGGCCCAGGTCTCGACGCCGAGTTCGGCCAGTTGCCGGGGGGCCGGCCGGCGGTCGAGGATCCCGCCCTGGAGCGGGCTCATCACCAAGACGCCCATGTGCAGCTCCTCGGCCAGGGGCAGGATCCTTCGCTCGGCGTCCCGTCGGAGCGGGTTGTAGGGCACCTGGATCATGTCCAGCCGCCTGCTGCGCATGAGTTCCTCGAGACGATCGAACTGGCTTTCCTGGTAGTGCGTGGCGCCGATCGCCCGCACTCGTCCTTCCTCCTTGAGAGCCTCGAGCCTCGGCAGATGCGCCGGGACATTGACCAGGTTGTGGATCTGGTAGACGTCGACCGTCCCGTAAAGGGAGAGAGAGTGGTCGATTTGGCGCTGTCCTTCGTCGGCGTCTTCGGTCCAGACCTTGGTGGCGATCAGGGCTTCCTGGCGCCGCTCGCCGAGCGCTCTCGCGAGGGAATCCTCGGCCTTCCCGTACATGGGCGAGGAGTCGAAGAGGTTGATGCCCGCGGCCAGGGCCTCGTCGACGATCGGCGTGCGGTCCTGCTCGGTGTCAAAGGAGCGCCAGGTGCCCATCCCGATCGCCGGCACGGTCAGCTCCGTGCTTCCCAGTCGGCGCCGCTCCACCGCCCAAAACTACACTCTGGCCAGCTCATGGCGACTCTCGACGCCACCCGACCGACCCGGCCGCTGGAGGCTTGGCGGATCGTCATGTCGACCTGCAACGCGCCGGCGGGCGCGTCGGACGTGGTGACCCGCTGGCTGGTCCTCACGCGCGCGTGCGTGCAACCCATGACGCTCACCTCGGCGGCGATCGCGGGCTTGTTGGCCGTGCGCGCAGCTGGTTTCTCGGTCTGGTTGTTCGCGCTGGCGGCGCTCGGGATCGTGCTCGCCCACGCGGCGAACAACCTGGTGAACGACATCTTCGACGAGAGCCTGGGCGCCGACACCGCCGATTACCCGCGCGCGCTTTACGCCCCCCACCCGGTGATCTCGGGCATGGCCACGCGCCGGACGCTGGTGACCGCGTTCCTGGTCCTGAACCTGGTCGACCTGGCGATCCTGGTCGTGCTGACCGCCAACCGCGGTTGGCCGGTGATCGTCTTCGCGTTGCTCGGCCTGCTGGGCTCGGTCGGCTACGCCGCCCCGGTCCTGCGCTTCAAGAAGCGGGGCCTGGGCGAGCCGGTGGTGTTCCTGGTCTGGGGCCCTCTGATGGTCGGCGGCACCTACTTCGCAGCGACCGGGCACCTGCCCTGGCAGGTGCTGGCTGCGTCGATCCCCTACTCGATCCTCTGCACCACGGTGCTCTTCGGAAAGCACATCGACAAGCTGGAATGGGACGCGCCACTCAAGATCGGGACACTGCCGGTGCTGCTCGGCGAGCGGAGGGCGCGCGCGCTGACCCTCGGCTTGATGGTCGCCTTTTACGTGGCGGTTGTGGTCCTGGTCCTGCTTCACGCGCTGCCCTGGCCGGCCCTGATCGCCCTGGGCGGCGTCCTCCGCCTCCGCCGCTCCTGGCCCCACCTGCGAAAGCCGCGGCCAACCAAGCGCCCGGAGAACTTCCCGGTCTGGCCGTTGTGGTACGCGGCGGTCACCTTCGTGCACACCCGCCGGGCGGGAGCGCTGCTGGTGCTGGGACTTCTCATCGGCGCGCTGATCGGCTTCGTCCCCGGCCGCTGACGGCCCGAGCGCCTGGCCGCCGCGGGTATCCTGTACTCCCGGCTGGCGTGGGCCCGTGGCGCAGTTGGGAGCGCGTCTGACTGGCAGTCAGAAGGTCAGGGGTTCGAATCCCCTCGGGTCCACCTCATTTCTGAATTCGAATCCGCTAGCCTCCAAGTCATTTTGGTGGCAATGATGCCGGCTCAGACAGGCATCTGACACGCAACCTTGTGCGACCGCGCTCCGGGGTGCGGCGTGCGGGTGCGTGGGGGGATGATGCCCTACCGGAGGGTCTGAGTGAACCAGCTGTCGGGAACCGCGGCCGCCATCGCGGCGTGCCCGAGCGCGTTGGGATGGATGCTGTCGGAGAAGTAGAGCGGGTTATAGGTGTCCGGGTAGAGTGGCGAGCGCAGGACCGCGTCCCAGTCCACGACTCCGTCGCAGGGGGAGGAGGTCAGTAGCCACTGATTGAGGGCGTGGCGCTCCGTCTCATGGGTGAAGTCGGTCGATTCGGGCGCCCACGTCGAGCAGAAGACGATGATGTGCCGCTGGTGCGCCTGCCGGACCAATGTGGCGTAGTCGGCCTCCACCTGTCCGGCGGTGCGTCCCTGGGCGAGGTCGTTGATGTCGTAGACAACCATCCCGGTCACGCCGGATTGTGAGAAGACGTCACGCTGAGCGCGGGTCAAACCGGCATGGAGGGTGTCGCCACCGATGCCGGCGCTGACCACCGGTCGCTGGCTTCCGAGCGGCAGCGATGTCCCGCGCGCCGCCATCAGCTCCAGCACCCGATCGTGACCATTGGGGATTGCGTTGCTGCCCTGGAAGGTGGAGCTGCCGAGGCCGATGA
>VBHN01000011.1 GCA_005881155.1 Chloroflexota bacterium | reverse complement strand
GCCTTGATGGACGGCCTCAGCCTTGCCGGCGTCCCGCCCCGACCCGAGCGGAGGGCGGAGCTCGCGGAACTCTCGACGGTGCAGCTTGGCGGCCTTGCCCGGTCTCTCGACCCGGACCTCTCGCTGGACTTCGCCAACCGGGTCCGGCTGGTGCGGGCGATCGAGGTGCTGGAGGTGGCGGGCCCGCCCCTGGCAAGGCTGCGAACCAGGCGGGCACCGCCCTGGAAAGCGGTCCGCGTCGGCCTCGAGCTGCCGTCTGAGCAGCTGTTGAGGCGGATCGAGGAGAGAAGCCGGCAGCAGCTGGAGCGGGGGCTGATCGCCGAGACCAGGGCGGCGCTCGAGGCCGGGGTGCCGGCCGCTTCCCAGGCTCTGAGCGGCGCCGGGTACGCGGAGGCCGTTGCCTTCCTCGAGGGCAGGGTCCGCGAGGATGAGCTGCTGCGCCTGATGGTGCGCAGCAACCGGCGACTGGCCAAGCGGCAGCTGACCTGGCTCCGGCGGGATCCGCGGGTGCGTTGGTTCCAGGCGAAGGCAAACGCGCTCCCGGCTATCCTGAACTACCTGGAGACCCCCTTTTGAGCGACACCACGATCACCACAGCCCGTCGCCTGGGCCGGATCCCGCCCTACCTCTTCGCCGAGATCGACCGTAAGATCCAGGCCAAGAAGGCAGCCGGCGTCGACGTCATCAGCCTCGGGATCGGCGACCCGGACCTGCCCACGCCGCCGCGGATCGTCAGCGCGCTCCAGGAGGCGGCGACCGACCCGGCCAACCACCGCTATCCGTCCTACGTCGGACTCCGCGAGCTGCGCGGCTCAATCGCCGACTGGTATTCAGGTCGATTCGACGTCAGGCTCGATCCGGATTCCGAGATCCTGCCCACGCTGGGGTCGAAGGACGGGATCAGCCACGCGCCCTTCGCCTTCGTCGATCCCGGCGAGGTGGTGCTCGCGCCCGACCCCGGCTACACGCCCTACGCGACGGGCGCGATCATGGCCGACGGCGAGCCGTACATGCTCCCGCTGACCGCCGCCAACGCCTGGCTGCCGGACCTCGGCTCGGTGCCCGCCGACATCCGCCGCCGCGCGAAACTGCTCTGGCTCAATTACCCGAACAACCCGACCGCCGCGGTCGCGCCCGCGGAGTTCTTCGCCGAGGCGATCCGGTTCTGCAGCGCGAACGGCGTCATCCTCTGCCATGACGCGCCCTACACCGAGATCGCCTTCGAGGGCTATCGGCCGCCCTCGCTGCTGCAGTTTCCGGGCGGCAAGGAGATCGGCATCGAGTTCCACTCGGTCTCCAAGACCTACAACATGACCGGCTGGCGGCTGGGCTGGTCGGTGAAGCCGCCCAAAGCCACCTTCTACGTCTGGGCGCCGGTTCCAAAGGGCTACGACTCGATCTCCTTCGCGGGCCACGTGCTCGACCAGGTGGGCGTCAACATCACCCCCGGGGTCGGCTTCGGCCCCCACGGCGAGGGCTATTTCCGCCTCTCTGTGACCGCCCCCGACGCCCGGCTGGACGAGGCGCTCGACCGCCTGAGGACACTGCGAGTCTGATCTCGACCGAGACCCGGCCCGAGCGGGCTTACCTGGTCGGCGTCCAGCTGCCGGGGATCAGCCCCGAAGTGTTGGGCGAGCAGATGTCGGAGCTGGCGGACCTCACCCGCACGGCCGGCGGCGAGGTGGTCGCCACCGACGTCCAGCGGCGGACGGAGGTGGACCCCGCGCTCTTCATCGGCAAAGGCAAGGTGGACGAGCTGCGCCGGCTGCGGGAGTCCAACGCCTACGACCTGTTGATCTGCAACGAGGACCTGAGCCCTCGTCAGCAGCGGAACCTGGAGCGGGAGCTCAAGACCCGGGTGGTGGACCGGACCGAGCTGATCCTGGACATCTTCGCCCAGCACGCTCGGACCCACGAGGGCCGGCTCCAGGTCGAGTCGGCGCAGCTCCACCATCTGCTGCCGCGCCTGATCGGGGCCTGGGACTACCACCGCCAGACCGGAGGCATCGGCACCCGCGGCGGTCCCGGCGAGCAGCAGATCGAGGTCGAGCGGCGGCGGATCCGGCGCCGCCTCAAAGACCTCGAGAAGGAGATCGGCGAGGTCCAGCGCCAGCGCGAGCAGCAGCGGGCCGGGCGGCGCCGGTCTGAGCTGCAGACGGTCGCCATCGTCGGCTACACCAATGCGGGCAAGTCGACCCTCCTGAACGTCCTGACCGGCGCCGGCGTGAGGGCCGAGAACCGGCTTTTCGCGACCCTCGACCCGACCACCCGCCGCCTTCGCCTCCCCTCCGGGCGGGAAATCCTGCTGACCGACACGGTGGGCTTCATCCAGAAGCTGCCGACCGACGTCGTGGCGGCCTTCCGGGCCACCCTCGAGGAGGTGACGCACGCGGACGTGGTGCTCCAGGTGCTGGACGCCTCCCACCCGGCCGCGGTCGTCCAGTCGCGGACGGTGGAGGAGGTGCTGACCGACCTCGAGGCGGCCGACAAGCCCCGGGTGGTGGCCCTGAACAAGGTCGATCGGTTGGGACCGGCCGCCCGGCGCCGGGCGGTCCAGGAGCTGCACCAGCGCTACCCGGGGGCGGTCGCCGTCTCGGCGCTCAACGGCAGCGGCTTCGAGGGCTTGCTGGAGGTGCTGGACTCGGCCTCACGCGAGGACGTGGTGGAGGTCGACCTGCTGGTGCCCTACGGGCGCGAGCAGGTGCTGCACGACCTCCGCCAGGTCGGCGGCCTCGACCGGACCGAGTTCGTGCCCGAGGGGACGAGGGCTTGGGGCTGGGTGCCGCGCCGGGCGCAGCACCGCTTCGAGGCTTACGCCGTGCCTGAGCCGCTGCCTAGTTGAGGACGCGGATTACCGCTCTGACGTCACCCACGATGGTGAGGTCGTCGGGGACGATCGGAGCGTAGGCGGGGTTCTCGGCGATCAGCTCGACCCGCCCGTTCGCGCGGTGGAAACGCTTGACCGTCGCCTCGTCCTCGACCAGGGCCACGACGATCTGCCCGTTGGTGGCTTCCGGTTTGGGCCGGACCAGGACCAGGTCGCCGTCCAGGATGGCAGCGTTGATCATCGAGTCGCCGCGGACCTTGAGCAGGAACCAGCCCTCCTGGGCGATGTCCGGCGAGAGCATCAGGTGATCCTCGATGTTCTGCTCGGCAAGGATCGGCTGGCCGGCCGCCACGTGACCGACGATGGGGACGGCGACCGCGTTGCGCCGCTTCTCGTCGATCTGCTGCTCTTGCACCAGCTGCACCGTCCGCGACTTGCTGGCATCACGCTTGATGAGACCGCGCCGCTCGAGCTGGTTGAGATGGTTGTGGACCGTGGAGCTGGAGGACAGCCCGACCGCCTCGCCGATCTCGCGAACGCTGGGCGGATAGTTGCGGACCCGCGTCACGTAGCGGATGTAGTCGAGGATCTTCGACTGGCGCTCGCTGAGCTCTTCGGTCATCTGGACTCCTTTCGGGAGGGCCGCCACTGCAAACTTTTGTTCGGTGGCTGTCAGGAGGGGGGAACGGGGGGCGGGAAGGGTGCCGCCTGGGGCATCGCGCCGCCGCCGGTCAGGGCCCGGGCGAGCTCGGCCTGGGGCCGCTGCGAGCGCGGGACCCGGTAGCGCCGGACGCTGGGCTCGCCGGCGACCTGGAGGTCCATGGCGACGTGGCCGATCCAGTTCGCGAACTGGGTGCAGGTGACGGCGCCTCGGGGAAAGGCCTCGAACTTGCCGGGGATGGGGTCGTGCCAGCCGGTCGAGCCCATGACCAGGACCCGGCGGTCGGTGAGCGCCCCGAAGTAGCGATGGCGCATCGCCGAGAAGATCAGCTCGGCAATCGCTCCACCTTGTTCGAGCAGCATCGCGATCAACAGGGGGAGTCGCTGCTCGAACCACCAGGCGGCCTGGACCTGCTCGCCGGGCTCGAGGTACGGCTGCCAGAAATTGGCCTGCTCGTCGGGCTTGGGGATGAAAACGGGCATGGATGCGATACCTCGTCGACTAGTCGGGAAAGAAGCCGCCGGATTATAGAGGCCCTTGACGGCCGAACAGGCGTTCGGTTAGTGTCTCACCCGAACAGATGTACGCAGTTTCCACACCGCAGTCCCGGTCCCTGGCCCGGCGCCGCCCCCGCGACGCTTGGCCGGGCCGGCTGCGCGCCATCGCACTCGTCGCCGGCGCGGTGCTGGCACTGTCTTTGGGCCTGGCCAAAGCGGCGTGGGGGGGAGCGTCGGGCGATTTCGAGACGGTGACCGTCCAGCCCGGGGACAGCCTTTGGTCGATCGCCTCCGCGCGCTACCCGGGAGCCGACGTGCGGGAGCGGATCTGGGAGATCCAGCAGGCCAACCCGGGCCTGAGCCCGTCTCTGTACCCGGGGGAGCTGTTGAAGGTCCCGACCCGCTAGCGTTCCAGCGTGAGGGTCGAGCTGGTCACTCGCCAGGGCTGCCACCTCTGCGAGCAGGCGGAGCGGCTGCTGCGGCTCGCCGGCACGGAATTCGAGCTGCTCGACGTCGATGCCGACCTTGAGCTCCTCCGCCTCTACGACTTCCGCGTTCCGGTCGTGCTCGTCGACGGCCAGATCAAGGCCGAGGGCAACCTGACCGATGCGGCTTTGAAACGTGCACTCGCCGGCGGATCAACCTTTGGGGAAGCGTAATTGGTGCTTTTCGCTTAGCGTTGGACGGGAGGGTGGTTTAGGCCGTCTTCGCCAGGTCGGCCGCGCCCAGCCAGTCCTGGACCTGGCGATCCGGGACCTCCTCCATGCCGCGCAGCATCAGCAGCAGCGGCAGCGCCGCTTCCTGGAGCTCCTCGGCCAGCCGCCGTGGCGACTGCGCGGTTCCCAGGCTGGCGATGGCCTGGTCGACCGCGGCCAAGGTCCGCGTCACGTGCCGTCGCAGGGCCGGCACCGCCACCGTGGCGGAGTCGCGGGACCAGGCCTCGTGGACCTGGCCGGCCAGCTCCAGCAGCCGTGACCGGGCCGCCTCGCCCAGCGGACCATCGCCGGGCGTGGCCGCCAGGCGCCCTGAAAAGTCGGCATAGACCCGCAGCAGCCGGCGGAGCCGGACCTGGGTCTCCAGCGAACGCATGAATCGCCTCCCATCATAGCGAACATCTGTTCGTCAGTCAACTTCAGCCGAAAGGGCTCTGCGCGTTGGAGTCCCCTTTTGATTCTGTTAGGTTGTGCGCCTTGAAATCACGCCCGGCAATCCCGGCTTCCGCGAGATGAGGACTAGGTAGATGGATCGCAAGCGACAGTTGGAAGAGCAGGTTGTTCAGCTGAGCCGCCAGGTCGACGAGATGCGGGTTCGGCTGGCCGCCCTCGAGGGCGGGAGCGGCGATCGGGCCTCCGCCACCACTCCCCGCTCCCGGCGCGACCTGCTCAAGCTCGGCGGCGCCGCCGCCCTCGGCGTGGCCGGCGCGGTGGGAGCCGCCGCCCTCGGAACGGTGCCCGCCCAAGCCGCCGACGGCGCCAACCTGGTCATCGGCAACAACAACAGCACCACCAACAAGGCGGAGAGCCCGACCATCCTCGTCGACGACAACGCCACCAACGGCTTCACCGGCTTCCCGGGCGGCACCAGCCCGCTCAGCGGCGCACTCCGGGTCCACGGCGGTTCCGATGCCCCAGGCGGCGGCAATCCGACCCTCGCCTCCGGCGTGGATGCCTGGGCCAGCGGCGCCACCTCCTACGGTGTGTTCGGCATCACCGACGTCGGCGTCGGTGTCACGGGCGAGAGCGACCAGGGCATCGGACTCTACGCCCGCCGCTCGGGCCGCATCCGACAGGATGCCCGGCCGGCCGGTGTACCCAACTACACGGCCAACGAGTTCGAGCAGGTCCGCGACGCCAACAGCAGCCTGTGGCTCTCCGGGCCGCCGGCCCTGGCCTGGCGACAGGCCAGCAGCTTCCAGGTCTTCCCCGGGCCGCGCCGCGTCTACGGCGTGGGCACGGTGCTGGCGCCGGGCCAGTCCGTCACCGGCATCGACGCGACCAAGAAGCTCGACGGCACGCCCAGCGGGGTGCCGGCGGGTGCCACCGCCGCCTACTGCGCGATCAGCTCCTACCAGACGGGCGTGATCAGCCTCTACCCGGACGGCACCATCGACAACGGCATCGGTGCCTGGGCCTCCCAGGGCACCGCCGGCAACGGCGTCAACCAGGGATACAACTTCGTGCCCCTCAGCGCCGCCGGCAAGTTCTCCTTCACTAACTACTTCACCTCGAAGGCGATGTACTTCGACGTCTGGGGGTTCCTGTTCAACTAGCCGGCAAGCAGGCAGGCTGCTAGGGCGCGAAGATCCGGCAGAGGCCTTCGGCGAGGCGCTCCGGGTCCGCGCCCGGCTGATGCAGGAAGTGCCCGGTCGCCTCGTTGACGGCGCCGACCACCGCCCGCCCGAAGACGATCGGGTCGACGGCCGCGTAGAAGTCGTCGCGGTCCTCGGCCGCCCGCCGGACCTCCTCTTCGACCACCGCCGCGAAGCGCCCCTGGAGGTCGTGGCGGACGGCCTCGATCCGCTCCGAGACGCCGACCGACTCGATCAGCAGCACCCGCGCCAGCTCCCGCTGGCCGGCGCAGGCGTGGACGAAGGCCCGGATCCCGCGCCGCATCCGGTCCCGGTGGTCGGTCCCCTGGGCGGCCGCGGAGGTCACGGTGTGGATCAGGGAGCCGCCCTCGCGCGCCAGCAGGTCGCGGACGCAGTCCTCCTTGGACTCGAAGAACTCGTAGAAGCTGGTCTTGGAGGTCCGCGCCTGGGCGACGATCTGGTCGACGGAGGTGTCGTTGTAGCCGCGTTCGGCCAGGATGGTGAGGGTGGCCTCGAGCACCCGCCGGCGCCGGGACTCCCGCCGTTGCTCGCGCGCGCCGCTGGCGGTGCCGATCATCTCCGTCGAGGTCAGCCGGCCGCGATCGCCCGCGAGATGACCAGCCGCTGGATCTCGGAGGTCCCCTCGAAGAGGGTGTAGATCTTGGCGTCCCGGTGCCACTTTTCGACCGGGAAGTCCCGGATGTAGCCGTAGCCACCGAGGATCTGGATCGCGTCCTCGGTCACCTTGACGGCGACCTCGCCGCACTTGAGCTTCGCCATCGAGCCCTCGGCCAGCTTGAACTCGCCGCCGTGGCGGCCCATCCAGAGGGCGCGCCAGACCAGCATCCGGGCCGCCTCGATCTCGGTCGCCATGTCGGCCAGCTTGAAGGCGATGGCCTGGTTCTCGATGATCGGCTTCCCGAAGGCGATCCGCTCCTTGGCGTAGTCGCGGGCGAACTCGAAGGCGGCCCGGGCGATGCCGAGCGCCTGGGCGCCGACCACGGGGCGGGTCGTCTCGAAGGTCTTCAGCGCCACCGACGAACGCCCGTGCTCGCCGGTGCGCGCCCGGGCCAGCTTGGCCTCCAGCTTCTCCTCGCCGCCCAGCAGCTGGTCGGCGGGGACCACCACGTCGTCCAGGAGGATCTCTGCGGTGTGGGAGGCCCGGATGCCCATCTTCTTCTCCTTCTTGCCCTGGGTCAGGCCCTTGGCGCCCTTCCCGATCACGAAGGAGGCCTGGCCGCGGGTCCCCAGCTCCGGGTCCACCGCCGCCACCACGACGTGGACGTCGGCGATGCCGCCGTTGGTGATGAACACCTTCTGGCCGCTGAGGTGCCAGTCGCCGTTCTAGGACCGGGTTGTCGGGGGTGCCGTAGCAGGCCGGGATCCAGGTCGCGATCTGCTCGGGGGTGCCCTGGCCGAAGATCGCGGCGACCGGGAGCTGGGTCCCGGTGATGGCGAGGGCGATGCCGGCGCAGCCCCAGGTCAGCTCCTCGGCGACCAGGGCCGGCATCAGGCCGGTCTCGTCGGCATAGGTCTGCTGGATGAAGTCGACCGAGTAAAGGCCGACCTTGGCGGCTTTCTTGACGACGTCCCAGGGAAACTCCTCGGACTCGTCGTACTGGTGCGCGACGGGCCGGATCTCGCGCTCGGCGAAATCGTGGACCCAGTCACGGATCTCTCGCTGCTCGTCGGTGAGATCAAACGAAAGCATCTCGGCTCCTAGGTTCGCTTTTTGACGGGTGGCGCAAGACAGTACGCGTACGTACCGTTCTGCTCTTCTGACCTTACGCCCCGGCTCCTGGCGGCGTCAAGCGGACAGCTTCAGCCAGCGCCTCAGGGAGCGAGCGACCACCCCCGGCGGGCTGGCGCTCTTGGTCATCCAGCCCAGGATGCCGAGCCGCCGGGCCCGGTCATGCATGGACTGGCCGAGCTCGGAGTTGGAGAGGACCGCCACCGGCAGGTGGCGCACGGCGGGCAGCGCCCGGATCCGCTCCAGCACCTCGATCCCATCCATCCCGGGCAGCATCACGTCCAGGAGAACCAGGTCGAAGTCACGCTCGCGGAGGAGCTGGAGAGCGCGCAGGCCCGTCGGGGCGATCGTCACCTCGTAGCCGGAACGGTCAAGCCCGAGCCGGTACATGTCGGCGATCGCCTCGTCGTCCTCGACGTACAGGATCCGCGGCCGGTACCCCACCGAACCGGCAACCTACAAAAGGGGGGCGACGATCCAACGACAACATTCGAGGCGGATCTTCAGCTTCGGCTGCGATTCACCTCGTCGAGGAGCTTGGTCAACCCGTACACGGTCTTGAGAGAAGGCACCGCGACGCCCTCTCCCTCCGCCAGCTCGATCACCGCTCCCAGCAGCGCGTCGATCTCCAGCGGTCGCTTCAGCTCCAGATCCTGGAGCATGGAGGTGCGGTGGTCGCCGGTGGCAGCGGCGCCCTCCAGGCGCTTCTCGACGCTCAGGGGCAGCTCGACGCCGAGCGCCCGGGTGACGGCCTCCACCTCCTCCATCAGGGTCCGGACCAGGTCCCGCGTGGCCGGCGAGGTCGTGATCTGGCGTAGGCTCGCCCGGGTCAGCGCGCTGACCGGGTTCAGGGTCGCGTTGCCGAGCAGCTTGAGCCAGATCTCGGCCCGGATCCGGGTCTGCACCGGAGCCTTCAGGCCCGCCTTGACGAGCGCCGAGGAGATGGCCTGGACGCGCTCGCTGCGGTTTCCGTCGGGCTCCCCGAGGCTGAAGCGGCTGCCCTCCAGGTGCTCGATCACGCCCGGCTCGACGACGTTCGTCGCCGGGTAGACCACGCAGCCGACGACCGCCCGGTAGGGGATGCTCCGCGCGATCACGCCACCCGGGTCGACCGATTCCAGGTGGCGGTCCTCGAAGTACCACCAGGGGATGCCGTTCTGCGCGCTGACCACCACCGCCCCCGCTCCCAGGGCCGCACCCAGGGCCGGCGCCAGGGCGGGGAGCGCGTGGGCCTTGAGGGTCAGGAAGACGACCTCCGCGGCGCGGATGGCCCCCAGGTCGTCGGTGCACTCCGGGTGAGCCGTGAACTCCCCCTCCCCACTCCGCACCGTGACGCCGCGCTCGCGCATCGCTGCCAGGTGCGGCCCACGGGCGACCAGCAGCACCGCCTCGCCCGCCCGAGCGAGGTGCGCGCCCAAGAACCCGCCGGTCGCGCCGGCGCCGACGACGGCAAACCTCACTTCTCGGTGAGCGCCTCCGCCACCGAGCGCCGCTGGATCTTGCCCGTTGCGGTCCGCGGGATGGCTTCCACGATGTAGAGCTTGCGGGGCACCTTGTAGTCCGCCAGCCGCTCCCGGGCGAAGGCCAGCAGCTCCTTCTCGGCGATCGGCTCCTTCAGGACCACGGCCGCCGCCACCTCCTCGCCCCAGGCCGGGTGCGGGGAGCCGAAGGCGACCGCCTCGCCGACCGCGGGATGCTGAAGGAGGACCTCGTCGATCTCCCGGGGCGCGATCTTCTCGCCGCCGCGGTTGATCATCTCCTTCAGGCGGCCGACCAGGGCCAGGTAGCCGTCGGCGTCGAGCACCCCCTGGTCGCCGGTCCGGAACCAGCCCTCGGTGAAGGCCGCCGCGTCGGCCTGCGGGTTGTCCGCGTAGCCGTCGATGACGCTCGGACCGCGGATCACCACCTCGCCTACCAGGTTCTCTGCCAGGAGCTCGCCGGCTTCGCCGAGGATGCCGATCTCGACGCCGGTTTCCTTCCCGACCGTCCCCGGCCGCCGGTCCTCCGGCGGAAGTGGGTTGGAGGCCATCTGGTGCGAGGCCTCGGTCATCCCGTAGGCCTCCAGGACGGGGGCGCCGAAGCGGTCCTCCAGCTGGCGCATGGTCTCCGGCGAGAGTGCCGAGGAGCTGGAGCGGATGAAGCGCAGCCACCCGGCACCGGCCGGCCGCTCGCCGCGGTGGCGCATCAGCAGGAGCTGGTGGATGGTCGGCACCGCCGAATACCAGGTGGCCCTGTGCTCGGTGGCGGTCGGCCAGAAGGTCATCGGGTCGAAGCGGGGCGGGACCACGACCGTTCCGCCCGACCTCAGTGTGGCCATGACCGAAGCCATCAGCCCGTGGATGTGGAAGAGCGGCATGACGCAGAGCGCGACATCCTCCGCGCCCAGCCGGTAGGTCGCCGCGATGTTGTCGGTCGAGGCGGCCAGGTTGCGCTGCCGGAGCGGAACCAGCTTGGGCCGGCTGGTGGTGCCGCTGGTGTGGAGGACGAGGGCGACGTCGTCACCGTGGGGCGCCGCCGTGGTCCGGCGGGGGTCGCTGGGGTGCTCGCTCTCAGGACCAGCTGGCCGTGGTGGTCGATGCGCGCCTCGATCAAGGCGACGTCCTCGGGCAGAGCGCGGCGGGCGGCCTCGCCCTCGCCGCGCGGCACCACCAGGGCACGTGCGGCCGTGTCCTGCAGGTAGAAGCGGAACTCCTCCTCCTTGTAGGCGGGGTTGAGCGGCGCCGCCGTGCCGACCACCGCCGCGGCCAGGAAGAGAACCACCGACTCGGCGCTGTTGGGCAGCACCAGGGCGACCCGGTCCCCTCGGCCGAGCCCGTGCTGGGCGAGGCGGTCGGCGGCCATCGAGACCTGCTCCCGGAGCTGGCCGTAGCTCAGCTGGGGACCGCCCGGCACCACCAGCGCTGGGTCCTTGGCGGCACCGTGCTCGAGCGCCTTGAGGAGCGTGCCCCCGCTCATCGTGAGGTCAGTCTACTTTTCGGGCTTCCGGGCGCTGCGGGTGGCCCAGATCCGGTAGGCGCTGTAGAGGAGCAGGACCCCGAACAGCCGGACGAGCAGAGTCCTCGGCAGGTGGACGGCGACCAGGGACCCGGCCAGCACGCCCGGGATCCCGCCGGCGGCCAACCAGGGGATGGCCCGGCGGTCGACGTTGCCGTCCCGGTCGTGGGCGAGGGCGCCGGCGAGCGCGGTCGGGATGATCGCCGCCAGCGAGGTCCCCTGCGCGAGGTGCTGGCTGAAGCCGAAGCCGAGCACCATCAGGGGGACGAGCAGGATCCCACCGCCGATCCCCATCGTCCCGCTGACGAGCCCGACCAGGAAGCCGCTGAGCACGGCGAGCGAGGAGCGGACGAGCTCGCTCATGGCAGCAGCAGCTCCTTCAGGCCGACGACCAGGAGCAGACCGGCGATGGCGATCTTGAGCTGGCGCTCCGGAATCCGGTTCAGGACCCGGGCGCCCAGGTAGGCGCCCAGCACGCTGCCGACCACCAGCAGCAAGGCAAAGCCGAGGTCGACCTGGTGGCTCGTTCCCTGGAAGTAGTAGATGAGGGCGCCGACGGTCGCGATCGGGATCAGAGCGGCCAGCGAGGTCCCATTGGCGCGGTACTGGTCGAGGCCCGCCCAGAGCACGAGCAGAGGTACGAGCAGGAACCCGCCGCCGACCCCAAGCAGCCCGCTCAGCACCCCGGCCACCCCGCCGATGGCCGCCAGCCGCGCCGGCCGGGAGGCCGTCAGGACTCGGTGGTCGGCGGGGGTGGCGGCGCGGGTGGCGTCGCCGGCGGCGTCGCCGTGACGGCGTGGTGCCGGAAGCTCATGTCGGCGGCCGCCGCCAGCTTGTCCTTCTTCGGCTTCTTCTTCTTTTTGTCTTCGCGCCCGCGGTTGTCTCTGCCTTTGGCCATAGCGTCCGAATTCTAGAGGGCGGCCGGGCAAGCCCTCCAGCTATTCGAGGTCCAGGACCAGCTCGCGCAAAAAGGACTCGACGTCGGTCACCAGCCCGATCGACTGCCAGGAGCCGCGGTCGGCCAGCTTGGTCACCACGGCCGGGTTCATATCCACGCACACGGTGCGGACCGCGGCCGGGAGCATGTTCCCGGTCGCGATCGAGTGGAGCATGGTCGAGAGCATCAGGCACATCCGTACTCCGGGGATCCGTTCACGCATCGCGTCCTGGGCCTGGATCATGTCGGTGATCACCTCGGGCAGCGGGCCGTCGTCGCGGACGCTGCCCGCCAGCACCACCTCTACGCCGTGGTCGAGGCAGCTCTTCATGACGCCCGTCTTGATCTCACCGCTGTCGACCAGTGCCTTGATCGAACCCGCGGCCCGCACCCGGTTGATCGCCCGCATGTGGTGCTCGTGGCCCGATTCGATGGGGAGGCCGCTCTCCAGGTTGACGCCCAGCGAGGTTCCGAGCAGGGCGGCCTCCACGTCGTGGGTGGCCAGCGCGTTGCCGGCGAAGAGGACCTGGACGTAGCCGAGCTCGATCAGCCGGGAGAGATAGCGCGCCGACCCGGTATGGATCACGGCGGGTCCGCCCACGACCAGGATCCGGCCCTGCTCGGCCCGGATCTGCCGCATCTCGGCCGCGATCTGCTGGATCAGCAGCTTTTTGGGCTTCTCGATCGAGACCTCGCTGGTCATGAAGCCGAAGATCTCGACCTGCCGCGAACGCTCCAGCGGCAAGAGGCGGACGCCGGAGTGCCCGACGATGACCTTGAGGCCCTCGTGGGCCTGCGAGAAGGGCAGGCACCAGGCCCGACCGGCGGCCTCGTCGACCGCGATCGCGCAGTCCATCTCCTGCCGCTCGACGGTCACCCAACGCTTGTCCGGCAGCAGCACCAGGGTGGTCAGGTTGCTGCTGGAGTAGAAGTTCTCCGGGTAGACGCCATCGCGCGGGATCTCCGCGAGCGTGACGGGATGGTCGTCCGCCGCCGCCGCGCCCAGCTCTTTGGCTTTGCGGACGATCCGGTCCAGCTTCTCCGGAGTGTCGGCGGCCACCTGCAGCCGGCAGAAGGAGGTGTCGGTCTTGTGCTGGCCGACGCGCAGCTCCTCGACGGTGAAGTTGCCCCCCTCGTCCATGACCATGTCCATGATCGAAGGCAGCATCAGGGAGTCGATGATGTGGCCCTCCAGCACCAGGAGGGCGGTGTTTCGGCTCTCGCTGCTCATGCCGCGGCGAGCACTGCCCGCATCCGCCGGGCCAGCGCCGCCGCCTCGGCGCCCGGGTCGTCCGCGTAGAGGATCGAGCGGCTGGCGTTGACCAGGCAGGCTGCCGGGTCGCCGTTCCAGGCGGCGCGCAGCGAGGCTTCGAGGTCTCCGCCCTGGGCGCCGATCCCGGGCAGCAGAAAGGGCAGCGGGCTGGCCGCCCGCAGCTCCAACACCTGCTCTGGGGCAGTGGTGCCGGCGACCAGGCCGACGTTTCCGGCGGCATTGACGCGCTCGGCGAGGGCCGCCACCCGGAGGTAGAGCGGCCGGCCCGCCGCGTCCAGGTGCTGCAGGTCGGCGGC
>VBHN01000010.1 GCA_005881155.1 Chloroflexota bacterium | reverse complement strand
GAACTGAATGCCTGATTGCGTCGACACGATCTGGCTGGGTCGAAGCGTGTAGCTGCTGTTGGAACTGCATGAGTTTGCGAAGGTGACCACAGCGGTTGCTTGCACGGCTGGTGTGACCTTCACGCCGGTCGCATGGAACTGCTGCGACAGGTCGTGCTTGCTCGTCAACGTGCGCACCTTCACCGGCGCCGAGTTCGGCGCGGCGTCGATGTTCGCGGTGTCGCTCAGCACCTGCGCCTGCGCGTGCAAGGTCACCGACGCCGAGGGCACCAGCACCACCGCCGAAAGCATCGCCACCATCGCGATGATCCCCGCGCCCAGGTAGAGCAGGAACCAGCTCTTGTTGCGCACCGACTCGCTGAGGTACGAACCCGTCGGCTTCAGGGACAGCTTCGACGGGCGCTGCGACGCCGGCGCCTCGGGCCCGCGCGCGGGCGTGAAGGGCGGCGCCGAACCGGCCGCCACGCCCGCCAGCGCGAGCTCCGGCTCGGCCTCGGGAGAGCCGTAGTCGAGCATGTCGGCGAAGGCGTTGAAGCCGTTCTCCTGCGCCATCTGCTGGACCGCGCGGTCGTTGGAGATGATCGCGATCCGCTTCCCGAACTCCCGCGCGTAGTCACGCAGAAGCCGGAAGTTGAAGCGGCTCTGTCCGATTCGGCTCCTCGCCGGGACCACCACCGGGACCTCCTGGGAGGGCGTCCGGCGGAGCCTCTCGATGAGCTCTGAGATCTCTTCTTCGACGTCCAGGTAGATGGGCTGTGCAGGCATGTGGGGAGGGACGTTGTTATTCAATTCCGGGCGACAGGTTACACCTTCAAGGACTTCAGCACACGCCGCATGACGGCGTTGACGACGTCCTTTTCATCCGCTTCCAGGCGCAGCGCGTGGTTCGCCAGCGCCATCGGGCCGATGTCGCGGGGCGAGGTCAGCAGACCCGTCGTGTCGGTCAACCCGCCGATGTCGGTGGGGCTCAGGCGCCGCACCTCGGGCTGCCTGACGAAGGGCAGCCCCTCCGCCCAGGCACCCCGGCGCAGCTCGCTCAGCACCTCCGGCAGGAGGCTGCCGCCGCCGCACAGGTAGATGCCCGCCGGCAGCCGCTCGCCGCGGGAGAGCTCGTCCAGGCAGAGCACCAGGCCGCGGATCAGGACCTCGGCGTCGGCGGTCATCAGGTCCGCGACCTGCGGCTCCTCCCCCGGTCCCAGCAGCCCCTCCGAATGGCGCAGCTTTTTCGCTTCCGCCTGTTCGGGCGTGATGTTCAGCGCGGTCGCCAGCCGGCGCGTGAAGGAGCGGCCGCCGAGGTTGAACATGCGCGTGCCCTCGATGCCGCCGTCGCGCATCAGGGCGACGTCGGTGGTGCCGCCGCCGATGTCGACGAAGATGCCGCCGGCGTCGTGGACCTCGTCGATGGCCGCGGCGCGCGCGATCGCGTAGGGCTGGGCGACCGCCGCCACCAGCTCCAGGTCGAGCTCCACGACGACGTTCTCGATGGCGCTGATGTGCGTCAGCGGCGCGAAGGTGTTGAAGACGGTGATGTCGAGGTTGTGGCCCTGGAAGCCGAGCGGGTTGGCGACCGGGTAGCCGTCGATGCGCACGCCGGTGATCGCCGAGTGCACCAGCCGGGCGTCGAGCTCGCCGTAGGCGCGCTCCAGCTCCAGCAGGTGCTGCGCCTCGCGCAGCGCGCGCTTCTGGAGCAGGTTGAGCAGGTTCCGGATCTCGCCCTCGCGGATCTTGGACTCAGGCCTGGTGCGCGGGTAGGCGGCGGAGGAGTTGAAGCCCTTCACCAGCTCTCCGGCCACGCCGACCACCGCCTGCCCGGGCGGCGGGTTGAGGCCGGCCATGTCCTCGGCGGCCTCCAGCGCCCGGTTGGCGGAGCGGATCACCGACTCGATGTCGGCGATGGCGCCGCCGCTCATCGCGATCGGCTCCTGCGGCTCGCGGCCGACGCCCAGCACCGAGCCGCCCTTCTTGTCGCGGCGGACGACCAGCGCCTTGACCATGTCGGTGCCGATGTCGAGCGCGGTGAAGTGGCGGTAGTAGTCGTCACGGCGCTTGACGAGCTTGAACCTGCCCATTACTGGAGCGCCCTCTCGAGCGCCGCGAACGCCTCCTCGGGCGGGTGCGCGAGCCGCCCCTGCATGAGGTGCCCGGGCCCTCCCCCGCTGCCCATCGCGGCGCCCACCAGCTGCTTGTCGAGCGCGCCGTCGCCGGACTTGACGACGTAGCTGGTGGTGTTGGCGACCGCCACCATCCCCCTGCCGCCCTGCCGCTCGAGGAGGCGGTCGGCGAAGGCGCGGAGGTCGTCCATGCTCTCGGCCTCGACGGTGGCCGTGGTCAGCGGTACCCGGGTCGCCCGCTGCCGGGCCTCCACCGAGCCGCCCTTCAGCTGCGCGTTGCGGAGCTCCTCCTCCAGCCTCTCGATCCGTTTCTGAGCCTCGTGCAGCCGCCGCTCCAGATCGGCCCGAGCCGCCGCGGCCGCCCCCTCGCGGCGCTCCAGCTCGTCTTCGGCCGCCTCTCCGGCGACCAGGTCGAGGCGGCGAACCCCGGAGCTGACGCTGCGCTCGGAGCGGATCAGCACCAGCCCGACCTCCGCGCTGCTGCGCACGTGGGTGCCGCCGCAGAGCTCGCAGGTCCAGTCGCCGAAGCAGACGACCCGCACCACCTCGCCGTACTTCTCTCCGAAGAGCGCCATCGCGCCCGAGGCGCGGGCCTCGGCGATCGGCTGGAAGCTCTCCTGGAAGGGCAGCGCGGCCCGGACCTGCTGGTTGACCAGGCGGCCGACCTGGCGCAGCTCATCGGCGGCGACCGCGCGGCCGAAGGAGAAGTCGAAGGTGGTGTGGTCCGGCCCGACGTAGGACCCGCGCTGGATGGCGGTCTCGCCGAGCACGGTCCGGAGCGCCTTGTGGAGCAGGTGGGTGGCCGAGTGGTGGCGCATGACGGCCTTCCGGCGGTCCCGGTCGACCTCGGCGCGCACCGGCTCTCCGTCGGCGATCCGGCCCATCTCAACCGTTCCCAGGTGGGCGATCACGCCCTCCGCCGGCCGCTGGGTGTCCTCGACCCGGAAGCGGCCCTCGGCGCCGAGCAGGTAGCCGGTGTCGCCGACCTGGCCGCCCGACTCGGCGTAGAAGGGCGTCTCGTCCAGGAAGACCTCGACCTGCTCGCCCTCTTCGGCGGCGGCGACCGGCGCACCATCCCTGTAGAGCGAGGAGATGGCCGTCTCGGTTTCGAGCTCGAGGTAACCGGTGAAGGTCGAGCGGGGCAGGGCCTGGACGTCGGGCCAGCGCTGGCCCGTCATCGTTCGCGAGCGCGCCCGCTGGCCGGCCATGGCCGCCTCGAAGCCGGCCATGTCGATCTGCAGGCCGCGCTCGCCGGCCACACCGGGCAGGACCTCGGGGTACCTGGCCGCCAGCGCCTCGAACCGCTCCATGCCCTGGTCGACGGTCTTCAGGAAGCGCCCGGCCTCGTCATCGACAGCCTGCCGGATCAGCGCCTCCCGCTCACGCAGCTCCGGGTAGGGCTCGCCCATCGCCTCGACGACGGCGCCGACGCCCTCCGCCAGCGGCCGCGCCAGCTTGATCCGGCGAGCATGCAGGGCGGCCCGCCGGAGCAGCCGCCGGAGCACGTAGCCGCGACCCTCGGTGGCGGGCAGGACCCCGTCGGCGAGCAGGAAGCTGGAGCCCCGCAGGTGGTCGGCGATCAGCCTCTCCGAGCGCGTGCTCGGCTCGCCGGCGTGGTCGCGGACGAAGCCGAGGATGGGCGCGAAGAGGTCGATCTCGTAGACGCCCCCCACGCCCTGGAGGATGGAGGCGATCCGGTCCAGGCCCATGCCGGTGTCGATGCCGGGTCGCGGCAGCGGCGGCAGCGAGCCGTCCCGCTGGCGGTCGTACTGCATGAAGACCAGGTTCCAGAACTCCAGGAACCTCTCGCAGTGGTCCGGGTAGCAGTCGGGCTGCCCGCAGCCGACCTCCGGGCCGCGGTCCCACCAGAGCTCGGAGTCCGGGCCGCAGGGCCCGGTCTCCCCCGCCGACCACCAGTTCTCCTGGTTCCGGTAGATCCACTCCGGGTTGACGTCGGTGAGGCTCTTCCAGAGCCCGTCCGCCTCGTCGTCCGTCGGGTGGATGGTGACCCGGAGCCGCTCCTTGGGCAGCCGGAAGCCTTCTGTGACCAGCTCCCAGGCGAGCGGGATGGCGCCCTCCTTGAAGTAGTCGCCGGTGGGCGCGAAGTTGCCCAGCATCTCGAAGAAGGTGGTGTGCCGGTCGTCCCCGACCTCCTCGATGTCCTGGGTCCGGAAGGACTTCTGGCAGGAGGTGAGCCGGGGCGCGGGCGGACGGCTCACGCCCTGGAAATAGGGTTTGAGCGGCTGCATGCCGGCCGAGATCAGCAAGGTCGTCGGGTCCCGCTCCGGTATCAACGGCGCGCTGGGCAGGACGAGGTGATCCCGGCTGGCGAAGAACTCTAGGAAACGTGTTCGGATTTCGTTCCCGGTCATGCCGTGGGCGCCCATCAGTCTACCGGCGCCGAACTCGGGTCAGGAGCCGGCTTCCTGGGGCACCACCTCGCGGAGGTGCTCCAGCGCGGCCCGCTGCAGGCGCGAGACGTGCATCTGGGAGATGCCGAGGCGCTTGGCGATCTCCGACTGCGACATCTCGTCGTAGAAGCGCATGGCCATGATCGAGCGCTCGCGGGGCGTCAGGTGCTCCATGGCGCGGCGCAGCACGTCCCGCATCTCGACGCGGTCCAGGTTGGTGTCGACGTTGCCCAGCGACTCGAACAGCGAGCGGCTGTCCTCGCCCGGGTCCGACCCGACCGAGGCGTTGAGGGAGAGCGGCGCGTGGGCGGGGCTCATCTCCATCGCCTCCAGAACCTCCTCCTCGGAGACCTTCAGCCGCTCGGCGATCTCGGCCACCCGGGGCGTGCGGCTGAGCTCCTTCTTCAGGTCCTCGTTGACCCTGACCACCTGCTGGTAGAGCTCCTGGAGGCGGCGGGGGAAGCGGATCGCCCACCCCTTGTCGCGGAAATAGCGCTTGATCTCGCCGGTGATGGTCGGCGTGGCGAAGGTGGTGAACTCGTTGCCGAGGTCGGGGTCGAAGCGCTCGATGGCCTTGATCAGGCCCAGGAAGCCGACCTGGACGATGTCCTCCAGCGGCTCGCCGCGGTTCATGAACTTGCGCGCGAGGAAGTAGACGAGGCTGCGATAGCCCTCCACCAGCCTCTCCCGGATCTGGTCTCTCCTGACGGGATCGGTGGTGGCCCTGTACTCGCGGTGCAGAGCGCGAAGCTCCTCCCGCGAAATCTCTGGCCGGCTACCCAATCAGGTACTTGACGAGCTTGAAGCGGACCCGGTTCGGGCCGAGTGCGGAGCGGAAGTCGTCGACGAAGCAGCGGATCATCTCGTTGGCGATCCGGTCCAGGTTCTCGTCGTGGACGACCGGCGGCCTCTTCACGGCCTGCCGTGTCGGCAGCTGGGTCGCCCGCGGTTGGACCGCCTGCACCTCGACCTCCATCCCCTTGTCGGTCGACCAGAAGGTCAGCTTCAGGGTCGCCTCGTCGCCCCAGGCCTCGCGCCCCGCCACGATCGCGCTGTCACAGGCCTGCGCCACCGCGATGTTCAGCTCGTCGATGTCCTCGAGGCTAAAGCCGACCAGGCTCCCGAGCGAGGAAGCCGTCCGCTTGGCGGTCGAGATCATCTCCGGCTGCGCCAGCAGCTTGAGCTCGGCCAGTGCTTTCCGGGAAAGGCTGCTCATGGACCGGGTCCTAGGCCTCCGGCGTCCCGTTGCCGGTCAGGTCGGTGACGTTCGCCGAGCGGGTCTCCAGCTCCTGCCGCCGCCGGCGGGCTGCCGCGACACCCTCGCGGACGGCCTTGCCGACCGGGTGCTCGGGATCGTTGACCGCGCTTCTCGCCCGCTCCGCGTAGGCGCGGGCCTTGTTCGGCAGGTCGTGCTGGCTGGTCAGCTCGATGGTCCTGCTGCGCAGGCTGTCGACCTGGCTCCGGCCCGGGCCCGAGGCCAGGTAGGCCCCCGCCACGAAGCCGATGAGGCCGCCGACCAGGAAGCCCCAGCCGAATCCGCCGCCGCTCTCGCTCTCGTTAGCCACTCGCTTCACTCTCCTTCGACCAATGACCGCCACAGGGTGACGGCCCCCACCTTGACGCCGTGCGCGGCTGCCGCCGCCGTGTTCGCCGGGCCTTTCAGGCTGATCCGCAGCCTGCCGCCCATCTCAACCGCGCCGGACCCGACCGCCCGGAGCCCGAGGTTCACGCCGGCGGTGAGCTCGTTCACGTTGCCGATGCTCTCCCGCACTTCCGGCAGTGTCTCTCGCATCTCCTCGGTGGTGGTCACGACCAGCTCCTCGACCGCGCTCAGCGTCCGCGTCAGGCGGTACAGGACCCAGGCCAGGAACAGCGCGAGCACCAGGGCCAGGATCCCGAGGGCCAGGAACGCGAAGCCTTGCGTCAAGTTGTTGGATACCTCCGATCAAGGGCCGCGAAACGTTTCCGGCTAGCGAAAGTGTATTGGCACCCTCGGCGCCAGCGGCTGCAGCGCCGCCGCGAAGAGCAGCGCCGGAAGAAGGTTGGCCTCCCCGAAATGGAACGAGGGCAGGTCCAGGTACTGCCAGGCCTGTCCGAGCCCGAAACCAGCCGCGGTCAGGGCCAGCACGCCGCCGTAGTTCCGTTTCGAATAGGGCCAGAAGGCGTAGAACAGCTGGCTCGCGATGAGGGCGAAGAGCGGCAGCAGGAGGAGGGCGGGGTGCAAAGGCGAAAGTTAGACCGCAGCCGAAGCGAGAACCCCGGGGTTGTCCTCTCGGACCCTAGGTGGGTTCCCTGCCGTCTGCTTTCGACGTCCGGTCAAGCCGGCTTGCCGTCTGCCGCCGGACTCCGGGATCCCGCTGTGACGCTGTTGGGCAACGCGCGCATGGGTCCCCGCTCCGGCCGCGGTCCCCTCATGGTACCCGTGGCGGGCGGGGCTTAAGCGCCAGGCCCAGCTCGTCCAGCTGGACGGGGTCGACGGGGCTTGGCGCGCCCAGCATCAGGTCCTGCATGGACTGGGTCTTGGGGAAGGCGATCACGTCCCGGATGTTGTCGGTGCCGGCCAGCATCATCACCACCCGGTCGATGCCCCAGGCGATGCCGCCGTGGGGCGGGACGCCGTACTCGAAGGCCTCGAGCAGGAAGCCGAACCGCTCCCGGACCTTCTCCAGGGGCAGGCCCAGGATCCCGAAGACGCGCTCCTGCATCTCCCGGTCGTAGATCCGGAGGCTGCCGCCGCCCAGCTCGTAGCCGTTGCAGACCAGGTCGTAGGCGTGGGCCCGGACGTCGTAGGGGCGCTCCTCCACGAAGGCCAGGTCCTCCTCGACCGGGCGGGTGAAGGGATGGTGGGCGTAGGTGAGGTTGCCGTCGTCGTCC
This sequence comes from Chloroflexota bacterium, assembly GCA_005881155.1. Classification (GTDB taxonomy): domain Bacteria; phylum Chloroflexota; class Dormibacteria; order Dormibacterales; family Dormibacteraceae; genus CF-105. Next base: position 1,812 of record VBHN01000010.1, on the reverse strand, counting down.
TCCTCGAAGAGGTACATCGGGAAGACCCAGGCGAAGCGCCACTCCTCGGTCCGGACGAGGTTCCTCCGCCGCGCGACCTCGGCCCGGACCAGGCCCATGATCGTCTCCGCCCGGCGGCGCCGGTCGGCCGCGAGCAGGACCAGGTCACCCTCCTCGGCACCGGTCGCCGCGCGAATGCCCTCGACCTCGGCCGCGGTCAGGAACTTCTCGATCTGGCCGGGGAACCAGGCCAGGCCCTGGCCGCGGGCGCTCTTGGCGAGGCCGACCAGCTCGTCCAGCTCCCTTCGGGTCAGGTCGCCGCCGCCGGGGACCGCCAGGGCTCGGACCACGCCGCCGCCGTCCAGGACCTGGCGGAAGATGCGCGCCTCAGTGTCCTTGAGGAGATCGCCGACGTCGGCGATCTCCAGCTCGTAGCGCAGGTCGGGCTTGTCGGTGCCGTATTTGAGCAGCGAGTCGCGGATGCTGAGCCGCGGGAAGGGCCGCTCCAGCTCGACGCCGACGACCTCCTTCCAGAGCCGGGCGATCAGGCCTTCGGTCAGCTCGAAGACGTCCTCCTCGTCGTTGAAGGACATCTCGATGTCGAGCTGCGTGAACTCGGGCTGCCGGTCGGCGCGAAGCGCCTCGTCGCGCAGGCAGCGGGCGATCTGGTAGTAGCGCTGGACGCCGGCCACCATCAACAGCTGCTTGAGCGTCTGGGGCGATTGCGGGAGCGCGTAGAAGCTGCCCTGGTGGAGCCGGCTGGGGACCAGGAAGTCGCGCGCGCCCTCGGGCGTGCTCTTCATCAGCATCGGAGTCTCGACCTCCAGGAACTGCTGCTCGTCGAGGTAGCCGTGGATGATCTTGTTGACGCGATGGCGGACCGCCAGGATGCGCAGCATCTCGGCGCGGCGCAGGTCCAGGTAGCGGTAGCGGAGGCGGATCGACTCCTCCGGCGCCGCCTCGCCCTCGATCGGGAAGGGCGGGGTCCTGCTGGTCGTGAGGACTTCCAGCTCCGCGGCCTGGACCTCGACCTCGCCGGTCGGGAGCTTGGCGTTCTCGTTCCCCGGCAGCCGGCGCTTGACGGCGCCGCTGACGCGGACGACGTACTCGCCGCGCAGCTCCCCGGCCTGCGCCGCGGCCTCCGGTGCGTCGGCCGGGTTGAAGACCACCTGGACCACGCCCCAGCGGTCGCGGAGGTCGATGAAGATCAGGCCGCCGTGGTCGCGGCGGCGGGCGACCCAGCCGTAGAGGTCGACCTCCTTGCCCACGTGCTCAGCCCTCAGCTCGCCGCACTTGATCGCCCCGTAGCCACTCATGCGAGGGCCTCGGGAAGCTCCTGCCAGGCGACCTCGCGCTGGTCGCCGCCCTCCATCGGCTTGAGCTGGGCGACCCTGCGGGCGGCCTCGCCGGCATTCATCAGCACGACCCAGCGAGCGCCGAGCTTGTTGGCGGCGCGCATCTTCGCCTTGAGGCTCCGGTCGCTGTAGTCGACCGCGGTGCTGCGCGCGCGGCGGCAGATTCTTGCCACCTCCGCCGCTTCCTGGGGCAGGTTGCCGTCGGGCACGACCAGGACCTCGGCGGCGGGAGCCGGCTCCGGCGCGACGCCTTCCTCTTTGAGCATGGCGACGGTGCGGTCGAGCCCCGTCGCGAAGCCGACCGCGGGCGTGTCCGGCCAGCCGATCTCGGCCGCCAGGCCGTCATAGCGGCCGCCGCCGCCGAGCGCGTTCTGCTGGCCGCCGATGGCCTCGTGCCAGAACTCGAAGGCGGTGCGCGCGTAATAGTCGAGGCCGCGGACCAGGCGCGGGTTGAGGCGGTATTTGATGCCCGCGCCGT
>VBHN01000009.1 GCA_005881155.1 Chloroflexota bacterium | reverse complement strand
CCTCGCTCCCCCAGCTCTTCCTGCGGCTTCGTTCTCGCTACCGGCGGGAGGAGCTGCCAACCGCCGTCGAGAGCGCGGGCGAGGCGATCGAGAACGTCGAGGTCTCCGTCATCGCCAAAGTCGAGGCGGTGCAGGGGGACCTCAGCACCGAGCGCGGGCAGCCGCTGCTCACCATCCAGGGGCTCAGCAAATCGTTTGGCGGCCTGCGAGCGGTTCACGCGGTCGACCTCAGCGTCCACGCGGGCGACCGGCACGCGATCATCGGTCCCAACGGGGCCGGAAAGTCGACCCTCTTCAATCTCATCACCGGGCGCCTCAAGCCCGACCGGGGGACGATCGTCTTCGGCGACCGGGACATCACGGGCAAGCCGCCCCACCTGATCGCCAAGCAGGGCATCGGCCGTGCCTTCCAGATCACCACCATCTTCCCCAAGCTCACCGTGCTCCAGAACCTCCAGTACGCGATGCTCGCCAACCGCGGCCTGACGGTCCGGCCCTGGGGCGTCGCCGACCGGATGTTCCGGGACGAGGCCTTGACCCTGCTGGAGGCGGTCGGCCTGGGCGACTATTCGCAGCTGCCGGCCGGGCAGCTGTCCCACGGCGATCAGCGAGCGATCGAGATCGCGATCTCGCTCGCCCTAGGGTCCCGGTTGGTGCTGCTCGATGAGCCGACCGCCGGGATGTCGACCTACGAGACGCAGAAAGCGATGGAGCTGGTGCGCCGGATCGCGACCGACAAGAAGCTCACGGTCCTCTTCTGCGAGCACGACATGTCGGTCGTTTTCGGCAACGCCCGGACGGTGACCGTGATGCACCTTGGGCAGGTGCTCACCGAGGGCACGCCGGAAGAGGTCCGCGCCGACCCCCAGGTCCAGCGGGTCTACCTGGGCGAGCTGGAGGAGACGGCATAGCCGTCCTGGAGGTCTCCGGCCTCAACGTCCACTACGGCAAGTCCCACGTGGTCTTCGACCTCGACCTGAAGGTGGAGGAAGGGCAGACCATCGCCCTGCTCGGCCGAAATGGCGCCGGCAAGACCACGACCCTGATGGGCATCCTGGGCCTGCTGCCCGGCGCCCAGGGTGGGGTCAACGTCAACGGCCGCGAGCTGGCTCGCCTTCCCGCCCACCGCCGAGCCCAGGCGGGCATCGCCTACATGCCCTCCGGAGCCCGCTGCTTCGCGAACCTCACCGTCGCCGAGAACCTCGACATCGCCGCCCGGCGCGGGCGCTCGAACGGGACCGCCTGGAACAAGGCCAGGGTTTACGAGACGTTTCCCAAGCTGGGCGAGCTCAAGGCCAACCTGGCCGGCGGCCTGTCCGGCGGCGAGCGACAGATGCTGGCCATGGGCCGCGCCCTGATGAGCAACCCGACCGTGATCCTGATGGACGAGCCGACCGAGGGCTTGGCCCCGGTGGTCGTCCAGAGCATCGCCAGGCTGGTCCTGGAGCTGAAGAGGACCGGCGTCGCGATCGTGCTCGCGGAGCAGAACCACCAGGTGGCGCTCCGCGTCTCCGACCGGGCGGCTTTCATGGAGAAGGGCCGGATCGTCGAGGAGATGCCCGCCGCCGAGGCGGTCGGCAGCAAGCTTCTGGGTCGGATCCTCGGGATCTGAGCTCGGCTACTGCAGCGGGTAGGGCGGCTGCCACCACCAGGGCAAGCCCTCGACACGGATCTCGCGGACCCATTTGACCCACCAGAAGCCGCGCCATCCCTGCGCCACCAGGCGCGCCGGGTGGCCGTTGCCGGCCGCGAGCTCGGAACCGCCGACCCGGGTGGCGAGCAGCAGCCGAGGCAGGTCGTCGACGGCGAAGCGCCGGCTGTATCCGGTCACCGAGACGACTGACACGCTCAGTGCGCCGGCCAGCTCGGCCGGGGGCAGCAGCCGTGACAGCCAGGCGCCTTCCCACTCCTGCTCGGAGTACCAGCCGCCGGTGCAGTCGATGACCGCGCGAGCCCGGTCGCTGAAGGCCGCGAGCTCGTCGTAGCCGATGTGACGCGAGCCGGCGAGCAGCGACCAGCCGGCCGCGTCCAGGGTGGGAACCGGGTCCAGCATCCAGGAGGTGACCGGCAGCTCGGCCAGCTGGTAGGAACCGGTCAGTCGGCGCCGCCCGGCCGGAAGCACGGCGAGCGTGGCCGCGGACAGGCCGGCCAGCAGGCCCGCCCGCAGGAGCAGGCGCCGGGAGAGATCGGTGGCGCGTGGCTTCAACGGCCGCAGCAGCCAGTGCCAGACCAGCAGTGGCAGGAGAGCGATGGCCGCTCCCACGTGGAGGTCCATCGCGGTGAGCTCGCGCAGCACCGGGATCGAGGACAGGCCGGGCGTGGTCCAGAGGTCGGGCCAACCCGCGCTGTGCAGGAGCCCGAAGGCCAGGGAGACCAGCAGCAGCGCGCCGAGCAGGCCGGAAAGCACGGCGGCGCCGGGACCCCGGCGGAGCAGGGAGCGCCGCGCCAGCATCGACTTCCAGGGCAGCAGAGCGACGACCGCCAGCCCACCGACGGAGTGGACGAGCAAGGCGAACCTGGACGGCCAGGCATAGAAGGAGAAGGCCAGCCAGCCGGTCACGAACACGATGCCGAGCAGGAACAGCAGCGCCAGGTTGGTGCGGCGGCCGCCCATGCGGCGGAGTCTAGGTGGGCGCCGGTGTGGGTGCTACTCGGGAACGGTGGCGAGCTCGACCCGGTTGCGGCCACCCGCCTTGGCCCGGTAGAGCGCCTCGTCGGCGGCCCGAAGCAGCGTGTCGCCGGTCGCCCCATGCCGCGGGAAGACGGCCACGCCCAAAGAGATCGCGAGGTCGCCGAGCGGCTTGCCGCGGTAGTCGAGGTGGAGCTCGGAGACCCCGGTCCGAATCACCTCGGCGCGGGCCAGCGTCACCTCCAGGGGCGCATCGGGGAGGATCAGCACGATCTCCTCCCCGCCGTACCGGCAGGGGATGTCCTCGGAGCGGACGTGCCCGCGCACGAACTCGCCGAGGGTCGACAGCACGGTGTCCCCGGCCGGGTGTCCAAAGCTGTCGTTGAAGTGTTTGAAGTGGTCGATGTCGAAGAGGATGATCCCCAGCGGCCGCTGGTACCGGGTCGCGCGCGGAATCTCGCGGTTGATGGTCTCCTCCATGTAGCGGCGGTTGAAGAGACCGGTCAGCGGGTCGCGGATGGATTGGATGCGCAGCGTCTGGCGGAGGTTGAAGTTCGCCATCGCCAGGCCCAGGTGCTCGGCGACCGTCTTGGCCAGCGGCTCCATCTCCTCGACGCAACGGCTCACGGGCGTATTCCGGGAGACCATCACGTGCAGCACGCCCATGGCCGCGCCTCGGGCCATCATGGGGACGCACAGGTAGGGAGCGTCGCCCGCGGCCACGTGCGCGCAGCGCAGCTCCTGGCGGAGTTCGGAGACCACGTGCGCCTGGCCGCGGCGCAGCGCCCAGCAGTCCTCCGGCGCGAAGATCTCCTCGCCCCCTCGAGGCCGGCCCCAGGCCGCGATCGCCTCCACCAGGTTGCGCTCGTTGAGCATGCAGAGCGCGCCGGACTCGGTCGGGAACAGCTTCTCGATGGAGGCGGCGATCACGGCCTGCGCCTCTTCGGCCGTGAAGCAGGACTGGAGCATGTCGGCCATCTCGTTGAGCAGGTTGGCCTCGTGGTTGCGCCGCTCCAGGTCGGCCACGTGGGCCGTGAGCTTGACGTTCGCCGCGCGCAGCTCGTCCTCCATCCGGCGCCGCTCGCTGATGTCGGAAAAGGCGAGCACGGCGCCCTTGTTGACCCCACCGTCGAGGATCGGGTAGCTGGAGTACTGGACCGGGAAGGAGGTGCCGTCCGGCCGCCAGAAGAGCTCGCTCTCGAGGCGCGAGCTGACGCCTTCTGCCGCGGTCCGGAAGACCGGGCATTCCTCCTCCGGGAAGGGGCTGCCGTCGGGGCGCGAATGGTGCGTCAGCCGGTGCAGGTTGCGGCCGACCAGGTCCGGCGGCTCGACGCCGAGCAGGCGCGCCGCAGCGCGATTGACGAAGGTGCAATGACCACGCGTGTCAACGCCGCAGATCCCCTCGCCCGTCGACTCGAGGATCAAGCGCATCGTGTCGGCGACGTCCGCATGACTCTCGAGAAAGACCATGTTGGACGGCGTCGAAGCCGAGTCGCCGCCGTTGCCGGCGGGTTCTGGCCTTCCCCCCATGTAGCGGCGCCGATTCTAATGCCGAAAGCGGCGGAGCGCGCGCCCGGCTTTCCTCAAAGTTACAGTTGCGCTATCACAATGCAGGCAACGTCCGGTTCCGCAAAAGAAACCTCTGGCTGATTCCGCAACTCGCGGCTATCCTGATAGCGATTGTGACCCTTCGTCTGCCCGGGAGAAAAGCCAGGATCAGGCAGGCGGACACTCAAATATCAAGAACTGAGGGAGCGGCATGGCCACCACCACCAAAGCCCCGGGCGAGCTTGACGAAGCCGCCCTCCTGAGGGCTCTGACCGAGTTCAAGCGCGGCAACTTCAGCGTCCGACTGCCTGACGATTGGACGGGCATGGCGGGCAAGATCGCGGACACCTTCAACGAGGTGGTCGAGGCCGACCAGCGTCTCGGCCGCGAGCTTTCCCGCGTCGGGCGGGTCGTGGGCGATGAGGGCCGCATCAACCAGCGGGCGGCGGTGCCCGCGGTGGGCGGTGACTGGGCCCAGGCGGTGGACTCGGTCAACGAGCTGATCGAGAACCTGGTCCGCCCGACCAGTGAGATGGCGCGAGTGATCCGCGCGGTGGCCGGCGGCGACCTGAGCCAGACGGTTGCCACCGAGATCGACGGCCGGCCGATGAAAGGCCAGTTCCTGCAGACCGCCAAGACCGTCAACACGATGGTCCACCAGCTGAACGGCTTCTCCGGCGAGGTGACCCGCGTCGCCCGCGAAGTTGGCATCGAGGGCAAGCTGGGCGGGCAGGCGCAGGTCAAGGGGGTCGGCGGGGTCTGGAAGGACCTCACCGACAACGTCAACCTGATGGCCGGCAACCTGACCGGCCAGGTGCGGAACATCGCCGAGGTCACCACCGCCGTCGCCAACGGCGACCTGAGCAAGAAGATCACCGTCGAAGGCCAGGGCGAGATCCTGGAGCTTAAGAACACGATCAACATCATGGTCGACCAGCTCAACGCCTTCGCCGGCGAGGTGACGCGCGTCGCCAAGGAGGTCGGGACCGAGGGCAAGCTGGGCGGCCAGGCCGAGGTAACCGGTGTCGGCGGCACCTGGAAGGACCTCACCGACAACGTCAAC
>VBHN01000008.1 GCA_005881155.1 Chloroflexota bacterium | reverse complement strand
CTGGAGCTCAAGAACACCATCAACACCATGGTCGACCAGCTCAACGGTTTCGCCTCCGAGGTGACGCGCGTCGCGCGCGAGGTGGGAACGGAGGGCAACCTCGGCGGCCAGGCCGAGGTCCGCGGCATCGGCGGGACCTGGAAGGACCTGACCGAGAACGTGAACCTGATGGCCGGCAACCTGACCGGCCAGGTGCGGAACATCGCCGAGGTCACCACCGCCGTCGCCAACGGCGACCTCTCCAAGAAGATCACCGTCGAAGGCCAGGGCGAGATCCTGGAGCTTAAGAACACCATCAACACGATGGTCGACCAGCTCAACGCCTTCGCCTCCGAGGTGACGCGTGTCGCGCGCGAGGTGGGCACCGAGGGCAAGCTCGGCGGCCAGGCCGAGGTCGCCGGCGTCGGTGGCACCTGGAAGGACCTCACCGAGAACGTCAACCTGATGGCCGGCAACCTGACCGGCCAGGTCCGCAACATCGCCGAGGTCACCACCGCGGTCGCCAACGGCGACCTCTCCAAGAAGATCACCGTCGAAGGTGAGGGCGAGATCCTGGAGCTGAAGAACACCATCAACACGATGGTCGACCAGCTCAACGGGTTCGCCTCCGAGGTCACGCGCGTCGCGCGCGAGGTCGGCACCGAGGGCAAGCTCGGCGGCCAGGCCCAGGTGAAGGACGTGGCCGGCGTCTGGAA
>VBHN01000007.1 GCA_005881155.1 Chloroflexota bacterium | reverse complement strand
GGACCGGACGTCTACGCGACCTACGCCGACCACGACGGCAGCGGTACCGCCAAGCTGCTCTGGCGCTCCTGCTTCGGGTGCAGCGACAACCTGTCCGATCCCGGTGGTACCGGGACGGTCGGCTTCTCCGACCCACCCGGGTTCCAGGTGCCGAACAACTTCCACGCCACCCAGTTCGGCACCCGCAGCTATGCCTTCGTAACGCCCGACACGTCGACGGTTCCACCCAACCCGGCGCCGACCTGGACGACCTGGGTGACCACCGACGCCGGCGGCACCTGGACCCAGATGGGCCCCAAGATCGCCGCCACCACCCCGCCCTTCGAGATCAGGCCGAGCGGCCCCGCCGCGTCCCCGACCTTCTACCTGCGCCTCAAGGTCGCGGGCACTCCGCAGCTGTTCCGGCTGCAGGGGCCGATGGACTCGACGGCTGTCTACACGGCCCTCACCAACGGCATCACCAGCGCGGGCACCTGGGGCGTCAACCCGGCCAACCCCCTGAACCTCTACGCCAGTGACTTCCTGGCCGGCCGCATGGTGCACACGACCGACGGCGGCGCCAGCTGGACGGCCGACAACGCGCTGACCAGCCTGGTCACCAACAGCAACTCGCTGCGCTTCTTCGACGGCTTCTTCGGCCAGCAGGTGACCGCGCTCGACTTCGACGGCAACAGCAGCAGCATCCTGGTCGGCACCGCCGTCAACGGCACGTTTGCTTCTGTGGACCAGGGCGCCAACTGGATCACGATGCGGGGATCGCAGGCCATCAGCCGGCCCACCAACTTCTTCTTCGACCAGAACAACAATGTGGCCTTCGCGGGCAGCGCCGGGCGCGGCATGTGGAAGCTGCAGCTGCCCTCGGCCGACCTGGCCATCACCAAGACCGCGTCGCCCAGCCCGGCCACCGCGGGCCAGCACCTCACCTACACCATCGGCGTGACCAACAACGGCCCCGATGCCGCCAGCAAGGTGGTCGTCACCGACAACCTGCCCGGCAGCGAGACCTTCCTTTCCAGCACCGGCGGCTGCGTCGAGAGCCCGCTCGGGTCAGGCAAGCTGCGCTGCCCGCAGGCGGACATGGCCAATGGTTCGAGCATCAGCTTCACGATCGAGGTGCTCGTCCATTCCAACGCGGCGGTCGTCGGGGGGCCGACCTCGATCACGAACACCGCGACCGTCAGCAGTGGTGAGGCTGTCGACCCCAACCCGGTCAACAACAGCGCGACCTCGGTGGTGGTCGTCAACGACCTGGCGGACATCGCCGTCAGCAAGATCTGCGATGCGACGGTGCCGGCCGGACAGACCGCGCACTGCACCGTGTTCGTCGACAACACGGGTCCGTCGGACGCGCGCAGCGTCACCCTGACGGACAAGTCGACCTCCAGCGGCGCCTTCACAATCACCGCCGTCACGCCGAGCCAGGGCTCCTGCTCGCTGCCCGCGAGCGGCACCTTCACCTGCGCACTGGGCACGATTCCGGCCGGCTCCGTCAGCACGCCTGGCCGGGCCACGGTGCTGATCAGCTACTTCGCCAGCGAGCCTCAGACGATCAACGACCTGGCGTCGGCCGTTTCGGCCACCCCCGACCCTGACACCTCCAACAACAGCGCCAGCTCGAACATCTCGTACACGGCGGTCGCGGACCTGGCCATCACGATTTTCACCTCCAGTCCCAACCCGGTGACGGCCGGCACCCCGCTCACCTACAACGCCACCGTCAGGAACAACGGACCCTCGCAGGCCGTGCACGTGGTGTACAGGCAGACCATCCCGGCCGGGGTCACCGTGACCTCGGTCACCTCGAACCCGGCGGGCACGCCCTGCCAGGCCGGCGTACCCGGCGATCCTTCCAGCCCCGCCACCTGCGGCTTTGACGTCATGGCTTCGGGCGACGCCAGGTCCATCACGGTGATGGTCAAGGTCAATCCGCAGACCACGAGTACCCTGCACAGCGATGCCAACGTCTCCAGCGACACCTTCGACCCCAACAACTCGAACAACTTCGCGCACAACGACACCAACGTGGCTGTGCAAGCCGACATTTCGTTGGCCATGTCCGAGTCGCCGGACCCCGTGGTGCCGGGCCGCACCATGACCTTCACCGCCACCATCAGCAACGCCGGGCCGTCCACCGCCCGCGGCGTCACCTTGACCGAGACCCTGCCCTCGGGCACCAGCCTGGCGGGCACTTCGATCTCCAACGGCTCCAGCGGCACCTGCGCCTTGGTGGTGGGCGACCCGCACACGCTGCAGTGCCAGCTCAACGACCTCGACCCCGGCCAGAGCGCCACTGTCTACACCACCGTCAACGTCGCCAGTTCGGTTCCCGACGGGACCGTGCTGACCATGAACGGCAGTGCTCAGACGACTTCCAACGATCTCACCGTCCCGGACAACGCCAGCGCGCACGCCACCGCGCACGCGGTTGCCGACCTGGCGATCACCTATACCGGCCCCAGCACCTACAAGCCGTCGACCACGGTCGCCTACCAGATCGGCGTCAGCGACGGCGGCCCGTCCGACGCCGTCAGCGTCGTGGTCACCGACAACCTGCCTCCGGCGACTGTCGGCCGCTACGTGTCGGACAACAGCGGCGGCCTCTGCACCCTGGCCGGGAGCACCCTCACCTGCCGTATCGGCACCATCCCGGCCGGTGCCTCGCGCAGCATCCAGGTCAACTACTTCATCCAGGGCAACTCCAAGCTGGTCACCAGCACTGCGAGCGTGTCCTCGCCGACCTCGGACCCCAACACAGCCAACAACTCGGCGTCCTGGAGCATGTCCTCCAAGTGAGGAAGCAGACCTCTGGATGACCATCCGGCGTGACCGCGCGCTGCCCCGCACCGTTAGGTTCGGTGTGGGGCGGTGCGTGGCGGCTGTGTTGACGGGGACCTGGTTGGCGCTGGGCTTGAACGCAGGAGAGGCCCACGCAGCTGCAGCCAGCCTGACGCTGACTCCCGACGTGGGCACCCCGGCGCAGGTGATCCAGGCCGACGGTGCGGGCTTCTGCGGCAATCCGGCTCCTGCCTGCGGGACCGTCAGCATCAGCTTCGAGGGCTACGGCGACGTCGTGGGCCGGATCACGGTCAGCGCATCGGGGACGTTCACGGCTCACTTCCAGCCGCCCGCCGGGCCGCCCGGTTCGCGCAGCGTGACCGCGACCCAGAACAACGCGGGCGGCAGCAGCATCTTCGCGGTCAGCACCTTCACGCTGGTGCTGCAGCCCAGCGGGGCGAGTCCGCCTCCGCACTCGATTCCTCCGACCAGCACACCGCCACACGTCGGCCCGAGTTCCGGCCCGACCTCGCCCAGCCCGGCGCCCACGACCAGCTCCAGCCCGAGTCCGGCGCCCAAGGCAGCGCCCAACCAGGGTGGCGGACCGCCGGCGGCAGGCACCCGCACTGGCAGTTCGCTGCCCTTCGCGCCTCCCAGCTGGATGGTGGGGCTGCTGCTGATGGTCGCCGCGGCAGCGGTTGCGGCCACGCTATGGCTGCGAATGAGAATCGGTGCTTGACAGGCATCTGACCTCAGACACGGCCGTCTGGCTCGTCTCTGGCGCTGCTGCCGGCCGCCGGAGCCGCGCCAGGTCGTAGGGTGGGTCCGGATGAGTTCTCGACCAAGGAGAGGTGTATCCGTCGTGACGACGCACAAGCTTGTAACCACCGAGGCCGAGATCGTCTACGACGTCCACGGACCGCTTCCTGCCGCCGACGGACGCCGGCCGCTGTTCATGATCGGCCAGCCCATGGACGCCAGCGGCTTCACTACCCTGGCGTCGCACTTCCCCGACCGCACCGTGATCACCTATGACCCCCGCGGCCTCGGCCGCAGCATCCGCAAAGACGGCCGGGTCGACAATTCGCCCACCGTCCAGGCAGCCGACGTGCACGCCGTCATCAGAGCTCTCGGCGTCGGCCAGGTCGAGATGTTCGCGAGCAGCGGCGGCGCGGTCACCGCGCTCGCGCTGGTGGCGGCCCACCCCGATGATGTGACCACCCTGGTGGCGCATGAGCCGCCCCTGATCACGGTGCTTCCGGACGCGCAGGCCGCCGAGCGCGCCCTTGCCGGCGTTCGGGACGCGTACCAGGCCGGGGGGTCGGGTGCCGGAATGGCGGCCTTCATCGCGATGACGTCCTGGCCCGGAGAGTTCACCGACGACTACTTCGCCAGGCCCGCGCCGGATCCCGCCGAGTTCGGGATGACGACCCAGGACGATGGCACCCGTGACGACCCGCTGCTTTCCGACCGGTCGTCGCCCGTCAGCAGCTATCGTCCCGACTGCGACGCGCTGGCCGCGGCGCCGACGCGCATCGTGATCGCGGTGGGCGAGGAGTCGATGGCAACCTTAACCGGACGTGCGGCAGTCGCGACCGCCGAACTGCTTGGTCAGCGGGCGACGGTCTTCCCCAGCCATCACGGCGGCTTCATGGGCGGCGAGTTCGGATACCCCGGCCAACCCGAAGCCTTCGCAAGCAAACTGCGCGACGTCCTCAGGGAGGACAAATAAGGCCCAGCCCTACCTCGCCCTAGAGAAGGGCCGCGATCAGGGCGTCAGCGACGAATCGACCAAAAGTTCTGAGTGGCATAGCCCGGTACAGAACCAAGAGCTCGTACAGCTCGGGAGAGGTGTAGGCCCACATCACATCGGCGGCGTCGGCCACTGTGAGGCCAGGCCGAAGGTGACCGGCGGCAGCGAAGCGCCGGGCGTTGTCGGTCATGCGTCGGAGCCGGTCGTCGCGTACCTCTTCGAGGAGCGCCTTGAGCTCCGGGTGGCTGCCGGCTGCATCGCGCAGCAGGAGCAGGATGGGCGCCGCCAAGGGCGCGACCTCGGTGACGAACACGCCCCAGCCCGAGATGAGCTTCCGTGGATCGCGCTCGCGGGCTTGCAGCTCCTCCGAGCGCTGCTCGGCCGGCACCGGGCCGGCGCCCTCGAGAGCGCGTGCCGTCAGGGCGCGGACCAGCCCCGGCTTGCCGCCGAATGACTTGTAGATCGTGTCCACCGACACGCCCGCGTCCTCCGCGATGGCCGAGATCGTGGTGGGCCCGTAACCGTCCTGGAGGAAGCGTGCCCGTGCCACCTCGATGATTCGATCGCGGCTCCGACGCGCCTGGGCTCGGCGCAGGCTGGCGTCGTAGGCACGCTTGTCCTTGACAGCCCGGGGCCTGCCCCTCATACTCGCCATTAGATCCAGTATACTAGAACGAAATTGAGGTGTTGGGGTGGACTTGAAGGAAGGAACGGGATCCATGGCTGTGATCGAGCGGTTGGTCCGCGCGACCAACGAACACGACCTCGACTCCTTGACGGCGTGCTTCTCAGAGGACTACGAGAACCAGACGCCGGCTCATCCTGCCCGTGGGTTCCGGGGCCGAGCCCAGGTGCGCCGGAACTGGGAGCAGATCTTCGCGTTCGTCCCCGACATCCAGGTCCAGGTGGTTCGTGGCGCGGTCGTGGCCGAGACCGTCTGGACGGAGTGGGAGATGCGAGGCAGGCGGCGAGACGGGCTCTCCCATTGGATGCGGGGCGTCATCGTCTTCGGTGTGAGCGACGACTCCATTGGCTGGGCTCGCTTCTATCTCGAGCCGGTGGATGAGAGTGGGGCGACCGTGGACGACGCCGTCCGCCAGCAGCTGGCACGACAATGATCCTGGTCGCCGGTGGCACCGGCCACCTCGGGCTCGAGCTGGTACCGCTCCTGGTTGCCCAGGGCACTCCCGTACGGGTCTTGACGCGCGACCCGGACCGCGCCCGGCAGCGCCTTGGCGAGTCTCCGGAGTCAGGTTTCGGGCCTGGCGGCCAGGGTCCCAAAGCCGTTGACTACGAGGGCAACCTGAATCTCATCAGGGCCGCGGAGGCCGCGGGCACGCGTCGATTCGTACTGGTCTCGATGGAAGGCGCCGCCGCCCACCACCCGATGGAGCTCGCGCGCATGAAATATCGCGCCGAGGAAGCACTCCGAGCCAGCCGGCTCGACTGGGTCATCGTCCGGCCGAACCCCTTCATGGAGCTCTGGGCCGAGATTGCCGGCGGGCCGATCATCAAGGAGGGCAAGGCGACCGTCTTCGGCCGCGGCGACAATCCGATCAACTTCAACTCCGCAAGAGACGTCGCTCGCTTCCTCGAACTGGCCCTGTTCGACCCGGGTCTGAGCCGGACGATCCTGGCCGTCGGCGGCCCGGAGAACCTCACCTTCAACGAGCTGGTGGGCCAGATCGAGCGCACGGCCGGCAGGAAGGCTGTCGTGAAGCACATTCCAGTGCCGATGATGCGGCTGCTCTCGGTGCTGATGCGACCCTTCAGGCCCGACCTCGCCGGCCTGATCGGAGCCGGTGTCGCCTTCGACACCGTCGACATGACCTTCGACGCCTCCGACCTGCGCCGCCGCTTTCCCCAGATCGAGCTCACTCCAATGGCCGCTGTGCTCGGCGAGCAGGGAGCCGCGACGGCCGGCCGCCTGGCGCAGATCAAGGCGTCCGAGGTCAGCCGGCTTTAGCGCATCGACACTGGTGACGGTGCGTCGTCGAAACGGGGCCATGGCTGCAGCTCCTGGAGCTGGCCCAGCACGCGGATGATCGACGACTCCTGCCCGGCGGCCGCCACCACCTGGATCCCGATCGGCAGGCCGTCGCTGGACATTCCTCCAGGTACCGATGCGGCCGGAAGGCCGGCCAGGTTCCAGGGCGGCGTGAGTATCCAGTTGGCGACGCTCAGAGTCGTCGCGATCCAGCCCTTGCCGTCCCACCTGCCCAGCGGCGGCGCAGGTTCGCGGAGCGTGGCCATGACGAGCACGTCGAAATCCTCGAACCAGGACCGCACGCGGGTCCGAAACGGATCAGCGGCGGCGGGCGTCGCCCAGCCTCGGCGCTGCAGGAAGCGCCCCGCTCGGGCCATCTTTCGGCTCCGCGCCTCCAGCTCTTCGGCGGCCAGGCCCTGCGCATCTTCGGCGATGCCTGGCAGCCAGCGGCGCAGAAAGCGCGGGCCGATGTCGGAGGGGTAGGGTGGATCGGCCTCCCGGACCTCGTGCCCGGCCTCGGCCAGGGCGCTTCCGGCTCGGAGTATGGCTGCAGCGGTCTCCTTCCCGAGCTTGACTCCGGGGCTCGTATGGCGCGTTGACAAGGCGACCCGAAGCTGGTTCGGGATGGGCCGGGCCGCCTCGCTGCGACTTTCGCCCGCCAGCAAGCTCAGTGCAAGCGCCGTGTCAGCCACCGTGTAGGCCAGCGGGCCGAATGCGCTCAGGCCCAACCAGTGC
>VBHN01000006.1 GCA_005881155.1 Chloroflexota bacterium | reverse complement strand
TAACAAGTTCAAGCCGCGTTGCAGTCACGGTTGCAGTCATAAGGGCCCTTCAGCCGACGCTGATCTCTTATAGCTACGACCTGTGGTGGTCGATCCTCGTCCGAAAGCTAGATGTGGTGCCCGCGCACGGACTCGAACCGTGAACCTTGGGATTAAGAGTCCCCTGCTCTGCCAAATTGAGCTACGCGGGCGCGAGAACCGACCTCCGATTTTAGCCGCCGCTTCTTAACCGCCGTGGTTGGCCCGGAAGTCCTCCGACCCTAGCCTGCGGACATGCGGGCGCGCATCCCGGCCGGCATCGATCTCGAGGATCGACTCCTCTATGGGCTCTCACCGGCCCGGCTCGGCTACGTGACAGCGATCGGCGTGCTGGCCATCTGGTGCTGGCGGCAGCCGGTCTGGCTGCCGCTTCGCGTGGTTCCCGCACTGCTGCTGGTCGGCGCCGCCATTGCGGTCGGTTGGATGCGCCGCGATGGGCGCCATCTTGACGCCTGGGCCGAGGACGTCGTCCGGTACCTCCTGCGGAACTACCGCCTCGTCCTGATCGCGCCGCCGCCTCGCCGGCCGCGGACGGGCAAAGCACCTGAGGCCGCGGCGGTGGAAGAGCAGGATCTGACGACGGTGCCCCAAGTCGCGGTCTTCGTGCTGGCCAACTCCGAGCCGCCGTGAGGTACCCCACCGTCCGGCTCCGGCCGCCGGGCCAGCTCCTCCCGGGAGGGCGGTCGGAAAGGGTCGTACTCCGGGTCGAAGGCATCGGGTACGTGGGCGCCACCGCCGACGATCAGGCGCGCTGGAGCAACGGCTTTCGGCGCCTGCTGGATGCGCTGGGCGGCGGCCTGCAGGTGGTGATGCGATTTCGGCGCCTCGAGCGGGACGGCGCGGTTGCCCAGAGACGTGAGGTGCTGCTGGTTGTCGAGCCTGGTTCGCAAGCCGGCGTGCTCGAGAGCCTCGCCCAGATCGGCCTCACCGTGTCAGTCCCCGAACCACCCGACGAGTCGCACAGCTTCGGGCAGGACGGACCGCGCTGCTTTCGCAACCGCTTCGGCTGGCACCGGACCTGGTACTTCGACCGCTTTCCGGGAGGTGAGCTGGAGCCCGGTTGGCTGCTCCGCCTGGTACCTTCCGAGCTCGACCTCGACCTCTCCTGGTACGCCGAACCTCTCGGTAGTGGCTGGGCGGGTGAATACCTGCAGCGGCAGCTCGCCCACATGCGAGCCTCCCAGCTCGATGGCGACCGGCGCGGAGTCCCTGACGTGCAGCTCGGGGCCGCGCTGCCGGCCGCGGCCGACCTGCAGAAGAAGCTCTCCTCGGGCGTCGAGCGCGCCTTCCACGCGGCGGCCTACCTCACCCTCAGCGCGACCACTGCCGCCGAGCTGGAACTGGCCGCGGCCCGCGTCGTCGAGGCAGCCCGAGCCGCGCTCTGCGTGCTGCGCGAGGCCACCTTCCGCCAGCTCGACGGACGGGTGGCGACCTTGTCCTTCGGCGCCGACCCTCTTGGCCGTCGGCACCTGCTCGACACCTCGGCGCTGGTGACGCTGCTGCCTTGGCTCGACGTCGAGGTCGCCGATGCCGCCGGCCTGCCACTGGGCCGAAGCCGGGCCACGGGGATGCCGGTGGCTCTCGACCCGTTTGAAGACCGGCACCACGAGAACGCGAACGTCGCAGTCTTCGGCCATTCGGGGGCCGGCAAGACCTACCTGCTCTCGACCCTCGCCCTGGCCGCGGTCCGCAAGGGCTGGCAGGTGTTCGTCATCGATCCCGAGCACGAGTACGGTCCGGTAGCCGAGGCCGTCGGCGGAGCGGACATCCAGCTGGCGCTGGGCAGCGGTCACGCGCTGAACGTGATGGACCTGCGCGGGCGCGGGCGCGAGGAGGCCGAACTGGGGCCTGCCGTCGCCGACACGGTGGATCTGGTGGAGACGGTCTGTGGTGGTCTCGACGAGTCCGAGAAAGCGCTGTTGGAAGCAGCCATCCGCCTCGCCTATGGCGAGCTGCCGGAGCCGGTGCTGGGTGACGTAGCCGCTCGGCTCCCGGCTTCCGCGCGCGCCGGCCGCATTCTCGGCCGCTGGGCCCATGGCAGCCTCGGCGCGATGTTCAGCGCTGCGACAAACGTCGACCTCGATCTGCCGATGGTCGTCTTCGGCATGCGCGAGCTGCGCGAGGAGATGGTAGGACCGGTCCATTTCCTCCTCGCCGAGGCCCTCTGGCGCCGATTTCGGGAGCGCGGCCGGCGGCGCCTGCTGGTGGTTGACGAGCTGGGTCTGCTCTTCGAAGACCCGACCATGCGCCGCTTCGTGGTCCGGCTCGCACGCCGAATCCGGAAATACGATGGCTCGCTGGTCTTTGCGACGCAGAATGCCGGGGACCTGCTCGGCAGCGAGGCGGGCCTGGTGGTGGCGACCAACCCCGCGATTCGCTTTTTCGGCGCCCAACGCCCAGGGGAGGCTCAAAAGCTGCAGCGCGCGTTCCAGCTCAGCGATGTGCAGCGCCAGGGATTGGAGATGGCGCGACGTGGCGAGTTCCTGCTCGCCGCCGGACACCGACGCCTGCCGATCCAGGTCAAGGCTGAGCCATGGCAGGAGGAGATCTTCAAAGGCCGGCAAACGAGGGGGTAGGCTAAGCGCGTGGCACGGGTCGTCCATCATCGCCTGCACGGCATCCCGGAAGCGCGCCTGGAGCGCCTCTTGGAACAGGTCGAGGCGCTGGCAGCCGCGCGCGAGTGGCGCAGCGAGCCGGTCTGGATGGCGACGCGCCTCACCGGCGACCTCTTCAGGTCGGAGTACTTCCGGCACCGGCTCGCGGCCGAGGGCGAGCAGGTTAGCGCGGCCGGCTTTCTGAAGCTGAACGGTGACGAGACCGATGCCCTGGTCCTGCTCTTCTTCCTTCGCGACATCAGCGCCGAATACGGTGTGCGCGCCGTCTGGCGGGACGATGAGAACCCGCTGCTCAAGCTGCGTTTCCTGGAGTTTCGCAACGGCCTGCTGCCGACCGGCCAGACGCTGGAAGATCACTTCGCGAAGCGGCCGCTGATCAAGAAGGTCGCCGGCCAGTCGATCCAGTTCTATCCGCCGGGCTACCGGGTCCACTCTCGGGCGACTGCGAGCGACCGCTGGGGCTACTCGCTGCATGGTCTCCGCGCCTATGCGCCGAGTCTGCTGGAGGCGGAGCGCGAGGCACTGAAGATCCTGCGGGGGCTACGCCATCTCGGCTGAGACGCTGCAGGAGCGGGAAGGTCAGATCACGTCCGCCGATGGCAAGCGCCTTCATTGGCGTTGCTGGGTGCCGGCCGCGCCCGGGCTCACCCTCGCCGTTATCCACGGTCATGGCGAGCACGGGGGTCGCTATGCCAGCCTGGCCGGGGCCATGGCCGGGCACGGCATCGCGACCTACGCACTGGACTACCGCGGCCACGGCAGCAGCGAGGGGCCCCGCGGCCACGCGCTGAGCTGGGACGACCTGATCGCCGACGCCGTCGCCTTCAACGCCAAGGTCGCTCAGGAGGCTTCGGGCGAGGTGGTCCCGCTCGGACATTCGGTCGGTGGCTCGATCGTGCTCAGCGCAGTGGTCCGGGGCCGGCTGCGGCCGCGGCGGTTCGTGGTCTCCAGCCCCGCCCTGCGCGTGCTCGGCAAGGTCCCGGCCTGGAAGGTCGGGCTGGGCCGGGTGGCCTCCAAGCTTGCGCCCTCGATCGCCCTCGACACCGAGTTGAACGCCGATCACATCTCCCGCGATCCCGCGGTCGTTGCCGCCTACCGAGCCGATCCGCAGGTCCACAGCAGGATGTCCGCCCGTTTCTACACCGAGTGGCAGGCGGCCAACGCCGAGATCCAGGCACGTGCGCCCGAGATCAGGATCCCCTTCCTGGCCACGCACGGCGGCGGGGACCAGATCATCGACCCGGCCGCGACCGAGGTGGTCTACAACCGCGCGACGGCCCCTGGCAAGAAGCTGATCATCTACCCCGGCTACTTCCATGAGCCCTACAACGACACCGGCAGCGAGCGCGTCTTTGCGGACCTCGCTGAGTGGCTCGGCGCCTGAGCCGGATCCGCTGAACACGCGGTGCGGCTGGTTCTGCAGCGCGTCAGCCGGGCGGCGGTCAGCTGGGTCGGCCACCGCAACGAGATCGGCGCCGGGCTGGTCGTCCTGGTCGGCGTCGGGCCCGGCGACGACGAGGCGACGGCAGAGAGGCTGGCCGCCCGGACGGCCGAGCTCCGGATCTTCGACGACGCGTCGGGCAAGACCAACCTGAGCCTGAAGGAGGTTGGCGGAGAGGCGCTCGTGGTGTCCCAGTTCACGCTCTTCGCCGATCTGACCCGCGGGCGCCGGCCGGGCTTCACCGGTGCAGCCGACCCGGTCCGGGCCGAACGAATCTACGGACATTTCGCCAGCTCCCTCGAAGGCCAGGGTGTCCCCGTCCAGACCGGCAGCTTCGGAGCGGAGATGGACGTCGAGCTGGTCAATCACGGTCCCTTCACCGTCTTGATCGACACCGATACCCTCTAGCGGTGCTGGCCTCCGACCGACGCAGCTACCTGCTTGCCTACGGCGCCTTCGCTCTGCTGGCCCTGATCTGGGGCTTCAGCTACAGCCTGATCAAGATCGGCGTCGACGCGATGCCGGCCACCGTGGTGGTGCTGGTCAGGGTCGGCACCGGCGCCATCGCGCTGCTGATCGCCTTTGCCCTGCTCCGACGCAAGCCGGTGGCGCCCGGGTTTCGAGGGAAGCTGCCCGGCTACCTCTTCATGGCCCTGACCTCGACCGTTCTCCCCTTCCTCCTCATCACCTGGGGCCAGTACTACATCGCGACCGGGTTGGCCAGCATCCTCAACGCGACCACCCCGCTCTGGACGGCGGTCCTCGCCTGGTGGGTCACGCCCAGCGAGCGGCCCAGCCGCATCAACTACGTCGGAATCGCAGCCGGCTTTGTCGGCACGGGCATCCTGCTCGGGCCGCAGCTGCTCCAGGATCCGTTCAAGGCGAGCGCCCTGGCCGGGCTGGCCGTGGTCGCCGGAGCCGCCAGCTACGCGGTGGCCGCCCTCGGGCAGCGGCGGCTGCTGGCTGGGGTCGACCCGGTCGAATCCTCGCTCTGGCAGCTGATCATCGCTTCGCTCGTGATGCTCGTCATCGCCGCGCCGGCAATCCCGTCGGCGCACCCGGCGCCGGGCGCCCTGCTGGCGGTGCTGGTGCTGGGCGTGGTCGGCACCGGCTTCGCCTACATCCTTTACTACTACATCCTCAACAGCCTCGGCGGCACGCGCGGCGCCTCGGTCACCTTCGTGATCCCGGTGACCGCCGTCTTCTGGGGCGCGCTGCTGTTCCACGAGCGGCTGTCGCCGCAGACCCTGGCCGGCATGGGCGTGATCCTCTTCGGAATCGTCCTCACCAGCCTCCGGAGGCGGCGGCTGCGGCAGCCGGCGGCCGAGTCGGCGGACGCGGTCGAGGCCCGGCCCGCGTGAGCGCCAACCTCGACTTCGCCCGCGCCCACCTGGGCGAGGTGCAGGCGGCGGCCGAGCGGGTGAAGCCGCACATCCGGCGGACCCCGGCCCTGGCCACCGACCTCGATCCGCGGCTGGTCCTGAAGGCCGAATGCTTCCAGGTCACTGGCTCCTTCAAGGCCCGCGGCGCCTTCAATGCGGTTCTGAAGCTGCCCGCGGGGACGGCGGGGGTGGTGACGGCCAGCTCCGGCAACCACGCCCAGGCCGTCGCCCTGGCCGCCCGGACGGCCGGACTGAAGGCCTTGATCCTCATTCCCGAGGGCGCCAACCCGACCAAGGTGGCCGCCACCAAGGCGCTGGGAGCTGAGGTCGTGAGCGACGGGATCACCTTCGCCAACCGCGACCAGAAGCTCGAGGAGGCCGTCGCCGAGTCCGGGTACACCCTGATCCACCCGTACGACGACT
>VBHN01000005.1 GCA_005881155.1 Chloroflexota bacterium | reverse complement strand
ACGCTCGCGCACCTGGGCTATGAGGTCTACTCGGTCGAGCAGCTGGGCTCCGGCGGCCGGACCCTGCGGATCTCCATCGACAGGGCGACCGGCGTCACCCTCGACGACTGCGAGAAGGTCAGCCTGGTCGCCGGCCCGATCCTCGAACAGTCGGAGCTGATCGGCGGACAGTACACGCTGGAGGTGAGCTCCCCGGGCGCCGAGCGCCCGCTCCGGGAGCGCTGGGAGTACGAGCGCTTCAGCGGCCGCAAGGTCAACGTGCGCTACCGCTACGGCGAGAACAGCGAGGGTGTGGTCGAGGGCGTGCTGTCCGGCGTGGCCGACGGCGGGATCACGATCGACAACTCCAGGACCGGATTGCTGGAGATCCCCTGGAACGACGTCCTCGCGGCGCGCCTGACGGTGTCCCTGTGAACTCCGAGTTCGCGGCTGCGTTGGAGGAGCTCAACAAGGAGCTGAGCATCCCGATGCCGGACCTCATCCGGACGGTCGAGCAGGCGCTCGCCGACGCCTACCGGCGCGCCTTCGACCCGCCCGGCTACGTCACCGTGCGCATCGACCCGGCGACGGCGGCCATGACGGTCACCAGCCGCAGCCACGACGCGGAGGGCCGGGAGGTGCTGGAGACGCTGCCCACCGAGGACTTCGCCCGGATGGCGGCCCAGACCGCCAAGCAGGCCGTCCTGCGCCACATCCGGAACCTGGAACGGGAGAAGGCGGTCAGCGAGGTGGCCGAGCACCGCGGGGAGCTGGCCACCGGCGTCATCGACCGGGTCGAGAACGGCACCGTGCACCTCGACATGGGCGGCCGGGCCGAGGGCGTGATGCCGCCGGAGGAGCAGATCCCGGGCGAGGAGATCCGGCCCGGCAAGCCGATGATGGTCGTGATCCTGGAGGCGAAGCGGACCGCCCGCCAGCCCCAGGTCCAGGTCTCCCGGGCCAGCCGGCTCTTCGTCCGCCGGCTGCTGGAGGCGGAGGTGCCGGAGATCAAGAGCGGCGCGGTGACGATCAAGGCGATCGCGCGCGAGCCCGGCCTTAGAAGCAAGGTCGCCGTGGCCGCGGAAGACCCCGCCATCGACGCGGTGGGGGCTTGCGTCGGGCCCAAGGGAGTGCGCCACCGCTCGCTGCTGGCCGAGCTGGGGCGTGAGCACATCGACTTCGTCCCCTGGTCGGAGGACGCCGCCACCTTCGCGGCTGCGGCCGTCGGCCCGGCGACGGTGGTCGACGTGACGCTGGACCGGGCCACCAACACGGCGCTGCTCCGGGTTCCGCCCGGCCAGCTCTCGCTGGCCATCGGCAAGGACGGCCAGAACGCGCGCCTGGCCGCCAAGCTGACCGGCTGGCGGATCGACATCAAGCCGGCCCCGGTCACCGAAGATGCCCAAAACCTCGGTTGAGCCGGTCCGCACCTGCGTCGCCTGCCGTGAAGAAGCGGGCAAGCGGAGCTTGACCCGTTTCGTGCGCAGCGCGGCGGGCGAGATAGTCGAGGACCCGACCGGCCGGGCGCGGGGACGCGGCGCCTACCTCCACGACGACCCGGCCTGCCGTGAGCTGGC
Organism: Chloroflexota bacterium; assembly: GCA_005881155.1. Classification (GTDB taxonomy): domain Bacteria; phylum Chloroflexota; class Dormibacteria; order Dormibacterales; family Dormibacteraceae; genus CF-105. Next base: position 4,510 of record VBHN01000005.1, on the reverse strand, counting down.
CGCCAAGCGCCGCAGCCTCGAACGGGCGCTCCGCGGTTCGAATGCGGCCAAAAGGGGATAATCCTTAGTCCGGGCCTACAAGCAGTCCCGGAAACACGCATGAGAGCGCACGAACTAGCCCGCGAGCTGAACATCAGCCAGAAGGAGCTGGTCAACTTCCTGCAGCAGAGGAAGCTGACCCGCAACCCCTCGGCGCCGCTGACCCCGGTGGCGATCGAGGCGGCTCGTCATGCCCTCAGCAGCACCGCCGTGGCCACCAAGGTGGCGACCGGTGACCGGAAGATCCAGCTCCCACCGAACGTCTCCGTCAAGGACCTCGCCGACCAGATCGGCGTCGGCGCGGTCGACGTCATCAAGAAGCTGATGCAGAACGGGTTGATGGCGACCATCAACCAGGTCATCGACTTCGACACCGCCTCGATCGTGGCGGACGAGTTCGGCGTCATCGTCGAGCCGATCGCCGCCGGCGAGACGGTCGCCATCGAGCAGGACGGCGGGACCGGCGACGGAAAGGTCACGGTCACCAGCCGCGAGGAGCTGTTCAGCTCCCTCGCCCGCGAGGACGCCGGCAAGCTCGTCGAGCGACCGCCGATCGTGACCGTGCTGGGCCACGTCGACCACGGCAAGACCTCGATCCTGGACGCCATCCGCCAGACCCGGGTCGCGGCGGGCGAGGCCGGCGGCATCACCCAGCGGATCGGCGCTTACAAGATCGAGACCGCCGACGGCAAGCCGATCGTCTTCATCGACACCCCGGGCCACGAGGCCTTCACGGCCATGCGAGCGCGCGGCGCCCAGGTCACCGACGTCGTGATCCTGGTGGTCGCGGCGGACGACGGCGTGATGCCGCAGACGGTCGAGGCCATCCAGCACGCCCGGGCCGCGAAGGTCCCCATCATCGTGGCCATCAACAAGATCGACAAGGACAACGCGAACATCGACCGCGTCCACGCCGAGCTGGCCGAGCAGGGCATCGTGACCACCCACTACGGCGGAGAGTTCGAGTGCGTGCACGTGTCCGCCAGGACGGGCGTCGGCCTGGACGACCTGCTGACCACCATCGTCCTGACCACCGAGATCGAGGACCTGAAGGCCAACCCCGACCGGAACGCGATCGGGACCATCGTCGACGCGCACATCGAGCGCGGGCGGGGCCCGGTGGCGACGGTGCTGGTCCAGTCGGGCACGCTTCGGGTCGGCGACTACTTCGTGGTCGGCCACCTCTACGGCCGCGTCCGCGCCCTCCAGGACGACCGCGGCGAGTCGGTCACCGAGGCGGGTCCGGCGACGCCGGTCGTGGTCTCCGGCCTCGATGAGGTCGCCACCGCCGGCGACATCTTCCAGGTCGTGAACTCCGAGAAGTCCGCCCGCGGCATCGCGCTCGCCAAGCTCCAGGAGAAGCGGGCCTACGAGGCCGCGGCCACCGGGGCGCCGCGCGTCACCCTCGAGGAGCTCGCCCGCCGCGCCAAGGAAGGCGAGGTCAAGGAGCTCAACCTGGTCATCAAGGCCGACGCCCAGGGCGCCCTGGAGGCGGTTCGCAGCGCGCTCCAGAAGATCGAGGATCCGGTCGTCGCGATCAAGATCGTCGGCGAGGGCGTGGGCGCCGTCACCGACTCCGACGTGCTGCTGGCCAGCGTCTCCAACGCGATCATCGTCTGCTTCAACCTGAAGCCCACCGCCGCCGCCGACAAGGCGGCCGAGCGGGAGAAGGTCGAGGTTCGCTACTACGACGTCATCTACAAGCTGACCGAGGACGTCGAGCGGGCGGCCAAGGGCCTCCGGGAGCCGACCTACCGCCAGGTCCACGAGGGCCGGGTGGAGGTGTTGATGCCGATCAAGATTCCGCGCCTGGGCGTCATCGCCGGGTCGCGGGTCCTGGACGGGAAGGTCAGCCGCGGCGGCTGGGTGAAGCTGAGCCGGGGCGGCAACCAGATCTTCGAGGGCCGGATCAGCTCCCTCAAGCACTTCAAGGAGGACGTCCGCGAGATGACGGCCGGCCAGGAGTGCGGCATCGGCCTGGAGGGCCACGAGGACTTCCTCGCCGGCGACACAATGGAGACCTTCCGGCTCGAGCGCGAAGAGCTCTAAACGGTGCAAGAGGGGGCAGGCCCCCTCTTCCAGAACTCCCCCCTCGGCGCGGCGCGGGTCGGCCTGGAAGAGAACTCAAACGGCCGGGCGACATCCCGCTTCGCGGGAGCCCAACGACCCGGCCTGCGCGCCGCGAGAACCCAGGTCACGGATGATTGGAGACAGGATGGTCGGAAGAGATGGGTTATAGAACGACCCAGGTGGCGGGCCAGGTCCGCCAGGAGGTCATGGACATCATCCAGCACGACCTGAAGGACCCCCGGATCGGGTTCGTCAGCATCACCGAGGTCCGGATGTCCCCCGATCTCCGTTCGGCCCGGGTCCGGGTCAGCGTGCTCGGGGAGCCCGAGGAGCAGAAGGCAAGCCTCAAAGGATTGATCAGCGCCAAGGGCCTGATCCGCCACGAGCTGGGCCGCCGCCTCTCCAACCTGAAGTACTCGCCCGAGATCCATTTCGAGATCGACCCCTCGATCGAGTACAGCGTGCACATCTCGAAGCGGCTGCGCGAGGTCCTACCGCCCGAGGCGCCGGCGGACGGCGGCTCCTGAGCATGGACGGCAGCCTCGAGCAGCTCTACACCCAGGTCGGCGGCCTCATCGACGCCCACCAGGAGATGCTGATCCTCGGCCACAAGGACGCCGACGGCGACACCCTCGGCTGCTCGCTGGCCTTTGCGGAGGCGCTCCGCACGATGGGGAAGCGGGTCTGGGTGATCATCCCGCCGCCGGTGCCCCAGATGTACGACTGGCTGCCCGGCTACGACCAGATAGTGGAGCGGCCTCCAGCGGATGCCGATCCGCAGCTTGTCCTCTTCTTCGACGCGGGCAACATGGAGCGCTCAGGGACCGCCGTCCGGCACATCGCCGCCCATGCCACGATCGTCAACATCGACCACCACCTGACCAACGCCATGTTCGGCGACCTCAACCTGATCGACCCCAAGGCGGCGGCGGTGGGGGAGATGGTCATCGACATGCTCGACAGCTACGGCTACGAGATCACGCCGACGATCGCGACCAACCTCTACACGGCGATCATGACCGACACCGGCGGCTTCCGCCACGAGAACACGACCGCCGAGGCGCTGGAGCACGCGGCGCGCCTGGCGCGGCTGGGCGCCGACCCCGGCCAGATCGCGTCCATGGTCTACAAGTCGCGGCCGCTGACGACGCTCAAGCTGAACGCGCTGAGCCTGGCCGAGATGCGCGTCGAGGCCGATGGGCGCCTGGTCTGGTCGAAGGTGACGCGGCGGATGCTGAAGGAGGCAGGCGCGGTGATGGCCGAGTCGGAGGGCATCATCGACAACCTCAACTCGATCGGGGGCCTCGACCTCGCGATCCTCTTCAAGGAGGTCAACGACCGGATGACCAAGATCAGCGTCCGCAGCCGGGGCGCGGTCGACGCGGCCGCCCTGACTGCGGAGTTCGGAGGTGGCGGGCACTTACGGGCGGCGGGGGCGGAGATCGCGGAACCGATGGAGAAGGCGGTCGAGCTGGTCGTCGCCGCCGCCCACGCGGCGCTCGAGAGCACGGCGGGTAGCAGTGAAGCCCGGCGTACTCAATCTAGATAAGCCGGCCGGGGAGACGTCCTTTGACATGGTCCGCCGTTTGCGGGCCCTGACCGGGGCCCGCAAGGTCGGCCACGCCGGCACCCTCGACCCCCTGGCGACCGGCGTGCTGCCCATCCTCTTCGAGTCAGCCAACCGCCTTGCCGACTTCGCGCACCAGCTGCCCAAGACATACCTGGCGGAGGTCCATCTCGGCTTCCGCACCCCGACCGACGACGCCGAGGGCGAGCGCGAGGCCGTCGCCGATCCCAGCAGCCTTTCGGCGGAGGCGGTCGCCGCCGCGCTGGCCGGGTTCGTGGGCACCGTCCTTCAGCGCCCGCCCGCCTTTTCGGCCGTCAAGATCGGCGGCCGGCGATCCTACCAGCTGGCCCGGGCCGGCGAGGAGGTGAAGCCGTCCGCCCGCGAGGTGGTGATCAGCTCGGCGCGGCTGCTCGACTTCAAACCCGGCCCGGAAGCGGTGGCGAGCATCGAGGTGGTCTGCGGAAGCGGCACCTACCTGCGGGCGCTGGCCCGCGACCTCGGTGAGAGCCTCGGCGTGGGCGGCTACCTCGGCCGCCTGGTCCGCTCCGCCTACGGCCCGCTCTCGCTCGCCGGCGCCGCGCGGATCGAGGAGCTGAGCGGCCCGGACGCCGTCGAGGCGAAGCTGCTGCCGCCGGAGACGGTCCTGCCGGAGATGGAGAGGGTGCGCCTGAACCTCGAGCAGGAGGCGATGGTGCGCCAGGGCCGCCCGGTCCGGGTCCTTCCGGAACCGGGCCCGGGGCCGCTCCGGGCCCACGCGAAGGACGGCCGGCTGGTCGCCCTCGGCCACGCCGACCCGCTCCGCCACCACTTCATTCCCGAAAAGGTCCTCCTTTG
>VBHN01000004.1 GCA_005881155.1 Chloroflexota bacterium | reverse complement strand
CGGTACGCGAGCTGGGTTCAGAACGTCGTGAGACAGTTCGGTCCCTATCCGCCGTGGGCGCAGGAGACTTGAGAAGGGTTGACCCTAGTACGAGAGGACCGGGTTGAACGGACCGCTAGTGTACCGGTTGTCACGCCAGTGGCAGCGCCGGGTAGCCATGTCCGGTTTGGATAAGAGCTGAAAGCATCTAAGCTCGAAGCCAACTTCAAGATGAGGTCTCCCACCGGATAACCGGGTAAGGCCCCTGGTAGACCACCAGGTTGATAGGCCGCAGGTGTAAGGGGAGTGATCCCTTGAGCTGAGCGGTACTAATAGGCCGAGGGCTTGTCCACCTATAACTCACTCTTCAGCACAGCTGAAGGCGCTCAAAGAAGAGGATTCGGAAGAAACGACGCCGGAAGGCGCGGCAAGATCGAAGAAGACCAAATTCGGTTGCTCACAAGCAAGGAAAGGCCGGGCGCGCGATGCGTCCGGCCTTTTCACGTTTCTAAAGCCAAGTTATACTCGCTGCCGGTTTCGAGCACGGACGTCAGGGAGGGAGCAGCGGTGACCACGTATCTGGACAGGACGCTTGTCTGCCGCGACTGCGGTATCGAGTTCACTTTCACGGCCGGCGAGCAGGAGTTCTACCAGACCAAGGGCCTGCTCAACGAGCCCGGGCGCTGCCCGGAGTGCCGCGCGCTGCGCCGGGAGGGCCGCTCGGTCGCCCGGGCGCGCACGATGCATCAGGTAGTCTGCGCGGTGTGCGGCACGACGACCGAAGTGCCCTTCCTGCCGACCCAGGGCCGGCCGGTCTACTGCCAGGACTGCTTCCAGCAGATCCGGACGAGAGCCTAGCGAGCCCGACGTCCGACCCTGACCGCCGGTGGATGCGCCGCGCGCTCCAACTTGCGGCGCGGGCCGACCACGCCAGCAGCCCCAACCCGATGGTGGGCGCGGTCGTGCTCGACCGCGACGGACGCGCAGCAGGAGAGGGATTCCACCGGCGCGCGGGCGAGCCCCACGCCGAGGCGGAGGCACTACAGCAAGCCGGTCCGCGCGCGGCGGGCGGCACTCTCTACGTGACCCTCGAGCCCTGCAGTCACCAGGGACGGACGCCGCCCTGCGTCGAGGCGGTGCTGGCCGCCGGCGTGCGCCGGGTGGTGGCCGCCATGGAGGACCCCGACCCGCGAGAGAGAGGCGCCGGGCTCGCCCGGCTGCGTGCCAAGGGCGTCGAGGTGGCGGTCGGCGTCGAAGAGGCCGCCGCACGCCGGCTCAACCGCTTCTACATCAAGCACCGCATCACCGGCCGGCCCTTCGTCACCGTCAAGTTCGCGATCAGCCTCGATGGCCGGATCGCGACCGCCAGCGGGGAGTCGCGCTGGATCACCGGCGAGAGGTCCCGCACCGAGGCTCACCGGCTGCGCCAGCTCCATGACGCCATCCTGGTCGGCGCCGGCACCGTCGTCGAGGATGATCCAAAGCTGACGAACCGGCTCCCCGGGGCGACCCGCCAGCCCCTGCGCGTGGTCGTCGACTCAGCCCTCCGGATCCCGGCGGCGGCGACGGTGCTGACCGGGCAGGGCGGCGAGGCGCCGACGCTGGTGGCGACCACCTCCCGCGCGGCGGCCGCGGCTGTGGCCGCGCTGGAGTCGGCGGGCGCCGAGGTGCTGCGCCTGGGCGCGTCGGGCCCAAGCCAGCGCGTCGACCTCGATGAGCTGCTCCAGGAGCTCGGCCGCAGGGACGTCCTGAGCTTGCTCGTCGAGGGCGGCGCCGAAGTCCACGGCGCCTTCTTCGATGCAGGCCTGGTCGACGCCGTGGTCGCCTTCCTGGCACCCGTCGTGATCGGCGGTGAGAAAGCCCCCCCGGCGGTCGCCGGGGCGGGCGTGGCTCAGCTGGCGGACGCCTTCCGGCTGCACGATGTCCAAATCGCGAGGCTTGGCGATGATCTGATGATCAGCGGCGATGTTCACCGGGATCGTTAGCACCCTCGGCCGGGTCACCGACCAGGGCGAGGGCCGCATCGCCATCGAAGCGCCGTCGATCACCGCGCGGGCCGAGGTCGGTGCCAGCGTCGCCGTCAACGGCGCCTGCCTCACCCTGGTCCAACTCGAGGGCCACATCTTCCGCGCCGACGTGGTCCCCGAGACCATCGAGCGAACCAACCTGGGTCGGTTGCAGCCCGGCGACACCGTCAACCTGGAGCCCGCCCTGACCCTGGCCGGCCCGCTCGACGGACACCTCGTGCAGGGTCACGTCGACGCCACCGCGGAGATCCTCCAAGTCCAGAACGCGGACCGAGGCCGGGTGCTGACCGTGGAGCTCCCCCACGACCTCGCCCGCTACGTTGCCGAGAAGGGCTCGATCGCGGTCGACGGCACCAGCCTGACGGTCACCGGCGTGGACGACAGGGCGGGACGGTTCACGGTCGCCCTGATCCCGTTCACGCTCGAAAATACGATCGCCGGAAGCTACCGGAAGGGAACCATCGTCAACCTCGAGGTCGACCTGGTCGCCCGCTACCTCGAGCGATTGGTACGTCCGAGTACCAAACCGGGTATTAAATAGAGCAGCAGGATGCCGCTGGCCACCATCCCCGAAGCGATCGAAGAGTTCAAGTCCGGGCGCCCGGTGATCATCGTCGACGACGAGGACCGGGAGAACGAGGGCGACCTAGCCATGGCCGCCGAGAAGGTGACCCCCGAGTGGATCGCCTTCATGGCCAAGACCGGCGGGGGCCTGATCTGCATGCCCTGCATCGCCAGCCGCCTGGACGAGCTGGACATCGAGCCGATGGTCACTCACAACACCAGCCGGTTCGGCACCGCGTTCAGCGTCAGCATCGAGGCCCGCCACCTGGTCACCACCGGCATCAGCGCCTACGACCGGGCTGCCACCATCCGCCACGTCCTCGATCCGACCGCCAAGGCCAGCGACTTTTCGAAGCCCGGCCACACCTTCCCGCTGCGTTCGGCGGAGGGCGGGGTTCTGATGCGCGCGGGCCAGACCGAGGCGGCCGTAGACCTCGCCCGGATGGCAGGGCTCTACCCGGCCGGCGTGATCTGCGAGGTCATGAACGACGACGGCACCATGGCCCGGATGCCCGACCTCGAGCTCTTCGCCAAGAAGCACGAGCTCAAGATCGTCGCCATCAAGGACCTGATCGCCTACCGGCGCCGGAACGAGAAGCAGGTCGAATGCATGGCGATCACCAGCATCCCGAACCAGTACGGCAACTGGCGCGCCTTCGCCTACGAGGACGTGCTCCGCAAGGAGTCGCACCTGGCCCTGGTCCTGGGCGAGATCGACGCGGAGAAGCCGACCCTGCTGCGCGTGCACTCGGAGTGCCTCACCGGCGACGTCTTCGGCAGCCTCCGCTGCGACTGCGGCGACCAGCTGGAGCGGGCGATGGAGCTGATCGCGGCCGAGGGCAGCGGCGTCATCCTCTACATCAAGCACCACGAGGGCCGCGGCATCGGCCTCATCGACAAGCTCCGCGCCTACTCTCTGCAGGACAGCGGGATGGACACGGTGGAGGCCAACGAGGCGCTCGGCCACCCCGCAGACAAGCGCGACTACGGCATCGGCGCGCAGATCCTCTACGACCTCGGCGTCCGCAAGATGCGGATCCTGACCAACAGCCCGCGCAAGTACCACGGCGTCGAGGGCATCGGGCTGGAGGTCGTCGAGCAGGTGCCCATCAAGATCGACTCGAACCCGCACAACGCGCGCTACCTGCAGACCAAGAAAGACAAGCTCGGGCACCTGCTCTAAGGGCTGTTCGGTGGGAAGAAAGGGCCGCCGGGGCTCGCTCGACGGCAAGGGCCTGACGGTCGGCTTGGTCGCCGCCCGCTACAACGAGGAGATCGTCGATCTGCTCCTGGAGGGCGCCCTGGCTGCGCTGGAGGAGCTCGGCGCCAGGGCCGAGCCGGTTCTCTCGGTGCCAGGCTCGTTCGAGCTGCCGGTGGCCGCCCAGGCCCTCGCTGACGCGGGCGATGTCGACGCGATCATCTGCCTCGGCTGCGTCATCAAAGGCGAGACCGCACATTTCGAGCACGTCGCCGAGGCGGCCGCCCGCGGCATCCTGGACGTCAGCCTGGAGAGCGGCGTGCCCTGCGTGTTCGCGGTGCTGACGACCTACACGGAAGAGCAGGCGAGGGCTCGGAGCGACAAGGGCCGGGAGGCGGCCGAGACCGCGGTCGAGATGGCGAACCTGCTCAGGAGCGTCCGGAAGTAGCCGCCGCGCCCAAGAAGTTGAGCGCCTGCAGGTAGGCCAGCACCCCCGCCGTCACGGAGTCGGTGGAGGCACCCCGGCCGGTCACCATCCGTTCACCCATTGACAGCTCGATCACGGCCTCCGCCATGGCGTCGCGGCCCGGCGTCGCCGAGTAGGCGGCGAAGGACTCGACGGTGGCGCTGATCCCGGTCAGCTTCTCGATCGCCTTGAAGGCCGCGTCGAGGGGACCGTCACCCTGCTGGCGGCGCATCGCCGGCCCGCCGTCGAGCTGGAGCGTGACCTCGGCGATGGCGGGCATCCCGGTCGTGGTCTGGGTCGTCAGCGCGAGCAGGCGCATCCTGCCCGGCTCCTCCGCCAGGACGGCCTCGGCGATGACCCGGACGTCCTCGTGGAAGATCTGCTCCTTGTCCTCGCAGAGCTGCAGGACGGTGCCGTAGATCTTGTCGAGGACGCTTTCGCCGGGGGGCAGCGGGATGCCAGCCTCGCGCAGCTCGCGCGCCACCGCGGAGCGCCCGCCGGCGGTGCCGACCTGCCCGCTGCCGGGGTCGAAGCCGAGCTCGGCCTTGTCCAGGGGCCGGTCGCTGAGCGGCCCCCCGTGGGGCGTCAGGATGGCCAGCCGGCGCTCGCCGTCGATCACGACCACGTGCTCGCCCCCGGCCGCCACCTGGGCGACCAGCGCGTCCGCCCGCGCCTTGAGCTCCTCAACGCTTACAAACACGGACACCGCCCCCAGTCTAATCAGACTCGGGCGGCCCTCCGGTGGCTAAGCTTGCGCCGAGATGAAGCGGCTGACCGCCGCCCTCGGCCTGGCGGGCCTGGGCGCCGTCCTGACCGTGGCCGGGCTTGCCCTGGACGCGTTCCTCCACGCGCGCGATCCCACCCTCATCCACCGCGAAGGACTGCTCACGCTCTCCAACCCCGGCCACCTGCTGCTGGTCGTCGGGACCGGGACCACGGTCGCCGCGATCGCGCTGGCCCTGCTCCTGCTGCCGGTCGCCAGGGTCGTCCGCTTCACCGCGGTGGGGTTGATCGTCGCGGTGTCCCTCAGCTCGGCGGGCGTAATCGCCTGGGCAGCCCGCGCCGAGGTCCGGCAGCAGGCCGCCGCGAAGGTCGCGGCCCAGGACCAGCTGGTGCGAGGGAGCGGCCCGACCGGCAGCGCCTCGGCCGGAATCCTCACCCACGTCCACGGCGTGGCCGACCCCTCCAAGGCGACCCCCGCGGAGCGGGCGGCTGCACAGCTCCTGCTCGAGCAGACCAGGCTCGGCACCCAGAGGTACCAGGAGCTCAGCGCCGCCCTGGCGGACGGCTACCGGGCGGTCACCCCGACCGACCAGCCGATCGTCCATTACGTCAACCCGGCCTACCTGGTCAACGGCGACACGCTCAACCCCGAGCGCCCGGAAGCGCTCGTCTACGGCAACGGCGCCAAGGGCTCGATCCTGCTGGCCGCGATGTACATCGCGCACCGGATCGGGCAGGCCGGGCCCGACATCGGCGGGCCGCTGACGCTCTGGCACTCGCACAGCAACCTCTGCTTCTCGGCCAGGACCAACATCATCGACGGCTTCACCGACCCGGACGGGAACTGCCCGACCGGGAGCTTCAACGCCGGCACGCCCGAGATGCTCCACGTCTGGGTCGTCGACAACCCGGACGGCGCCTTCTCCACCGACATGAACCCGCAGGCGCTGGTCCGCTACCTGCAGCTGGGTTCGACCGGCTAGGGAGCCTCCGCCAGCCAGCGATCGAGCGCGGCCACCCGCTCCGGGAAGCGCCCGACCTCCTCGGCGGTCAGCGCGGCCCGGAAGCCCTGGGTGGCCACCGAGAGCATCCCGTCCAGCTCCGCCTCGGCGACGCCACCCGCAGCCAGCACCCGCCGCACGGCCTCGGCCCGCTCGGCGCCGGCCAGCGCGTCGCCGAACCCGAGCCGGCTCAGCGCCGCCGCCTCCTCGGCGAGGCGGCGCGCCAGGCCCGCCATCTCCTCGGACCTCGCAGAGCCCGCCGCCAGCGAGCGGCAGAGCAAGGCAGCCGCCCCACTGGCGCCCGCGGCCAGCCGCGCCTCCAGCAGGCGGCCGTCGGCCGCGGGGCAGCCCGCCGCCGCGCCCACCGGGCAGAGCCCGACCACCTCCTCGGAGGCGACGCTCCCGCCGGCCGGCAGCCGCCGCTCGGCCTCGGCGCGCGCCCGCGCCGGCGGCGTCTCCTCGAGCCGGGTCAGGTTCAGCGAGAGCTGGACGCCGGCGGCGACCTCGAAGACCAGGGCCTGGATGCCCGGCACCCCTCCAGAAGATTCACGCAGCGAGCTTGCCACCTCGCGGGCGGCAGGCAAAGAGACCCCGTCAAGGACCAGGTTGTAGGCGACCAAGAGCTGCCGTACGCCGATCGAGACGGCGCCCGCGGATGGGTGCAGCGAGCCACCCAGGTCGAACGGAGGCGGGGAGGGGGACCGGATCGCAGCCAGCGTGTGGGCCCCCGCCAGCCCGTAGAAGTAGACGGGCACCCGCAGCCGCGACCAGACCTGCTCGCCCAAATCCTGGGCGACCGCGAGACAGGAGGCAACGGAGGTCGACCCCAGCGGCACGATGGGCACCACGTCGGCCGCACCCCGCCGAGGGTGCACGCCGAGGTGCGAGCGCAGGTCGATCGCCGAGACGGCCTCCGCAATCGCGGCGAAGAGGCCGGACACCGGCTGCGAACCGGCCAGCGAGAGCACGAGCCGGTGGTGGTCGTGGTCGGAGGAGGAGTCCAGCAGGTGGAGCCCCCCGGCAGTGGCAGCCGCTGAGATCCGCCCCACCACCGCCGGGTCCCGACCCTCCGCGAAGTTGGGGACCGACTCGAAAAGGGGGATCAAGCCTCAGGCAGCATGCGCGACCCGTCCGTTGCAGACCGTGGCCGAGACCAGGTTCACGCCCAGCCGGTAGGGGATCTCGAGGTAGGACTCGGCGTCCAGCAGGGCCAGGTCGCAGCGCTTGCCAAGCCGGATCGACCCGCAGCGGCGGTGCGCCCGCAAGGCCCGCGCGCCATTGATCGTCGCGCCCAGGACCGCCTCCTCCGGCGAGAGGCCCAGCTCCAGGCAGGCCAGTCCGATGGTCAGGCACATGTTCTCGGAGGCGGCAGTCCCGGGGTTGAAGTCGGAGGCGACCGCGAGCCGCGCTCCCGCCCCCGCCAGGGAGCGGGCGGAACCCTCCGTCGCCATCCGGAGGTTGACCGCGGTGCCGGGGCAGACCACGCCCACCACCTGCGACATCGCCAGCAGCCGCGCGTCGCCCTCGCGCAGGTAGTGGAGGTGGTCGACCGAGGCGGCGCCCAGCTCCACGGCCAGGCGCACGCCGTCGCCGGGCGCCAGCTGCGCAGCGTGCAGCTTCAGCATGTAGCCGAGCTCGGCCGCCCGGCTCAGCACCCGGCGGCACTGGGCGGCGTCGAAGGCCCCCGGGTCCGACCAGGCGTCGCAGAAGGACGCCAGCCCTCGGAAGCGCGGCAGCATGACCTCGCAGACCTCGTCCAGGTAATCGCCGGCGGCGCGCTCGTCGGGAACCACGTGGGCGCCCAGAAAGGTGAGGACCAGCGACTGCGGGCCCTCCGCGGCCAGCCGCCCCGCCGCGCGCAGGAGCATCTCCTCGGACTCCACCGAGAGCCCGTAGCCCGACTTCGCCTCCAGGGTCGTCACGCCGTGCTTCAGGAAGGAGCGCAGGCGGCGCCGCCCGATCTCGACCAGGGCCTCCTCGCCGGCGGCCCGCGTCTCCCGGACGGTGCGCAGGATGCCGCCGTCGACGAAAGATTGACCGCGGATCCGGGCCGCCGCCTCGTCCGCCCGCGACCCGGCCCAGAGCAGGTGCACGTGCTAGTCCACGAAGCCCGGCACGACGCAGCGGCCGCCCGCGTCAAGCACCCGGGCGCCCTCCGCCAGGCGCACCCGGCGCAGCCAGCGCCCGGTCGGTCCCACCCAGACGATCTGGCCGTGGCGAGAGGCCACGGCGGCCTGCTCCAGCACGCCCAGCGGGCCCTCGCCCTGGCCGGCCTCGCAGGTCACCAGCTGGCCGATCCCGTGGACGACGAGGTCGGCCTGGATCACGCGCCCGCCGAGCCCCCCCGCAGCACGGACCCTAATGTAGTCAGGTGCCGGGCAGGGTGGCGCTGGTTTATGA
>VBHN01000003.1 GCA_005881155.1 Chloroflexota bacterium | reverse complement strand
ACGACGGGCACGAAAGCCTCGTCGGCGAGCGCGTCCGACAGCAGCTCCCCCTCGTCGGGTGAATCCTCGATGATCACGACCTTGCCCCGGTTCCGCATTCGGCGCTAGAAAGTATGGCCTCCGCATCGCTTATGTTCAAAGGCGATGTCAACCACCCGCGGGCACGCGGCTTGAGGGCCGCCTGGCCCGGGCGCCACACGCCGCTCGGCGCCACCTGGGACGGCGAGGGGACCAACTTCTCCCTCTTCACCGAGCACGCCGACTGGGTGGAGCTGGTCCTCTTCGATCCCGAGGGCCGGCCGACCGCGTCCTATGAGCTCGCCGAGCGCACCGACCTCTGCTGGCACGGCTACGTCCACGGCGTCGGTCCCGGCCAGCGCTACGGGTACCGGGTCCACGGTCCCTACCAGCCGGCTCAGGGCGTCCGCTGCAACCCGGCCAAGCTCCTCCTCGACCCCTACGCGAAGGCGATCGAGGGCTCCCTCAAGTGGGGTCCGGAGGTGTTCGGCTACGTGCTCGGCCAGGGCGACGACAAGCGGAGCAACCTGGACTCGGCGTCGAACGTCGCCCGCAGCATCGTCATCGACTCCTTCTTTCCCTGGGGAGACGACCGCCGCCCCAACGTGAGCTGGGCCGACACGATCATCTACGAGGCCCACGTGAAGGGGCTCACCAAGCGTCACCCGGAGATCCCCGAGGAGCTCCGCGGGACCTACGCCGCCCTCGGCCATCCGGCGATCACCGACCACCTCCTGAAGCTGGGCGTGACCGCGATCGAGCTGATGCCGGTCCACCACTTCGTGGACGCCCAGCACCTGGTCGAGCGAGGACTGGTCAACTACTGGGGCTACGACTCGATCGGCTACTTCGCGCCCGAGGCGCGCTACAGCGCGGCCGGGGGCGACGGAGGCCAGGTCCACGAGTTCAAGGCCATGGTTCGAGCGCTGCATCGGGCCGGCCTCGAAGTGATCCTGGACGTCGTTTACAACCACACCGCCGAGGGCAACCACCTGGGCCCGACGCTGAGCTTCCGCGGCATCGACAACCCGGCCTATTACAAGCTGGTCGAGGACGACCCGCGTTTCTACTGGGACGTGACGGGCACCGGCAACACGCTCAACGTGGGCGCTCCGCAGACCCTCCAGATGATCATGGACAGCCTCCGCTACTGGGTCATCGAGATGCACGTCGACGGCTTCCGCTTCGACCTCGCCGCGGCGCTCGCCCGGCAGTTCTACGAGGTCGACCGGCTTTCAGCCTTCTTCGAGATCATCCACCAGGACCCGGTCCTCTCCCAGGTGAAGCTGGTGGCCGAGCCTTGGGACGTCGGGCAGGGCGGCTACCAGGTCGGCAACTTCCCGGTCCGCTGGGCAGAATGGAACGGGCGCTTCCGGGACACCGTCCGCGACTACTGGCGCGGCCAGTCGGGCGGGGTCAGCGACCTCGCCTACCGGTTGACCGGCTCCTCCGACCTCTACCAGGGCGACGGCCGCCGACCCTCGGCCAGCATCAACTTCGTCACCTGCCACGACGGCTTCACGCTCCGGGACCTGGTCTCCTACAACGAGAAGCACAACCAGGCCAACGGCGAAGAGAACCAGGACGGCAGCAACGACAACCGCTCCTGGAACAGCGGCGTCGAGGGCGACGCCGACGACCCGGGGATCGTGGAGCTGCGACAGCGCCAGGTGCGCAACTTCCTGGCGACGGTCCTTCTCTCCGAGGGCTGCCCGATGATCTCCCACGGCGATGAGCTCGGCCGCACCCAGCGCGGCAACAACAACGCCTACTGCCAGGACAACGAGCTGACCTGGGTGGACTGGGAGGACGCCGACCAGGAGCTGATCGACTGGACCCGCCGCCTGATCCGGCTCCGGAGCCAACAGCCGGTCCTCCACCGCCAGAAATTCTTCGTGGGGGCGGTCGGCCGCGGCCATCGCCGCCAGGACCTGGTCTGGCTGCGCCCGGACGGGCAGGAGATGAAGGACCCCAACTGGCGCAACCGGAGCCTGCTCTCGGTCGGCATGCTGCTCAACGGCGAGATGATCCCGGACCGCTCCGAGCGCGGCGAGCCGATCCGCGGCGACACCCTCTTGATGCTGCTCCACGCCCACCACGAGCCGGTCGGCTGGAAGCTGCCCGACGAGGTCTGGGGCCCGGAGTGGGAGGTGGTCGTCGACACCGCTCGCCCCTGCGACGAGAGCGGGGAGCGGCGCTGCCGGGCGGGCCAGACGTTGGTGCTGGAGCCTCGCTCGCTGGTCGTCCTCCGCCGGTCGGGCTGAAATCACAGCCGTTTTTGCGATATACTTTGCTATACGAAAACATGTCATCGGAAATGTTGGCTTCGTAGTTTCGAGGTAGGCCTCGAGCTGGCGGGTGTCCATCGGCCCGGCCTTTGCGAACCTGATAGCGGTGTCCACAGCGGTGACAAGTCTGTGGAAAGCTCGATGCGGTCCTTCGGTGACAGGAGCGCTGGGAGGTGAGAGAAGGGTTGGCCTTGGACTGGCACCCCGCCTTCGATGCCGTCGCCGACGGAGTCTGCCTCCTCGACTCCGACGGCCGGATCCAGCGCGCCAACGATGGACTGGTCCGGCTGACGGGCATGGCGGCCGAGAGCCTGGCCGGCAGCCAGATCGGCGCCGTCCTGGCGAGCAGCCTGGGCATCCTGGACCTTCCTTTCCTGCTGCCCATCGGCGCCTCCGGGTTCCGGAAGGTGTCGATGGCCTACGCCCACGGTCGCCGCTACACGCTGACCTTCGAGCCGGCCCGCGACAGCGCCGGCGTGCTGGTGGTCGGCAACGGCGGCGACGGGGAAAAGCTGGACGAAGCCTGGCAGCTGGCCGAGCGGCGGGAGACGGAGGCGGTCGAGCTTCGCAGCACCGCCCGCCGCATGCACGAGCTGGAGCGGATGAAGTCCGACTTCCTGAACCTGGCCAGCCATGAGCTGAGGGGTCCTCTCGCGGTCCTGCGCGGCTACGTCTCGATGTTCGAGGACGGCTCCCTGGGCGACCTGACGGACAGCATGGAAGCGGTGGTGCCGGTCATGACCACCAAGCTCCGGGAGATGAACCTGCTCATCAGCCAGATGCTGGAGACCGCGCGCCTGGAGGACAGCCGGCTGGTCCTGTCCCGGGAGCGGCTTGATCTCCGCGACGTCCTCGCCGGCGCCCGGGAGAAAATGCAGCCCATCGCCGGCGAGCGCCATCCGATCAGCACCGAGGAGGGCGCCCCGGCCGTCCCCGTCGTGGGCGACCGCAACCGGTTGACCATGATCCTGACCAACCTGATGGACAACGCCATCAAGTATTCGCCGGACGGCGGCGAGGTCGCCTGCCGGATCCTGGCCCGGGGAGGCCGCGCGATCCTCAGCGTCAGCGATCGCGGCATCGGCATCCGCAGCGACGACCTCGGCCGCCTTTTCACCCGTTTCGGGCGGGTGGTCAACGCCGACACCAGCCACATCCCGGGGACGGGCCTGGGCCTCTACCTGGCCCGGGAGCTGGCCCGGATGCATGGCGGGGACATCGAGGTCGAGTCGGTGCCCAAAGTGGGAAGCACCTTCCGCCTGGTCCTGCCGCTGGCGACGGCCTAGACCCGCAAGAGACTTACGTCGACGTCCCGGAAGCGGGGCGGGGGATCGATGTTGTGCTCGTAGAGCTCCTTCAGCAGCGAGAGGATGTAGCGAGCCCCGGCCAGGTTGACGCCGTGCTTGCGGGTTAGCTTCTGGATGGCCTGGAGCTTCATCACGTCCCGCGGCGAGTAGCGCCGCCGGTTGGTCGCAGTCCGCTGCGGCTTGACCATCTCGAGCTGCTCGTAGACCATCAGCGTCCGCGGGTGGGCGTCCAGCATCTCGCTGGCGACGCCCAGGGTGTAGATGGGCTTGTCGAGTTCGAGCTGCGGAGCCAAGCGGCGCTCGGTCGGCTTCTCAGGCGACATTCACTCTGACCTTTACCTACAACCGCTGCTATCGGCAAAGATTATAGCAATGACTCCCTAGCGGCTGGCCTCGTCCTTTCCCCGCAGGCGCCAGCTCAGGTCGATGCGGTCGTCGAGCTGGGCCCACTTCTCGCAGCGGCGGACGTGCCCCAGCAGCTCCTCGAGCTGGGAGTGGTGGTCGGGGACCTCCTCGCCACCCTGGCCGGTCGCGCCGCGCAGGCGGGGAAGGGGGACCGGGAAGCCGGACCACTGCGGGTAGGCGGGGTTCATGCGGGGATCCTCTGGCCGTTGGCTGCCAGGAGCTTTTTGCTGATACTCATGCCATCCTTCACGTGATAGCTAGAATATCATGTTTTCCACCGAGGATCCGGGCTGAAATGGAGAAGTTATCCTGAACCCGGTGAGGTACCGCCGACGATGCGCCTGAGCAGCGCCCGCTCGGAAGCCCTCGCGGCCTTCAACGAGATCTCCACGCGCCTCGGCGCCAGCCTCGACCTCGACGAGACGCTGCTGGCGGTCGCCCGGGCCGCGACCCAGGTCCTGGAGGCGGACATCGGGGCCATCTTCCTGCCCGACGCGGAGGGCAAGCTGGCGGTCCGCGGCCTCTACGGCGAGAGATCTCGCGCCTGGCGCGACCTGCACCTCAACAGTCGCGGGCTCAACGCGCGCGCCCTTGGCGCCGGGAAGGTCGCGCGGGTCGAGGACTACGTCCCGATCGCCGAGGCCGACCTCGAGCTGGCTTCGAGGCGCGTGATCTTGGACGAGCCGATCCACTCGGCGATGGCGGTGCCCGTCCGGCGCCGTCGCGCCCTTCGACATCGAGGACGAGTACCTCCTGAACCTGCTCTCCCAGCAGGCCGGCATCGCGCTCGACAACGCCTCTGCCTTCGCTGAGCTGCAGTCGACCCGCGACCGCCTCCAGGCCCTGATCGACACCACCGACGCGCTCTGGACGCAGTCCTCCTTCGAGGACGTCGTCAAGCGGGTCGTCGACCAGGCCCAGCGGCTGCTCCCCGGCATCGCCTGCCTGGTCGGCGTGGTCCGCGCCGCCGAAGGCGACCGGATCACGTTCGTCGCCGCGACGCCGGGGATGGCGGCAAGCCTCCAGGGCAGCAGCCATTCCTTCGCGCAGGCGCCGGTCGTAGCCCGGGCGCTGCACGAGGGAAAGCCGATCGAGACCTCCAACTTCTCCAAGCTCAGCCCGCTTTCGAGCTCGATGCAGGCCGTTCTCCCGGTCGACACCGCCCGCGTGATCCCACTCGGCGAGGCGCTGCCCGACGGCCGCCGGCGGCTGGGCGTGCTGGGCTTCTACCGGGAGGGCACCAGGCCCTTCTCGCCCGAGCAGCGGATGCTGATGGACGAGTTCGCCAAGCGTGTCAGCGTCTCGCTCCACCGCGCCGAGCTGCTGCGCCTCGCCGAGAGCACCACCGCCCGGCTCCAGACCGCGATCGACGTGGCCGCCGACATCAGCGCCTCCCTGGACCCCTCAGAGGTGATCCGCCGCGTGCTGATGAGGGCGGTGGAGGCGGGCAAGGCCGACCGAGGCGTCCTGCTCCGGGTCGAGGACGCGGACACCGTCGTCGAGGACTACCACGACAGCGCGGGTGTCCGGGACCTGATCGGCTACCGCCACCGGATCGCTCTCCAGCCGCTGATGCGCCAGGCGGTCAGGTCGCGCCGGCCGACCATCGGTGGGCGCTATGAGGTGGACCGGATGGAGGCGCCGCTCAACCTCTCGCTGGCAGACGTCAAGCACACCGCCACCATCCCGCTGGTGCTGGACGGGGAGGTGACGGCGGTGCTGGTGCTGAGCCGGCGCCAGGACCCGCCCTTCCTGCCCGACGACCTGGTCACCTTCCAGCTGATCGCGAACCAGGCCGTGCTGGCCCTGCGGAACGCGCGTCTGTTCGCGCAGGCACAGGCGGTGACGCGCGCCCAGAGCGACTTCCTCAACATGGCCGCACACGAGCTGCGGACGCCGCTCTCGGTGATCGCCGGCTACGTCTCGATGATGGAGGACGGCACGCTGGGCGACGTCCCCGGCAGCTGGCACCTGCCGATCGAGACACTGCGCGCGAAGACTGCCGAGCTGGAGTCGCTGATCAGCGAGCTGCTGATCGCCTCCCGCCTGGAGGCGGGCACCATCCCGGTCCACCATGGCGTGGTCGAGCTGCGGGAGGCGGCCTTCACCGCCCTGGAGCGAGTCGAGCCGCGGGCCAACCTGCTCGGCGCACGGCTGCGCCACCGCTTCCCGGAGGAGCCGGTTCAAGTCTCCGGCGACGCCGAGCAGGTGGTTCGGATCCTGGACAACCTGCTCAACAACGCCCTCAGCTACGGGTCGTCCCCGCAGGAGGTCACAGTCACCGTCCACGGCGGGCCGGAGCCGCGCGTGGAGGTCCGCGACCAGGGGCAGGGCATCCCGGCCGGCGAGCGCGACCGGATCTTCGAGCGCTTCTACCGGATCGAGGACCCAGCCCGACGCCATGTTCCGGGGACGGGCCTCGGCCTCTACATCAGCCGCGAGCTGGCGAGCCGGATGGGAGGCAGGCTGACCCTCGACCGCTCCCTGCCCGGCAAGGGCAGCACCTTCTCCCTGCGGCTGCCGCCCGCCTAGCGGGGAGCCGATTCGGCGCTTCTGGCGCCAAGCACGCTGAATTCGCGCCTGCCTGGCGCTCGGTTGGCGTCAAACGTGCGGAATTCGCGCCGCTAGAAGGTCTGGCCGGTCAGCTCGCTGGCGCCTCGGGCGATGGCCACGCCGGCGACGATGTGCGACAGGTGGGTCAGCGCCTGCGGGAAGTTGCCCAGCAGGCGGTCCCTCTGGGTGTCGTACTCCTCGGCGAAGAGGCCCAGCTCGGTGGCGGTCGAGCTGGCGCGGTCGAAGATGATCCGCGCTTCCTCCAGCCGGCCCTGGCGGGCGAGGACCTCGGCCATCCAGAAGGAACAGGCGAGGAAGGTGCCTTCCTGGCCGTGGAGCCCGTCGTCCGTCGTCTCCACCCGGTAGCGAAGGATCAGGCCGTCCTCCTGGAGGTCCTGGAGGATGGCATCGACCGTTCGGGTCATGCGGGGATCGTCGAAGGCGAGGAAGTGCGTGAGCGGAAGGTAGAGCAGGGCCGCGTCCAGCTGGCGCGACCCGAAGGCCTGCACGAAGACCTTCCGGCGCCGGTCGTAGCCCTCGCCTTCGATCGCCGTCCGGATCTGGCGGCGGACCTTGTCCCAGCGCTGCACGGGCGCCTTGCGCAGGCATTCGCGCGCCAGCAGCAGGCCCCGGTCGAGGGCCGTCCAGCACATGACCTTGCTGTGCACGAAGTGCTGCGGCTGCCCGCGGATCTCCCAGATGCCGCGGTCGGGCTCGGTCCAGCGCTCGGCCGCGACGTCGACCAGGTCGACGATGAAGCGCCAGTAGTCGTCGTCCGGCGAGTGGCCGCGCAGGTGCCAGCGCCAGCTGAGGTCGACCAGCTGTCCGAAGGAGTCGAGCTGAAGCTGCGTCGACGCCGCGTTGCCGATCCGAACCGGGCGCGAGTGCTCGTAGCCGTCCAGCTTGTCGAGGATCACCTCGGTGAGGCGGCGCTCGCCGCCCAGCCCGTACATGATCTGGAGGTCACGCGCGCTGCCGGCCGCACTGCGCTGGATGAAGCGGCGGAAGCCGTCGGCCTCGTCGAAGGCGCCGATGGCTGTCAGCGAGCGGACGGTCAGCGCCGAGTCGCGGATCCAGCTGAAGCGGTAGTCCCAGTTCCGCTCGCCGCCGGGTGACTCGGGCAGCGAGGTGGTGGCGGCCGCCGCCATCGCCCCCGTCGGCGCGTAGGTCAGGCCCTTCAGCGTGATCGCCGAGCGGACCACGCCCGGGCGGTGCGAGCCCTGGACCATGATCTGCTTCGCCCAGCGCCGCCACCAGCGGATCGTCTCCTGCAGCCGCTTGTCAAGCTCCTCGGGCTCGTGCGTCACCGGCGCCACGTACTCGAGGTCCTCGGGCCGGGCAAAGGTGATCGAGAGCCGGTGGCGCTCCTCGGCCCGGATGGTCACCGTCGCGAGCAGGTCGTGGCTCTCGGCGTCCATCTCCAGGTCGGCGTCGGCGGCGACCACGATGCCATCGTTGCCGCCGATCGCCGAGAAGACCCGCGAGGAGTGGCGCCGGAGCCAGGGCTTGACCTCGCCGTAGTCGAACCGGGGCGAGACCACGACCCGGAAGTCGACCCGGCCGCGGACGCCTTCCAGGACCCGGAGCAGCTGGAGGTGGGGGTGGGTCTTGCCGCCGGTGTGCATGGTGAAGCAGTCAGTCAGCTTCGCCTCGCCGCCGTCGGTCCGGAAGGTCGTCTCCAGGACCAGCGTGTCCTCCAGGTAGGACTGGAAGCTGCTGCACTCGCTGTCGACAGGGGTGACCAGGCAGTGGCCGCCCCTCTCCCAGTCCAGCAGCCGCCCGAAGATGCTCGCCGAGTCCACCCGCGGCATGCAGCACCAGTCGATGGAGCCGTTGCGCCCGACCAGGGCCATCGAGTGGCAGTCGCTGATGAAGGCGTAGTCCGCAATCGGCGGGTACGGGCTCTTCGGCCTGCGGACCGCGGCGGGTTGGGTGTGGGCGACCTTGCTGTTGGACAACGGCAGGCTCAGCTTTAGTGTCGGGTATGGCCAGCGATTTGTGCCGACCGGCTGAACACTTTCTCCATAATCGAGGGCATGGCCACCACTCGAGGGGTCGAGGTCAAGGCGCGAGTGCCGGCCGGGCTCGAGGAGATCCTGAGCGCCGACGCGCTCAACCTGGTCGCCGCGCTGCACCGGGAGTTCGACCCCACCCGGCGCGCCCTGCTGGCCCGTCGCGCAGAGCGCCAGGCGCGGCTCGACGCGGGTGAGCGCCCGGGCTTCCTGGAGGAGACGCGGGAGATCCGCGAGCGTGGCGACTGGAAGGTGGCGCCGGTCGCGCCGGACCTCCGGGACCGCCGGGTCGAGATCACCGGGCCGGCCGAGCGGAAGATGATGATCAACGCCCTCAACTCAGGCGCCCGGGTCTTCATGGCCGACTTCGAGGACTCCAACTCGCCGACCTGGGAGAACCTGGTCCAGGGTCAGCGCAACGCCATCGACGCCATCGAGCGGACGATCACGTTCGAGACGCCGGAGCGCACCTATCGCCTCAACGAGGAGATCGCGACTCTGCTCATCCGGCCCCGCGGCTGGCACCTGCCGGAGCGCCACCTGGAGGTGGACGGCGAGCCGATCTCAGGCTCCCTCTTCGACTTCGGGCTCTTCATGTTCCACAACGCCCGCCGCCTGCTCCAGAAGGGGAGCGGGCCGTACTTCTACCTGCCGAAGCTGGAGAGCCACCTGGAGGCGCGGCTCTGGAACGACGTCTTCAAGTTCACCCAGGATGCGCTGGGCCTGCCCCAGGGCAGCATCCGGGCGACGGTCTTGATCGAGACCATCCTCGCGGCCTTCGAGATGGAGGAGATCCTCTACGAGCTTCGCGAGCACTCCAGCGGCCTCAACGCCGGGCGCTGGGACTACATCTTCAGCCTGATCAAGAAGTTCCGTAACCACTCCGACATGGTCCTGCCGGACCGGGCCCAGGTGACCATGACGGTGCCCTTCATGCGCGCCTACACCGAGCTCCTGGTCCGGACCTGCCACCGCCGCGAGGCCCACGCCATGGGCGGCATGGCCGCCTTCATACCCAGCCGCAAGGACCCCGAGGTCAACAAGGTTGCGCTGACCAAGGTGCGGGAGGACAAGGTGCGAGAGGCGAACGACGGCTTCGACGGCACCTGGGTCGCACACCCGGACCTGGTCCCGGTGGCGACCGAGGTCTTCGACTCCGTGCTCGGCGAACGCCCCAACCAGGTCGAATGCCAGCGGGAGGACGTGTCGGTCGAGCCCGACCAGCTGCTCGACTTCCGGGTGCCCGGCGGGACGGTGACCGAGGCGGGCCTGCGCAACAACGTCAGCGTCGCCCTCCAGTACCTGGCCAGCTGGCTGGACGGCAACGGCGCGGTGGCCATCTTCAACCTGATGGAGGACGCGGCCACCGCTGAGATCTCACGCTCCCAGGTCTGGCAGTGGCAGCGCAATGGCGTCCGCCTGGCGGAGGGTCCCCCGGTCACCGCGGACCTGGTCCGCGAGATCGAGGACGAGGAGCTGGAGAAGATCAAGGAGAGCCTGGGCGACGCCTACGGCCGCTACCGCTGGGACGAGGCCCGGCGCCTCTTCGAGACGGTCGCGCTCGCCGACCGCTTCGACGAGTTCTTGACCCTGCCCGCCTACCAGAAGCTCGACTAGGCCTCGCCCGCGGCGAGCTCCCGGGTGACGACCCGGTGCTCGACGGGGGTGTTCAGGATCACCGAGGTGATGGTGTCGCCGTCCTGCGGCGCCAGGTGCTTGATCAGGTTCTCGAGGTGATCGACGGAGCGCACCGCGGCCCGGAGCACGTGGCTGTCCTCGCCCGTCACCCGATGGCATTCGAGCACCTCGGGCACGGCCTTGACCTGCGCGGTGATCTGCTCCGAGTACTTGCCGCTGGCGATGATCCGGACTACGGCCTGGAGCGGGAAGCCCAGCTTGGCCAGGTCGACGCTGGCGTGAAAGCCGGTGACGACCCCCTCCGCCTCCAGTCTGCGGACGCGCTCTCCGACCGCCGGCGGGCTCAACGAGGCCCGCCGTCCGAGCTCGGCGTAGGTGAGGCGCGCATCGGCCTGCAGCAGTTCCAGCAGCTTCCAATCGACGGAATCGAGACCGGCTTTGACTTCAAAAGCCATCGAGCCAATCTTACAGTGATTCGAAGGTGATCGGGCGGCATCAACAAGGAATAAGCGTGGATCCCGCGCCGTTACATAACTATCATAGGTTTTAGAGGTGCATGACATGGAGATCCTTCAGCCGCTCGTCGCGATCCTGGTCTTGATCGGGCTGGCCTTCGTCGCCGCCAGGTGGGGTGTGGACAGCGACTCGCCG
>VBHN01000170.1 GCA_005881155.1 Chloroflexota bacterium | reverse complement strand
GTGCGGATCGACCGAGTGGTAGTCGACGTCGGCCAGGTAGCCCCACACCTTCTCCAGCAGCTGCGCGCGAGTCAGCACCCTGCCCGCGTTCGCTGCCAGCAGGGCGAGCAGGTTGAACTCGGTCATGGTGAGCTGGACCTCCTCCTCCGCGATCCGCACCCGACGGCTCTCGGTGTCGACCTGGACCCCGCCCACGACCAGCAGCCCCTCCCGGCGGCTGGAGGCGGGCGCGCCCTCGGCGCGCCGAAGATGGGCGCGCAGCCGGGCCGTCAGCTCGCGGGCGTCGAAGGGCTTGGTGATGTAGTCGTCGGCGCCGACCTCGAGGCCGACCACCATGTCGACCTTCGACGAGCGGCCGGTCAGCATCAGGATCGGGCAGAGCACGCCCTGGCGGCGGATCTCCCGGCAGACGTCGAGCCCGGAGATGTCCGGGAGCACCCAGTCGAGCAGGATGACGTCCGGCTCCCTGGAGACGGCGGTCTTGATGCCGACATGGCCGGCCGAGGCCTCGATCACCTCGAAGCCCTCCTTGCGGAGGATCTCGGTGACCACGGTTCGGATGGCCGGTTCGTCCTCGATCAGCAGCACGCGCTTGCGTGCTTGGGTTGCCGCTGGAGCCTCGGGCATTTCCCGCGGGCTAGGAGCGGGTTGGCGGCGCGAAACCCACGCTTCGCCGCACCCGCTCGGCCTTTTTCTGCTTGCGGAGGACAAGCACGCGGCGATCGCCCGCATCGACGATGTCGACCAGCTGCCAGCCGTCCGCCGAGGCGGTGGTCAGCCGCTCGCCGAGGGTCTTGCCGTCCAGGACCTGTTCCAGGCTGAGGGCCTCGGTGCGGTACTCGAACTCGCGCTCTCCGTAGCCGTTGGCGGCGGGCGCGCCCGCGCTCAGGGTCGTCGGGGCCGCCGGGATGTCCTCGGGCTCGTACTCGGGGTCCTCATCCGGCTCGATGATCGGGATCTCTTCCGGGTCGTATTCGAATTTCGAATCCGACATCGAGAGCGATTCTAGCGAGCAGGTGCTGCCGAGTGTCCGCGCGCCGCCGCGAAACGTTCTATCCTTCGGCACCGAGTTCACTTTTTTGCGGGAGGCTTTGCTCGAGGGACATGAGTTTTAGCATCGATCGTTATAAGGAAGAGTCGAGGAAACTGGACACCACCGGTGTCGAGTGGCATAAAGTCCGCGACTACCCGCTCAGCAAGGGAGACCTCTTCTTCCTGCACTACGCGATGGACGTCGAGAACCACGTGCCTCTCTATCTCTCCCACCTGCTGGTAACGCGCGCCTGCATGAACCCGGTCATCACCACCTTCTTGAGCCTGTGGGCCTATGAGGAGCTCTGGCACGGAGAGAACCTGTCGCGCTTCCTGGTCGAGTACGGCATCCAGCTCGACAGCGACACCCGGATCCGGAACCTCCGCTCGGACATGGGCCTCTCCAACAGCATCTCCATTCTCTCGACCATGGCCGCGTCCTGGGCGCTGGACGACTTCGCCGCGCTCTACCTCTCCATCGGCGCCTGCAACGAGCTCAGCACCGCAACCGCCTATGGCGCGCTGGCCCGCAACTGCCAGCACCCGGTCCTGGTCGACCTCCTCGGCCGCATCCAGAAGGACGAGCGGCGGCACTTCGCCTTCTACTTCAACTCGGCCAAGGACTGGATGACCGACAGCCCGCGCGCGCAGTGGGTGGCGCGGATCGGCATGAAGTTCTTCTGGCAGGTCGTCGGCCAGGGCCTGAAGACGCAGGAGGAGGTCGACGCGATCTCGCTCTACCTCTTCGACGACGAGGAGGGCAAGCGGGACGTCGAGACCATCGACGAGAAGATGGGCCGCCTGCCCGGGCTGTCCGGCATCCGCCTGATGACCCGCGCCCGCGAGGACGCCCGCCGCCGCAACGCCCAAGACCCCGCTTGGGGCTGGCGCCTGATCGACAACGAGGAGTGGGCGAAGAAGTCGGTTGCGGGCGGCACCCGCCTCTACAAGGGCCAGCTGGTCGGCACCGCGGGCTTCGCCGAGAGCGAGGAGCTCGCCTAGCAGAGCCGCTAGCTCGGTTTGGGGTCGTCCTCGCGCTCGGTGCGGATGGCGCACTCGATGCTGCAGTAGGTCCAGAAACCTCGCATCACCACGGCGCCCTCGAGCCCGGCTCCGCACCCGGAGCAGAAGCGAGCGCCCGGACGGCGATCGCCCGTCAGCGTCGGCAGCGAATCACCCCTGACCCGCGGCAAGCGGATCGGGTCGCCCGCCCAGTTCGACGCGCCCTGACTGTCCATTTCCACTCCTCGGTGGTCGGTGAGCCCCTCGCGTTTCCCTCGCCCGCCAGCTTGGCCACCCGTGAAATCCGTGTCAAGGCCGTCCCCGGAAACGACTGCGGGATGTCACCGGGACGTAGGTGCCCCCGGCGGGAGTTGAACCCGCACCGGGGCCGATTTTAAGTCGGCTGCCTCTGCCGAATTGGGCTACGGGGGCAACCGAACTCTAGTGGTGCGTCTGGCAGTTTGGTTCGTCAAAGGTTCCGCTCAGAACGCCGAGGTCGGGCACAGGGGAGCCCGGCCCGTCGTCGTCACGCATCTGAAGATGCGCTTCTCCTAGGTCCACCCCTTCGCGCGACCTCGACGCCCTGACCGGCGACCCTGCGGGTCGCCTGCGGCCATTGGGACGACCCAACTACCAGACACACCACTGACCGTCAGAGGTAGCTTTTGGATGCCTCGTCAAGGCGCTCGAGGCCCTCGGGCGAGAGCTTCTTCTCGAGCGCCTGCACGCTGTCCCGCAGCTGCTCGGGCCGCGACGCGCCGACGATCGGCGCGGTGATCGCGTCATGGGTCAGGATCCAGGCCAGCGACGCCTGGGCGGCCGTCATCGACTCCGCCTCGGCCACGGTCACCAGCGCGTCCACGAGGCTGAACATCTCCTCCGACCAGTAGCGCCCCTGGTACATCCGCCCGTAGTCGCCCCAACCGAAGCGCGACTCCGGCGGCGGCTCCATCCCGCGCCGGTACTTGCCCGTCAGCATCCCGGCGCCAAGCGGGTTGTAGGGCATGACGCCGATTCCCAGCGTCTTGGCGAACGGCAGCAGGTCGCGCTCGGGCTGCCGGAAGAGCAGGTTGTAGCGCGGCTGGAGGGCGGCGATCGGCGCCAGCCGGCGCTCGGCGACGATAGCCTGGGCCAGGCCCAGCTGCCAGGCGCTGTAGTTGGAGACGCCGAGGTAGAGGATCTTGCCGTCCTGGTGGAGACGGTCGAAGGCCTCCATGGTCTCGTCGAGAGGACTGGACTCGTCCCAGCGGTGCGCGTAATAGATGTCGATCCGGTCGGTTCCCAGGCGGCGGAGCGAGGCCTCGCAGGCTTCGATCATGTGCTTGCGCGACGATCCCTGGTCATTGGCGCCGGGGCCCATCGGATTCACGAACTTGGTCGCCAGCACGAAGCGCTGGCGACGCCCTTTCAGCCAGCGGCCGACGATCTCCTCGGTCGAGCCCGCCGTCTCCAGGCTCGGCGGTACCGGGTAGACGTCGGCGAGATCGAGGAAATTGAAGCCCAGCGCTTCGGCCTCGTCGAGGACCGCGAAGGAGGCCTTCTCGTCGTTCTGGGAGCCGAAGACCATCGTCCCCAGGCAAAGGCGGCTCACCTTCAATCCGTGGCGGCCGAGATTGACGGTGTCCACGTTCAGCCCTTCAACATAGGGCAATCGATGAAGGTGACCATGGATCGCTTCCAGGAGGCCGTCGAGGCCGCGATCGATTCCATCCCCGCAGCCTTCCAGCCCTACCTGGAGAACACCCAGTTCGTGATCGAGAAACGCTCTGGAAAGCGACTCCTCGGCCTTTACGAGGGAGCCACCGCACTGGAAGCGGGCGAGTGGCTGCCGGAGCGGGTGACCATCTACAAGGAGGAGCACGAGGCCGAGGCCGACAGTTGGGAGGAGCTGGTCGAGGAGGTCCGCCGGACCATCCTGCACGAGGTCGGCCACCATTTCGGGATGGAGGAGGGCGACCTACCGTTCTAGGTTGGCGCCAGCCCCCAGTAGTTCCGCTCCCAATGGAGTGGTCGCCCGCCTCATAGACGGATTCGGTCTCACATTCGAGCCAGGCGACCGCACCCTCCACGATCGGCAGCCCGTTGTCGTCCAGGCGATGGGGCACGTCGCGCCAGCTCGGCTCGGCTACCGGCGCTCGGCCGGCGAAGCGATCGGCCAGAAAGTGCTGGGAGCGCGAGAGCAGGCTGGCCGTGAAGGAGCCCTGTGCGAGGATCGCGTCGCGGGCGATGGCCAGCCGGTCGAGGCAGACCAGCACCAGCGGCGGCTGCAGCGAAACGGGCGTGAAGGTGGTGGCGGTGAGGCCGTGAAAGCCGCCGCCGACCCGGGTGCCGACGAGGACCACGCCGCCCGGCAGCCGGGCCAGCACATCGCGCAGACGATCTTCGTCCACGCGCTAAAGGTAGGTCAGCTTCAAGCTCCTGCCCCGGCAGCGGTGTGCAGCACCGCCTCTGTCATCACCTTGACCATCTCGCGCGGCACCATGCCCTTGACCAGGAACAGGTCCGCGCCCGCCGCCATCGCCCGCTGCCGGCTGTCATGGTCGTCCAGCGCTGAGAGGATGGCGATCCGGGTGCGAGGCGAACCGGTGCGGATCAGGGCGACGGCTTCGAAGCCGCTCAGGACCGGCATCATGAGGTCGAGGACCACCAGGTCCGGCTGCTGCCGGATGGCTTCGTCGACCGCTTTCCGGCCGTCCGACACGGTGGCGATCACCTCGTGCGGCCCGTAGATCCGGAAGGCGAGCCGGAGTAGGTCGAGGATGTCCTCGTGGTCATCCGCCAACAGGACCCGCAGGGGGGTCGCCAAGGTGGCGGCACCGTACCGCGATCGGCGCAAAAACAGAGGCAAATCTCGAGTTCGTGGAGGCCCAAAATGCGGTTACTTCGCCGGGGCGCGACGTTGTTTGATCATGAGTGGATACCAGACGGTCGATTTCCCCTCTGACTGGAGGTACTGAAAGCCGACAGCGACGGCTACGGTTTAGCTACCAAAAGGAAGAACTCATCTTAGGTACCGCGGAGTACCGCGCAAGGTTGCTGGAGGCGACGCCGAGAATCGAACTCGGGATGGAGGTTTTGCAGACCTCTGCCTTGCCACTTGGCTACGTCGCCGCCGGTCGCTGAATTCTACCCGCCGCCCGGACGCCGATCCGGCCGGGCGGCGGCACCCCTGGCAAGCTCCCCAAGTAGCGCCCTGTATATTTCAGGTCGCCGTTTCGCGCTGACAGAGAGAATCAGGTAAGGAGCCCGCCGATGGGTGTGTCGCCGATCAAGATGCCGCAGCTCGGTGAGTCGGTCACGGAGGGAACGGTCGATCGGTGGCTCAAGAAAGAGGGCGACTTCGTCAAGAAGGACGAGCCCCTGGTCGAGGTCGTCACCGACAAGGTCAACGCCGAGATCCCCTCACCTTTCGAGGGCAAGCTGATCAAGATCTCGGTCAGCGAGGGCACCACCATCGCGATCGGCACCGAGATCGCCCAGATCGAGGTCGAAGGCGCCGGCACCGCGGCTCCCGCCTCGACCGCCGAGGCCCCTGCCTCCGGGGCGGCTGACAAGGCAGCGCCGGCGGCTCCGTCCGCCCCGCCGATGCCGGCTGACGGCGCCGCCCGCGGCCGCTTCAGCCCCGCGGTCCGCCGGCTGGCCGATCAGCACGGCATCGACCCCGGCGTCATCAGCGGCAGCGGCGAAGGTGGGCGCGTCACCCGCGACGACGTCCTCGCCTACGTCGAGCAGCTGAAGTCGGGACGGGCGGCGCCCCCGGCCCAGCCCGCGGCTCCCGCGGTGGAAGCCCCCGCCCCGCCGGCGGCCGCACCCACTCCCGACCCGATCCCCGCGCCCGCGGCCACCGGCGATCGCGAGGAGGTGGTCCGCATCAACGCGGTCCGCCGCTCGATCGCCGAGCGAATGGTCAAGAGCGTCCAGACCTCGCCCCACGTCTGGACTATGGTCGAGGTCGACATGACGGGTCTGGTCCAGTACCGGGAGGCCGAAAAGGAGGCCTTCCGGGGGCGCCACGGCGTCAACCTCACCTACCTTCCCTTCGTCGCCCAGGTCCTCTGCGAGGCCCTCCGCGAGTTCCCCTTCCTCAACTCCAGCTGGACCGACGAGGGGATCATCCTCAAGAAGTACGTCAACCTCGGGGTCGCGGTCGCCGTTCCGCCCGACGGACTGATCGTGCCGGTCGTCAAGGACGCCGACCGGATGGGCTTCACCGACCTCGTCCGCGCCATCACCGACCTGACCGGGCGCGCCCGCAGCAAGCACCTGAAGCCGGAGGACGTCCAGGGCGGAACCTTCACCCTCAACAACACCGGCGCCACCGGCTCCATGGCTTCGATGCCGATCATCAACCAGCCCCAGGCGGCCATCCTCACCACCGAGTCGATCCTTCGCCGCCCCGTGGTGATCGGCGAGGGTGTGGCGATCCGCCACATGATGAACATGTGCATGAGCTTCGACCACCGCATCCTGGACGGCCAGATGGCGGGCCAGTTCACGAATTGGATCAAGAAACGGCTCCAGGAATGGACGCCCGCGGCGATCAAGTTGTGACCGAGCAGGTACCACAGGCGCCGATCCGGCCCGGCCGCCGGCTGCCCGAATGGATCAAGGTCCGCGTCACCGAGGGCGAGAACTACCAGGAGCTGAAGGAGCTCGTTCGCAGCCAGCGCCTGCACACGGTCTGCGAAGAGGCGCAGTGCCCGAACATCTACGACTGCTGGAACCGGAGGACCGCGACCTTCATGATCCTGGGCGCGATCTGCACCCGCGCCTGCCGGTTCTGCGCGGTCACCTCGGGCCGCCCGACCGAGCTCGACCTGACCGAGCCGCTTCGCGTGGCTGAGTCGGTCGCCCAGCTCGGCCTGCGTCACGCGGTCATCACCAGCGTCGACCGCGACGACCTTCGCGACGGCGGGGCCGAGATCTTTGCCCGCACCATCCGCGCCATCAAGCGCCGCAGCCCGGGCACCACCGTCGAGGTGCTGACGCCCGACTTCGCCGGCAACCTGGAGGCAGTGACGACGGTCGTCGAGGCGGAGCCCGACATCTACAACCACAACACCGAGACGGTCCCCCGCCTCTACCCCTCCGTGCGCCCCAAGGCGGTCTACGCCAACAGCCTCGGGCTTCTGCGTCATGTCAAAGCGGTGCGCCCCGACATGGTCACCAAGTCCGGCGTCATGGTCGGGCTCGGCGAGTCGATCGAAGAGCTGCAGGACGTGTTCCGGAACATGCGCGCCCACGACATCGACGTGCTGACCGTCGGCCAGTACCTGAGGCCGTCGCCAAAGCACGCCGAGGTCCAGCGCTTCTACTCTCCCTCCGAGTTCGTCCAGCTGCGTGATCAAGCACTCGCGCTGGGCTTCCGCCACGTGGAGTCGGGTGCCCTGGTCCGCTCCTCCTACCATGCTGATGAGCAGGTCCCGTCCCAAGGTCACAAGCTGCTGGCTGGGTAGCGTTCCTTACCGGCGGGCCTGGGACCTGCAGCGCTCCCTGGTCGAATCGGTGCGCGCCGGCGCGACCGGTGACACCCTCCTCCTGCTCGAGCACCCGCACGTGTACACGCTGGGCCGGAAGGGAACGGCCGACCACGTTCTCTGGGACGAGGCGGAGCGCAGCCGGCGCGGCGTGGAGCTGCTCTGGTCCGACCGCGGCGGCGACGCCACTTACCACGGCCCGGGCCAGCTGGTCGGCTATCCGATCCTCGACCTCGCGCGGCAGGAGCTGGACCTGCTGGTCTACCTCCGGATGCTGGAGCAGTCCCTGATCGACTACCTGGCGGCGCTCGGGATCGCCTCCGGCCCGGTGCCCGGCCTGACCGGCGTGTGGGTCGGTGACGCCAAGGTGGCTGCCATCGGGGTCAAGTCCAACGGCGGGGTCGTCAGCCACGGTTTCGCCCTCAACCTCACGACCGACCTCGATTACTTCGGCGGAATCGTCCCCTGCGGCCTGCCCGACAAGGAGGCGACCTCCGTGGAGCGCTTGACCGGCCGCCGGATCGGTACCGAGGAGGCCGCACGCGCCTACGCGGCGCACTTCATCACCAGGTTCGGGGTCGAACTCGAGTGGAAGGCCGCGCTGCCGGAACCGGTCGGCACGCCGCCACGTTGACTCGGAAGGGAATTCAGCCTCGAATTTGGTAAAATCCTAAGGTTTCGAGCTCCCCAACCGGCCGTTCGCGCGCGCGCCAAGCCGGTTAGTTTTCGAGGATCCAGCATGAGCAGCACCACAGAACTGATTCCCCTCGCCACCATCGTCCCGCCCGCCAACCACGAGGTCGGTGGTGGCTTCCACGCCGTAGTGGACGGTCAGCCGGTTCACGTCCGCGCGGTGCTCGAGCGCACGGTCGTGGTCGAGCATCCTGGCACCGGGGATCGGAGCGTGGTGCGCAAGGACCTCTGCATGGTCGATCCCGGCGCGGTGAACTTCGTGCCCGGGAACCCCAGCGCCGGCGTCGGCCCGCGCCAGTGGCGCCGCCTGCCCGGCAAGCCCCCGCAGACCACCTCCTGATTCCGAGGCGGCCCACGGCCGACCTCGCGCCTGTCTGAGCCGGGGTCGAAAGCAGTCTCATTTTTCCGTGGAGGAACGAAAAGAGCGATGAGTTCCAGACGCCCTGACGAGCCTATGGGAGTCGCCGAGGCCGAGACCCACGTGCATCGCCTGGTGCTCTCGCCGCACGTGTTCGCGAAGGTTTTCGGCGCCCGTTCGGTCGACCGCTTCAACACCCTGATCGCGGTCAAATCCACCAGCGTCCTGAGCAGCATGTGGTTCTTCTGGTTCTGCGTGCTGCTCGACCTCGCCGAGCTGCCGGCGGTGATCTCGTCGGGATCGGTGATCGCCTGGGTCACCTACGTCTCGCAGACCGTGATCCAGCTGCTCGCGCTGCCCCTGCTCGGCGCCGGCCAGCGGATCATCGCAGCCTCCCAGGACGCGCGCGCCGAGGCCGATCACGAGACCTTGCTGGCGATCCACACGCTTTCCACCCAGCAGCTCCAGATCCTCCGCGGCCAGAACGAGATCCTCGACCTCCTGAAGGACAAGGTGGGCTCCTGACCTCGCCCGCTGGCCGGGCCTTTTGCGCTAGCGCTGATATCATGTTTTCTAACAGATGCAGGCTCGCTTCAAAGCACCGTCCAGCCGACTTCTCGCGATCTGGATCCTGCTCCTGGCCGGCGCCCAGCTGGCCGACGTCATCACCACCGGCGTCGACATGGCCTACGGCGGAGTCGAAGCCAACCGGCTGGTCGCGAGCCTGCTTTCGCTCGGCGGGCTGGGCCTGGTCTTCTTCCTGAAGCTGATCCTCGTGCTGGCCATGGCGCTGGCCTGCATCGTCTTGAAGCGCTACGCGGAGTCGCACCCGACCCTGCATGCGCGGGCAGCCCACGCCTTCGTCTGGCGGGCCATACAGCTCTCGGTCCTGGGCCTGGTCATGGTGGCCGTGCACAACACCGCCGTCCTCGCCCAGATGTCTTAGCGGCCTGCCCTAGGCGACCCACCCTCCGCGTAAGAAGATTCCCAGCAGCGCTGCCTGCACGAGGAAGCCCGAAGCCACCGCTGCGGCCGTTAGGGCCGGTCGGTCCCGGAGCCAGCCGGCGACCACGATGAAGACCGGGACGGCCAGCGCCATGTGTCTGCCCGCGGAGACGATCAGCTCGTACTGGCTCGGCACCGGGGCGGCCACGGCCAGAGCGATCAGTCCGAACACATAGAGAGTGAAGGCAAGGGGCAGGCGGCGAATCACGACCAGCAGCACCACGACGACCACCAGGACGGGCACCAGCTCGAGCAGCAGGTCCGCCTCCTGCGGGCTCAGGAGAGGAACGTTGAGCAGCCGGTGCAGGAGTCGGGCGGCGGTCAGCCATGGTGGGCTGAGCTGGCGGTGCCAATCCGTCGAGCTGACCCGGAGAAAAACGAGCGGGGAACCGAACCGAGCCCAGGTGTAAACGACAAAGCCGGCGATGGCGAGCGGCATCGCCCCCAGGACCGCCACCGCCTCGGCGGCCCCACGAAGGCTGGGCCAGCGCCGAGTGCGGGCCCACCAGCCGTGGCCGCGGCCGTACTCCCAGACCAGCGCCGGATAGAGGGCGACGGCATTCGGTCGTGCCAGGGCTGCGAGGAAGGACGCGGCGGCCGCCCACCACCAGCGGCCCCGGCGCGCGAAGTAGAGGGAGAAGGTGACCGCCGCCAGGAAAGGTCCTTCGGCGTAGCCGGCGGCGAAGTAGAAGGCGAACGGAAAGGCGGCCAGCAGCAGCAGGGTTCGGGCGGCGATGCCGCGGTCTCCCGCTCGTCAACAGCTGGGTAGACGGGGCCGGCGCCGTCTCCGAGAAGGGCGGCCAGGCCGCCCACCAGTGCCGGGTAGAGGGGCAGGAACGCAACCGACGCCGGCGAGAAGTAGCCAAGCCGGGAAATCAGCTCGTACCAGTGCGCGTCCCACTGGCCCCAGGCCTCCAGGAGTGCGGCCGCGGTGGTCGGCTGGTTGGCGCCGAACACAAAGCTGAAATAGGTGAAGAGGACGTAGGCCGCGCGCGTTCCGAGCCAGATCCCGGCCGCTGTGACGGCCACCCGCCGCCAGTTCGGCATCGGCGCGAAAGGGTACAGGAACCGGCTGCCTCCCTTCGCCGTGACCGCCTGGCGGGAAAAGTTTGGTTACTTACCCGGTCTCATGCGTTAAATGACTCCGTGAGGGGCATGGGGCGAGGGGTCGCGGAGTGAAGCTGCCTCCTCTCAGCCAGGAGTTCGACGAGCCACAGGCGGCCTACCTCGCGCTCGCCAACGGCCACTACGACCAGGTCACCAGGTTCGCCCTGGTCGAGCTGGGCCGTCGCGGGCTCGGCGCGCCCCACGCTGGCTCGGTCGGTGACGGTCGCCTCAGAGCACGGCCTCGCGCGTTCGCACCACCACCCCCTGCAGCACCGGATCGTCGAGCCGGTTGAAGCAGTGGATATCCAGCGTCCGCACCGAGCCGTCAGCGTGCAGGGCCCGAATGCGGAAGCTGAAGTCCCGGCCCGGTGCCTCCAGCACCTCGGCCAGCTTGGCGTAGGCCAGCGAGAGGTCGTCGGGGTGGATGAAGTCGAGGATGCCAGCCCGCGGCCGGTCCAGCTGACCCAGCACTCCGCCCGGCGGTCCGACCGCATCCAGGATCTTGCCGGCGCCATCGATCAGCACGACCGAGACGTCGGCGTACGCGAAGAGGCTCTCCAGCCATTTCGCGCGGCCCCTCGCAGGTCGGCGCCGACCCGGCTCGCGGGTCTGGCGCCGCTGGTTGGGCTCGAGGGCCCTCCGCCGCCGGATGCTCGGCGAGTGCCTGAGCACCGGTAGCGGCCGCCCCGCGCTCAAACCCCGGAAGCACTCCCGACAGAGGTAGCTGTCACCGCGTCCGTCTGGCGCCTCGACCAGGTGCACCGCGCCCCGGTCGAAGTGGCGATCGCAGACGGCGAACTCGGGAAGCAGCGGATCCGGCCCGGCTCGCTCGTCCGCTGATGGCGCCATCGAACGACAAGGCTAGTTTGTTAGGCGAGTCGCTTGCAGCGGGGTTGGGTCGAAGAGGACTCCAGGTGTAGGGCGTTCCCGACCTCTTATCTGACCAGCCAGCCTCGGATGAGCTGACTCCAGCCGATCCAGTGCGGATGAATGGCGTTCCGGGCAACCATGTAGGCCGCTGCCAGCAGCAGACAGGAAGCAGCCAGCTGGATCAGCTCTGACTTGGCCAGGCCCGCCGGCAACGGGAGCCGCTCGAGCAATGGCGGAAGGCTGAGAGTCAGCACGAACAGAATCAGCAACCCGAGGAGGACCCAGCCGACGACGTCGTAGAGGCCACCCGCCACGATCACGACCAACCCGACAGGCAGGGCCGCGACCCGGGCTATCGAGGCTCGGTCGTGGACCACTTGTTAGTCGACCAGGCCCGATGTGTCGCCGAGCGTCCGGCGACGACGCTCCCGAGGCCGGCAAGGCCCGTTGCGGCGCCCCAAATCGCATCAGGATTCCAGG
>VBHN01000200.1 GCA_005881155.1 Chloroflexota bacterium | reverse complement strand
CGCCCACGAAGAGCGCCTGTTCATCGCTGACCCCCTCCGGGATCGGTTCGAGGGTGTGATTGGCATGCGGCGCGAGGCAGTACTCGGCCTGGCCGCCGCCCAGGTTCCCGAAGTTCTCGCCGTAGCCGAACACCTGCTTCTGCTCGCACTGCGAGAACCAGCCGCGCCGGCAGTAGAAGCAGTGGCCGCAATAGGTGAAGAAGCAGGCCACCACCCGGTCACCCGGCCGGACGCGGGACACGTGGTCCCCGACCTCCTCCACCACGCCCACGAACTCGTGGCCGAGCACCGCGCCCTCCTGGATTGGGATCCGGCGGTGGTAGAGGTGCAGGTCGGAGCCGCAGATGGCGCCGGTGGTGATCCGCACCAGCGCCTCGTCGGGCTTGGCGACGGATGGTTTCGGAAGCTCGTCGACACGCACGCTCCGCTCGCCCTGGAAGGTCAGCGCCCTCACCGGCCGATTCTAGGCCGCAGCAGCCTTTACGGGCATGGTTGTGACAGCTATAGTGATATATGCGCTATCAATTTATTTGCCACTCGCCGAGAGCGGCACGGAGGTTCTGAATTCAGATGAGAGAACTCCTTTGGGTCGTGGTGGTCGCGGTGGCGATCATCCTCGTCGTCGCCTTCATCATTCGCGCGATCGGCAACCGGCGCGGCGGTGCCCGCTTCGAGACCCGCGCGCTGCCGGGCAGCTACTACTCGGCCTACCAGGCCCGGATGACCGAGCTCCAGGCGATGTTCGTGAGCCATCCCCGGGAGTCGGTCGCCGGGGCCAAGCAGCTGGTCGACGACATGATGATGCGGATGGGCTACCCCACCCGCCTCACCGACCGCGAGCGCCTGACGGACATCGCGGCCGTCGAGCGGTCCCACGCCGACCGCTACAAGGCCGGGCTGGGCCTCAAGAACGAATCGACCACCGAGGAGATGAGGCGGGCCCTGCAGTCCTACCTGGACCTGGCCCGCGACCTGCTCAACCGGGCGATCCCGGAGCGGGAGCGCACTGCCGAAGGCAGGCGGGAGATCGCCGGCTAAGCAAGACCCCTTTTCGCGGAGAGGCCGGGCCCGTGGGTCCGGCCTCTTCAGTTGCCGGTCCAGGACCGCCAACTATCTTTGGTTGGCGGTGCGCCTCAAGAACAGCGTCGTGCTCGTCACCGGCGCTTCAAGCGGGATCGGGGAGGCCACCGCGCTCGCCTTCGCCCGCAAGGGCGCGCAGCTGGCGCTCTGCGCGCGCCGACTGCCCCGCCTCCAGGAGGTTGCCGAGCGCTGCCGGGAGGCCGGCTCCCCGCGGGTCACGACCAAGCGGGTGGACATCCGGGATCGCACGCAAGCGCGTGGTTTCGTGGCGGCGGCTCTGCGTGACTTCGACCGGGTCGACGTGCTCGTGAACAACGCCGGGCTCGGTGCCTCCGGGCGGCTCCTGGACCTCCCCGAGGAGAAGGCGCGCGAGCTGGTGGAGACGAACATCCTGGGCGTGGTCTGGACGACCCAGGCCGCGCTGCCGGCCCTGATCGCGGCCCGAGCCGGGGTGATCATCAACGTCTCCTCGATCGCGGGTGTGCGGGCCGCGCCCTACTCCGCGCTCTACTCGGCGACCAAGTACGCGGTGACAGGGCTCTCGCACGCTCTCCGGGGCGAGCTGAGCGGCACCGGCGTGAAGGTCTGCGCGGTCTACCCGGCGGTCACCGCGACCGAGTTCTTCAGCGTCAGCGGCGGCCGGCCGCTGGGGCCGGTCTACCCGGCCAGGTGGGTGGCGAACCTGATCGTCAGGACGGCGCGCTTCCCGCGCCGCGACGCGATGGTCCTGCCGTTTCGGCTCGCGCACCTCGCCGAGCCCATCCTGGGCGGCCTGATCGACCAGGCGATCGGCGAGGCGCGCCGGAGGTCGGAGCCGGACGTCACCCGATGACGGTGGCGGTCGTCGCCCTGGCCCTCGCGGCCGCGGGCCTCCACGCCGGCTGGAACGTGCTCCTCAAGTCCTCGGGCGACCCGCTGCCGACGTCGACCCGCTCGCTGGCCGCGTCGGCGGCGATCGTCACCCCGATCGCCCTCGCGGGCTGGCTGGCGACGGGCCACCCGCCGCTGCCCCCGGCGGGCTGGCTGGTGCTGGTCGCCTCCGCCGCCGCCGAGCTCTTCTACTTCATCTTCCTGAGCCGCGCCTACCAGGCCGGGGACCTCTCCGTCGTCTACCCGATCGCCCGGGGCACCGGCCCGCTGGTCGCGGTGGTCGGCGGCCTCCTCATCCTGCGCGAGCACCTGACGGCGCTGGAGTTGATCGGCGTGGTCGCGCTCCTGGCCGGCATCTGGAGTGTTCGCCGGCCCCGACTCAACGCAGGAGTGTTTCCGGCGCTGATCACCGGACTCTTCATCGGCACCTACACGACGCTGGACCGGGTCGGCATCAACCTCGGCTCGCCGTGGCTCTACGGCGGCCTGCTCTGGCTCCTGATCGCGCTCTTCCTGGCGGGCTGGACGCGCGGGCGGCCGCTGCGGCGCGGCGGTGGCGAGAACTGGCGGACCTCGATCGCGATCGGCCTGATGTCCGCCGCCGCCTATGGGCTGGTCCTGGTGGCCCTGGTGCTGGCGCCGGTGGCGATCGTCGCCCCGCTCCGGGAATCGGCGATCGTGCTGGTTACCGCCTGGGGAGTCTGGAAGCTGAAGGAGCGCGAAGGGGCTGTGCCACGGCTGGCCGGGGCGGTGGCGATCGTCGCCGGGATCGCCCTCATCGCGCTGGGCTGAAACAGAAGAGGCGCCCCAGGGGGGTGGCCGCGCGCAGGCCGAGCCGAGCACGGCCGACAGGGGGGACGTCCCCCCTGCCTTTTAGAGGCGCCTCTTTGGGATATCCGAGAAGTTCTTTTCCCTGGCTCAGTGAGCCGCGGCAGTGCGGGCCCGAGGGCTGACGAGCATCCCCCGGATGGCGCCGACCGCCCAGTCGACGAGCACGCCCGCCAGCGAAGCCAGCAGCGCGCTGACCAGGTGCAGGTGCCCGAAGGCGGGCCCGATCTGCACGTAGGCCTCGGCGAAGACGATCGCCAGGAACGGGTAGGCGGCGGTGCGCCAGATACCGTCCTGGGTTCGTCCCAAGATCAGCCCGGACCAGAAAAGGCCAAGGCCGTAAGCCACGGCGCCCATCAGAACGACGGTTCCTAGATCCATTTGAAACGAATCGACCTCCTGTGACCAGGGCTCCTTGAGATTTGAGCAGAGCCGTGAGCCCTGACGCGCAGTCCTAAGCCCGATCGTTCACTTCCGGTTACGCGGGCGTAGAATCCGCGCCGAATTGCGCCGCAGCCCTCTCTACTACGTCACCCACTGGTACACCTACCGAACGGTCGTCGGGGTGTTGGTCGGGCTGCTCATCGGGTTCGGGCTCTACGGCGTTTACCTGCTGCCGCAGCTGGCCAGCCGGGAGCCGCTGCCGATCCACCCCGAGGACAAGCTCTTCGCCACCGCGGACGCCCCGGACCCGAACGTCGTCATCGTCGGGATCGACGACAGCAGCATCAAGCTGATGGGCCATTTCCCCTTCTCGCGCGACCGCTACGCGACGGTTCTGCAGAACCTCCACGCCGCCAACGCGGCGGTGACCGTCTTCGACATCGGCTTCAGCGAGAGCACCAGCGGGTCCGGCGACGACCTCTTCGCCGGCGCCATCGGCAAGGGCGGCCCGGTGGTCCTGGCCTACGGGCAGACCTCCCTCGACTACGGTCCCAACCGGGTCGTGATGACCAACGTCGCGGACAGCAACCGCCCCCTGGACAAGTTCCTTTGCGGCAGCCCCACCGCCAAGCCCGGCTGCACGCCGCTCGCCGAGATGGGCAGCACCGCGGTCATCCCCGGCCTGGACGCCATCGTCCGCCAGATGCCGCTCTTCGTCGAGGCGCCCTGCGTGAAGGACGCGGGAGGGGCCTGCAGCGCCGGCGTCCTGAACCCGATCAGCTTCGTCGCCTACCGGCGCTTCGTGCTCCAGGAGCAGGCGACCCAGGTCCCGCTCCAATACTCGAGCCAGGGTGCGGTCTTCGGCACGGCCTGGCAGAGGCCGCTGCCGACCGACGATCACGGCCTGGCCCCGATCGACTACTCAGGCGGGCCCGGCAACCTGGAGAGCCGCGGCCAGTTCATCCCCTTCAGCGACGTCTACAACGGCACCTTCGAGCGCTCCAAGGTGGACGGCAAGATCGTGCTGATCGGCATCTACAACGCGACCGGGATCCACGACGAGCTGCAGGTGCCGACGGGCAGCGGGCACGCCATGTACGGGG
Organism: Chloroflexota bacterium; assembly: GCA_005881155.1. GTDB lineage: Bacteria > Chloroflexota > Dormibacteria > Dormibacterales > Dormibacteraceae > CF-105. The sequence continues at coordinate 15,663 of VBHN01000200.1, read as the reverse complement.
TCGAGATCCACGCCAACATGATCCAGACCCTCAACTCGCCGAACCAGAACCGCTTCCTACAGCCCGAACCTCCGGGCCTCGTGCTGCTCACGCTGCTCGTGATCACGGTGCTGCTGGGGCTCCTGCTGCCGCGGCTGCCGGCGCTCTACGGGCTGGGCGCGACGCTGGGCGTGGTCGTCGTCTACACCGTGGCCTGGGTGCCGCTCAGCACCATCACGGGGCTGGTCCCGGACTTCGTCCACGTCTGGCTGGCGATCGGCCTGACCTACGCCGGCCTGATGGCCTACCGCTTCCTCTACGAGGAGCGTGAGAAGCGGAAGGTGAAGAGCCTCTTCGGCCAGTACCTGAAGCCGGAGCTGGTCGAGAACATGGCCCGCGCGCGGTCCATCGAGGACATCCAGGTCGGCGGCGAGCGCCGCGAGCTGTCGCTCCTGTTCGTCGACATCCGCGGCTTCACGCACATGTCGGAATCGATGGAGCCGCAGGACGTGCTGCGCGTCATCGACACCTACCTGGAGGAGCTGACCAAGCTCGTCTTCCGCTGGGACGGCACCCTCGACAAGTACGTGGGCGACGAGATCATGGCCTTCTGGAACGCGCCCCACACTCAGGAGCAGCACGCGCTGCTGGCGATCCGCTGCGCCTGGGACATGATCACCGCCATGCCCGAGATCCAGGCCAAGCTGGCCGCCGAAGGGCTGCCCCAGATCCAGTACGGCATCGGCGTCAACACCGGGCCGGCCTCGATCGGGATCATGGGCTCGAAAGCGCGCCGCGCCTACACCGCCCTCGGCGACACGGTCAACACGGCCGCCCGCTTCTGCGGCCACGCCGGGCCGACCCAGATCCTGATCGGCCAGCGCACCTACGACCTCTGCAAGGACTACGTGGCCGTCGACCTGGTCCCCGGCGTGCAGCTGAAAGGCAAGAGCGCCGAGAAGTTCACCATCTACCGCGTGACCGCCATCCGCGAGGCGCCCGGTCAGCCCTGGGCGACGGTTCCCGGGCTGGAGACCTACGCCGAGGTCGGCGTCTACCAGCAGCAGACGATGATCGGCGCCGGGGCGACCGTTGCCATCGACGCCCAGGGAGCCACGGCGGAGCAGCCGGCCGCCCAGCACGACACCGAGGAGTTCTTGATCGGCGGGACGCCCGCCGTCAGCGGCTGATCCGGTCCAGGTAGCGCGCCGCGGAGCGCTTGACGGCCTCCGGGCCACCCGAGTCGAGGAGCTTGTCCCAACCGGGATTCCCATACATCCGGTCGTAGCGGAGCGGCTCGACGGCGGCCTGGATCCGCCGGACGTCCGAGGCGCCGAGCGGGATCAGGTTCGGGTAGCTGCGCATGAAGCTGACCGAGCGCCGGTCGGCGACCAGCATGATCGTGTCGCCGGTGAAGAGCACTCCACGGCCCTCGGCGCCGGCGGGCCAGTGGAGCACGCTGGAGCCCTCGAAGTGGCCGCCGCAGCGGATGGCCGTCAGCCCCGGCAGCAGCTCGGCTGAGCTCTCCCAGTGTCGCATGGCCGGGCTCGACCGCATCGCCCACTCCCGGTCCGCGACCGGCAGCAGGATCGGCGCGCCGGCGAACGCCTCCGACCAATCGACCATCGCCCCGTAGAAATGGGGATGCGAGGCGCTGATGGCGCTCAGGCCGCCCCGCCGCCGAACCTCCTCGACGACAGCGCCGTCGACATGGCTCGGACAGTCCCAGAGCAGGTTGCCGTTCGGCGTGCTGACCAGGTATCCGACCGGGCCGATGCCAAGCTGGGGGCGGCAGCGGAAGCCGGCCAAGCCGGGCTCCAGCTCCACGATGTCGTAGCCCTGGCTCTCCTCCCGCAGCTCGTCGAAATGCGTCCAGCGCTGGCCTTCGAGCGGTACGTACTGCCGATCGTCCTGGCAGACGGCGCAGCGCGCCGGTGGCGCGTGCGAGGGCTCGTACTGGACGCCGCAGGTGCGGCAGATCCAGGCCCGCGCCGGGTTAGCTGGGTTGGAAGACGTAGAAGTCGGAGAGGTTGACCGTCGAGGGCCGGGAGTCCTGGTCGACGTTGTAGAAAATGGCCGTGCCGGCGCCGGCGACGTCGGTCGAGACGGTGCCGACCAGGTTCCCGTTGAGCCAGGCCTGAACCTGGGAGCCCTTGACGACCACAACCAGCCGGTTGACCTGGTTCACGGGGACCTGCGCGCTGTCCTTGAACTTCTGGGCCAGCTCCTTGCCGGCCGTGCGCTGCGAGATCCAGACGCTCCCGGCCGGGCTGACATAGACCAACAGGCAATCGGTGGTGGAGCAGCGGAGCCCGACGCCGATGTCCGCATCGGCCGTCGAGGTAGGCGTGAAGTCCGCGATGACGACTTCGTCCACGGGGCCGAGATTGGTCGTCAGGGCCGGGCCCGCGCCTTTGCTGGGGGCGGCGAGAGTTGCGAAGCCGCCGCTGACAGGGACGTTGGGCAGGGTCCGGTTGGGCGCCATGTTGGAGTCCACGCCGATGGGCCGGAGGTCGGCCGGGAGCGCGCTCAGCCCGGCCATCGAGTCGGCCTGAACCTGGTTGCCCAGCTTGAGTCCGCAGGTGCCGCCCGCCCCTGTCGCCGGCGCCACGCCGGTCCTCAGGTAGTCGCAGGAGGCGACGCCGGGCGCCTTGTTGGTGGCGGTGGGCGTGCTTGGTCCGGAGGCCGGCCTGCCGCCGAGCGCGACCACGGCCACGATCGCGGCCACCACCAGCACGGCGGCCACGATCCCGCCGACCAGGACCCGGTTTGGTCCGCCAGGCGGGGCCGGAACCGCCCGCTGGGGAGGCCTGGGCGCGTAGGCCGGGGAGCTGGGCACGGGAGCCGCGGCCGAGGCGACGCCCGGGGCGCGGGTCGGCAGCACCATGGTCCGGTCGAGGTCGGGCGGAACCATCGCCGCAAGATCGGCGCCGGGCTCCAAAGCGTGCACCCAGTTCGGACCGCAGAGCCGGTTGGCCACCAGGATCAGCTCGCGGTCGAACTCGGCGCCGGTCTGGTAGCGATCCTCGGGCCGCTTGGAGAGAGACTTCAGGATGATCCGCTCGATCTCGGGGTCCAGGCCAGGCCGGCGCACGCTGGGTGGAGGCGGCGGCGCCTGCACGTGCTTGGCGAAGAGCGTGAACGGCCCATCCTCGGCCGTGGCCTCGAAAGGCGGCCGTCCGCAGAAGACCTCGTAGCAGACGATGCCGGCGCTGTAGAGGTCGGAGCGGCCGTCGACCTTGCTGGTCGTGACCTGCTCGGGCGACATGTACTGGGGCGTCCCCACCGTGGTGCCGGTCTTGGTCGCGTTGCTGAGCGCCGAATCGTCGGTCAGCCGGGCGATGCCGAAGTCCGCGACCTTGACGCCGCCGGCGAGCGACAGCATCACGTTCTCCGGCTTGACGTCCCGGTGCACGATCGCGTGCTGGTGCGCGTAGTCGAGCGCATTGAGCAAGCCGTGCATCACGGCGAACGCCTTCGGGATGGGCAGCGGCCGGCCCGTGCAGAGGTCGCGGAGCGACCCGCCGTCGATCAGCTCGAGCGCTAGATAGTGGCCGGCGCCGGCCTGGATGATGTCTCGCACGCCGACGATGTTCGGGTGGGTCAGGCGGGACATCACCTCGCCCTCCTGCAGGAACCTCGTCACCGCCACCGGGTCAGCGGCGGCCGTGATCAGGAGCTCCTTGATGGCGACCTTCTCGTGGGTCCGGTCGTGCTCGGCCAGGTAGACCGCGCCCATTCCGCCACGCCCGAGCTCGCGCTGGATCGAGTACTCACCGATCTTGCGAACAGCCGCCGGGACACCGGTGGAAGCGGGCGCCGCGGGCGCCGGGACGCCCGCTGGTCCCGGCGGAGGACCCTCGACTGCCATCGTGCGCGGCAGCCTACCAGAGATCAGACGGGCGAGCCACCAGCTGGGCAAGGCGCTGGATTTTTGGGCCTTTTGGCCCGATAATCCCCGGCAGTCTCATACCGGCAATCGCCGAACCAACCAAATTCGGGAGGTAATCCTTCATATGCAGAATCCGCCCCCTCCGCCGGGACCTCCGGGACCGCCCCCGCCCCCGGGCATGCAGCCAGGCATGCAGCCTGGCGCCTCGAGCACCGGGATGGACAAGAGGACGGCAGCTCTCTTGAGCTATCTGGTCACCTGGGTCACCGGCATCATCTTCCTGTTCGTGGGGAAGAACGACCCCGACGTCAAGTACCATGCCGCGCAGTCGATCATCTTCTTCGGCGGCATCTTCATCATCGAGATCCTGGTCAACATCGTGACCAGCTTCAGCAGCTCGCTGAGCTTCCTTGGCTGGCTGAACACGCTGCTCAGCCTCGTGGCCTTCTTCGGCTGGATCTACTGCCTCTACAAGGCGTGGACCGGCAACGGCGCCCGCTTCGAGATCCCGGTCATCGGCGCCGTCATCACGCCGAACGCCGAGATGCTCGCCTCTCGCGTCTAGATACGCTTCTTTTTTCAGAGGGGAGGCACCACCTCCCCTCTTTTCATTTCCGGGAGAGGCGGTCGAGCGCTGCCCTGACGCCGGCCAGGAGCTCGTCACGCTGGTCGCGGACCTCGCTCAGCTCCTCGCGCAGCCGCTGGACCTCGGCTCCGAGGCGGGCCAGCTTGGGGTCGGGCCGGCCGACCCGGGAACGCAGCTCCTCGGCTTCGAGACGGTGGCGTTCGGCCTCCACACGGCGCTCGCGGAGCTCGGCCTGGAGCTTCTGGATGACCTCCGAGCTCGGGCTGTCCGGCATTCAGATCTAGGAAGCGCTGGCCTGCGCGGGCCGGACGTAGCGGCAGATGCCGGGTTGGAACTCGCGCAACCGGAGGTGCTCCTTCTCCCCCCTCAGGTAGCCGGCCTTGATCTCCAGCCCTCGAATGCCGGTCGCTTCCTTCGCGATGCCGAAGAGCGCGTTGTCGTCGTCGTAGGGGAACCGGTAGAGCTTGTAATGGTCGATCAGGATGCAGAGGGCGAGCTTCTGGCCCTCCGGCTCGAGCACGTACTTGTAACAGGGCACGCAGCGCATCGCCACCTCGCGGATCTTGAATCCGCCCACCCTTTGAAAGATCCAGTCCATAGGTGAGCGCATGTCGCCACAATCGTACGGAATGGATCTCCGGCTGACGCCCGAGCAAGAAGCTTTACGCCAAGAGGTCCGCGAGTGGCTGGCGCGAAACCTCGTGGACGCCTCCAAGCACGGCACCGTGGCCGGCCGGGAGTGGCAGCGCCGGCTCGCCGAAGGTGGCTGGGGCGCGCCGGCCTGGCCGGTCGAACACGGCGGGCGTGGAGCCGGTCCGTTCGAGAGCCACTTGATCGGCCAGGAGTTGGCCCAGGCGGGCGCGCCCGGCTCGATCGCGGTGATCGGGACCGGCTGGGCGGGGCCGGCCATCATCGCCCACGGCAGCGAGGAGCAGCAGCGCCGCTTCCTGCCGCCGATCCTGAACGGCGCGGAGATCTGGTGCCAGCTCTTCAGCGAGCCTGATGCCGGCAGCGACCTGGCGGCTCTTCGAACCCGTGCCGAACGCTCGGCCGGCGCCTGGCGGGTGCACGGCCAGAAGATCTGGACCAGCTACGCCCGGGAGTCCGACTACGGCATTCTGCTGGCCCGGACCGACCCCGAATCGAAGCGCCAACAGGGCATCACCTGCTTCGCCTTCCCGATGCAGCAGGCTGAGGGGAGGCTGGAGATCCGCCCCATCCGGCAGATGGACGGCCGCGCGACCTTCAACGAGGTCTTCTTCGACGGCGCCGAGGTGCCGGACGACCACGTCATCGGCGAGGTGGGAGGCGGCTGGGCGGTGGCCATCACGACGCTGATGAACGAGCGGACCAACCTCTCGACGGGTCTTGGAACCCTCTGGGGGGATGGCCCGACCCTGGCCGACCTGGTTTCGCTGGCCCGCGGCACCGAGCTGACCCCGATGCAGCGCCAGAAGGTCGCCAACCTGCACATCGTCTCGGAGGCCATCCGGCTGACCGCCTACCGGATGCTCTCGACGAACGGCACGGCGGCCTCGGTCACCAAGCTGGCGGCCGACCGCTGGGGCCAGCAGGTGAACGAGCTCGCGGTGGAGCTGCTGGGGATGGACGGCCTTCTGACCGACGACCAGGGGGGTAGGGCGCGCGCAGGCTTTGCCGAGCACGGCCGACAGGGGGGATTCCCCCCTCCAATAGGCTGGCAACGGGCCTTCCTGTTCGCGCCAGCCCTCACCATCGGCGGCGGCACCACCGAGGTGCAGAAGAACATCCTGGCCCAGCGGGTGCTGGGCCTGCCTCGGGAGCGCTAGCCCGACCGAACGCAGAAGGCTAGCCGCCGGCCAGCTCTTCGGCGAGCCTGAGCGCGGCCAGCAGGTTGGCGTGGCGCGCCTGGCCACTCCCGGCGATGTCGAAGGCGGTGCCGTGGTCGACCGAGGTGCGGATGATCGGCAGCCCGATGGTCACGTTCACCCCGGTATCGAGCCCGATCATCTTGATCGGGATGTGGCCCTGGTCGTGGTAGGGCGCCACGACCGCGTCGAACTCGCCCGCCGAAGCCCGGACGTAGATCGTGTCCGCCGGCCAGGGCCCGGTGGCCTGGATGCCTGCAGCCTGGGCCTGTTCGACGGCGGGCAGGAGGCGGTCGCGGTCCTCGCTCCCGAGCAGGCCGTTCTCCCCCGCGTGGGGATTGAGGCCGGCGACCGCGATCCGCGGCCGGACCACGCCCGCCCGCTGGGAGAGGAAGTCCGCGGCCAGCTGCACGCACTCCAGGCAGCGCTCGGTGGTGGCCCTCGCGATGGCCTGGGCCAGGCTCGTGTGGGTCGAGAGATGGACGACCCGGAGCTTCTGGTTGACCAGCATCATCGCGTAGCGCTCGGTGCCGGTCAGGGCGGCGAGCGCCTCGGTATGCCCGGGGTGGGCGATGCCGGCCTGCCGCCAGGCCTCCTTGTTGATCGGGGCCGTGCAGATCGCGTCAACTTCGCCGTCGAGTGCCATCCGGGCGGCCCGTTCGACGTAGGCGTGGGCCGCGGCGCCGGCGATCTCGGAGAGCTCTCCCCAGGGCAGGTCGCGGGGAACGTTGCGCAGGTCGATGACGTTGATGGCGCCCGGCTCGAAGCGGGCCTCGGCGGCGGAGGGGACGGCGCGCAGGTGGGCCCGCCCGCCGAAGCGGCTGACGGTGAGCGCCTGCTCGAGACGAACCAGGTCGCCGACGACCACCGCCCGGTGCGGCTCGGCGGCGAGGGCCGCGGCCACGATCTCCGGCCCGATGCCCGCCGGGTCGCCCATGGTCACGGCGATGGTGCTTCTAGCCATCGCCGAGGAGCTTAAGAGAAGCGAGGAGAAGGGCGTCGGGCGCGCCGAAGCCGCCTGACTTGGTGACCAGGATCCGGCCCTCGGCCTCCATCCAGACGACGCCCGGCAGCAGCTCGCCGCGGACGTGCAGGGACTCGATCCCCAGCTCTGCGCAGATCGCCCGGGCGGTGTCGCCGCCGGTGGCCAGGACGGCGGTCCCGGCGGGGAGCCTGTGCAGCGCGCGCCGGCCGGCCTGGGTGGAGTCGCGCAGCTCCACGCCCGCAGGAAGCTGCGCCTCCAGCAACCTCGCCTGACCCCGAGCAACAGGGTGTGGGCTCCCGACCACGACCAGCAAGGCTTCGACCCGCGGCGGAGCGGCAGCCGGCTGCGGCCGGCCTCCCAACCGCGAGAAGGCAGCGGCCAGGCCGGCCGAGCCCGCCGGAAGCAGCGTCGGATCGGCCGCGCAGGTCGCCGCCACCCGGTCCAGGTCAGCATCGGTGGAGGCATCGGCGGCGTCGATGCCGACCAGGTCCCGAACCGGGCCGCGATCCTTCCCGTCCACCAGCAGGCGCCCGCCGACAACGGTCCGCCCCTGGGCGGGGAGGGCAGGCGCCAGCAGCACCGCGCGTCGCCCGAGGGCGACCCGCAGCGCTTCGAGCTCAGCCGCCACCGGGCCGCGCAGGGTCGAGTCGACCTTCTTGAAGACGCCGCCGTCCAGGCCCTGGGCGAGCTCCGTGACGAGCCTCGCGGCCTCAGCTGCCGGCATCGTCCGGGTCTCGGTGTCGATCGCGACCAGGCCTTCGGCCGCGCGCCGGTCGAAGGCGAGGGTCACCTCACGGCGAGAGGCGAAGTGCACCGAGGCGTCGGCTGCGCCGGTGAGGTCGTCGGCGATCAGCCAGCGGATCACTTCCGACGGCAAGGCTAGGCCGAGATCAGCTCCAGCTGGCGCGGCGGTTCGGCCGGGATGATCTTGTTGGCCCTTCGATCCGCGACCCCGTGCTTCCGGCGCAGCTCACCCACCACCTGCTGGACGGGCTTGGTCTTCTCCTCCGGCAGATAGGCCCCGCTTCGATACTCCTCCTGGTACCGGGGCAGCAACTCCGGCCAGTGCTTGGCGAGGGACTCCAGGAAGTGCTCCTTGGTCCCCGGTCGCAGGTAGAGGAGGTTGGCCCAGATGCTCACCGCGCCCGCCTCGCGCGCGGCGGCCACTACTGCTTCCAACTGCTCCGGCCGGTCGCTGAGGCCCGGCAGGATGGGTGCCATCCCAACCGAAGCCTTGACGCCTGCGGCCACCAGCTTGGAGAGCGCCTGCAGCCTTCTCCGCGGGTGCGCAGTGCCCGGCTCGGTGCGCCGCCAGACCTCGTCGTCGAGCGTCGGGACGCTGAAGGTGACGCCGAACGACGCTCGCCGGGAGAGAGCTACCAGCACGTCCAGGTCGCGGACGATCATCGGGCCGCGCGTGATCAGGCCGCAGGGGTTGGCGTGGTCGGCAAACGCCTGCAGGCAGGCGCGGGTGAGGCGGAAGGTCCCTTCCGCGGGCTGGTATGGATCTGTGGCGGCACCGATGACGACGGACTCGAACTTCCAGGACGGCCGCGCCAGCTCCCGGCGCAGCACCGCCGCGATGTTGGTCTTGACCCTGATGGTCCGGCCATAGCGATCGTCGGAAGGCCGGTCGGCGCGCTTCTCGAAGGCCCGCACATAGCAGAAGGTGCAGCGGTGCTCGCAGCCCCCGTAGGGATTGAGCGACCACTTGAAGGGCATGCCACGCACGGCGTTGAGCGCGGACTTACACGGCTGCTCGAGGTATTCGACGCTTGTCTTTCGGGCCTCCGGATTTTGCACCAGCCTTGATTTTAGAACGTTTGTTCGATGGCCGCGTGAGCGACGAAGGGCAGAAGTCGTTGAGCACGCACTGCTCGCAGAGCGGGCGCCGGGCGTCGCAGATCCGCCGGCCGTGCAGGATCAGGCGCAGCGAGAGATCGGTCCACTCCTCCTCTGGGACGACCGCGCAGACGTCCTTCTCGATCTTGATCGGGTCCTGGCTGTCGGTCAGTTTCAGGCGATTGCAGAGCCGATTCACGTGCGTGTCGACGGCGAAGCCGGGCACGCCGAAAGCGACGCCCAGGACCACGTTTGCCGTCTTGCGGCCGACCCCCGGGAGGGTCACCAGGTCCTCCATCCGCGGCGGCACCTCACCGCCGAAGCGCTCGACGAGGGCCCGGGAGGCGCCCAGGATCGCCTTGGTCTTCTCCCGGAAGAAGCCGGTCGGCATGATCAGCCGCTCCACCTCGGCGGGATCGGCGGCCGCCAGCGCGGCCGGCGCCGGCCAGCGCTCGAAGAGCAGGGGGGTGGTCTTGTTGACCGTCTTGTCGGTCGACTGGGCGCTGAGGATGGTCGCCACCAGCAGCTCGAACGGGTTTCGGAAGTCCAGCTCGCACTGGGCCGGGTAGATCTCCTTGAGCCGCTCGACGGTCAGAAGGGCTCGCTTGCGAGCCCCGTATGGCCTAGTCACAGGGGGACGGTCCCGCCTGTCAGCCGTGCTCGGCTAAGCCTGCGCGCGGCCTACCCCCCTGCAAGCAGCCGCTTGGCCGTGGCGGCGATGTCAGAACCTGAGGCTCTGCCCGCCAGGCGCAGGTTGGCCTCCTTCATCACCTGGCCGAAGCCCGCCGGCCCCGAAGGCTCGATGTCCGCGATGACCTTGCGCAGCTCGGCTTCCAGCTCCGCCGGCCCCAGCTGTGCGGGCAGGTAGGGCTTAAGGACCTCGGCGGCCGCCAGCTCCCGCTCGGCGTCTTCGGTGCGCCCGGCCGACGTGTACGCAGCAGCCGATTCCTGCCTGCGTTTGATCTCCTTGCGAGCGGTGCCGATGACCAGCGCATCGTCGATGGAGCCGCTGAATCCGGCCTCCTTGCTGGCGTTGACGACCTCGCTCTTGAGCAGGCCGAGACTGCCCAGCGCAACCGCGTCCGAACGGCGCCGGGCTTCGGCCAGGTCGGTCTCCAGCTTCTGGAAGAGGCTCATTCGGGTCATATAATCGCAACCTCAGTGACCCCACTCGCCGTAGGCCCGGTGTTGGCGCTGCTCGGCGTGGTCGCGGCCTTCTACGTGCTGCGCGGCCGGGCGAAGACCCGGAAGTCGATGTACCGGACGCTCCGCGAGCGCCGCGAGGCCGAGCTGCGCAAGGCTCGCGAGCGCGCCACGGCAGCCAAACGCGCCGCCGAGCAGGCCGAGATCGAGAAGGAGAACCAGGAGCGGAAGGCCGCCCAGCGAGCGGCCGCGGCTCAAGCGGCGCCGGCCGCGGAGCCGCGCGCGACGGTCCCCCTCGCCCCCGAGACGCCCGCCTACACGCCTGCGCCGCCGCAACCGGGGGAGCCCGAGCCGCAACCGCAGCCCGAGCCCGAACCCCAGCCCGAGCCGGAGCCGCCGTCCGCGCCGCCCAGCGAGCAGGCGCCGGCCTACACACCTCCGCCGCCTCCTCCTCCCGCGCCCCCACCTGTACCAGAACCGGTGGCTGCGTCGGAGCCCGAGCCCGCTCCGGCCCGAGAGCCGGGCAAGCCGAGCTGGGAGATCGTCGAGCCGGCGCCCAAAGCGGACGCCATGGCGCCGACGGGTGGCCAGCCGGCCGCTGCCGGCCACGCCTCCTGGGAACTGGACCCGGCCGCCCAGGCGCGGGTCGGCCAGGCGCTCAAGGAACGTTCTCGGGGGGGAGGCGACGCCACCGAGGAGCTGGAAGGCGAGAGCACGCTCCAAACCGTGCTCAGCTACGCCGGGCTGGTCGCGGCGCTGCTCGTGATCCTGCTCGGGATCCTCTTCATGATCGGGTCCAAGGCCACCGGCTGACAGACGGGAACTGACCGACGGAGTTGGTGCTGGCAGTTCTCCGTCGGTACCTCGGGGTGCAGGGCGTCCTGCTCGCCTTCGTCGCCGTCGACGTCATCGGTGTGGTCCTGGTCTTCGAACTGGTCCGCCTCGATTGGATCGGGATCGCGGCGGCGGTGGTCGCGGTCCTCATCACCGTCGTCGGGTTCCGGACGGGGAGCTCGGAGCGAGCTCGCCTGGGCACCCTCGCCGCCCTCGTCTTCCTGCTCCTCTTCCTGCCCCTGGCCACGGTCGTGATCCTGGAGCCGGCCAATGCCGCCGTCATCGACGGCGTCCTCCTCAACGATGCCGCCGCCGACCGGCTCCTGAGCGGCCACGACCCGTACGTGGGCGACTACCTGAACACGCAGATGCGGGCCTTCTACCTCTCCGACGTCCCTGTCAACTTCGGGCTCGTTCGGATGGTCTACATGCCCGGCATGGCGCTCCTGGACGTGCCTCTGCGCCTGCTCCACAACAGCCACGCCAACCTGTCCTGGCTGTTCCTGCCGGGGCTGGTGGCGCTTGCCGCCGCCGCCTGGTCGCTGGGCCTCCGCCCGGCCGAGAAGCAGGCGACGCTGATCGCGGTCGTCCTCAGCCCGATCTTCCAGGAGGACTACCTCTACCTGCTCAACGACGTCTTCTTCCTCGCGCCGGCGCTGGCCGGGATCGCCTTCCTGCGCCGCAACCGGCCGCTCGCGGCAGGTGCCATGCTCGGGCTCTCGCTGGCGATGAAGCAGCAGGCGGTGCTCTTCTTACCGCTGCTCGGCCTCTACGCCCTGCTCAACCTGGACCGGCGCTCGCAGCTGCGGATGGCCGCCGGGTTCACCGCCGTGCTGGCGGTGCTGGTCGGGCCCTTCCTGCTCTGGGACCCGAAGGCCTTCGTCTCCGGCACCGCCGCCTTCTTCTACGGCTCCGGGGTCGACAGCTACCCCATCCGGGGCATCGGCCTCCAGGGCCTGCTGCTGCGGGCCGGCGTCATCCCCAACCGCTGGGACGCCTTCCCGAGCGCCCAGATCCAGGTTCCGCTGCTGGTCATCGTGCTGATCTTCGCGGCTCGCGACCTGCGCCGCGGCTGGCGCTGGCCGCGCTTCTGGTTCTGGCTGGGCCTCGAAGCCCTGGCGGTGTTCGCCTTCGGGCGGGTGCTGGCGCCCAACTACCTCGACCTCTGCCTGGCCTTCTTCCTGGTCGCCTTCGCCTCAGCCTTGGTAGACGAGACGCCAGCTCCTGCCGTCGTCGGAGATGTAGATCGGCCCCCGCGCCTCGGCGGCGTAATAAGAGCCACCACTGAGCACGACCCGGGTGACCTCCCGGCCACGTAGCGGCCCGCCGACAGGCCGGCCGTTGACGTACATGCCATTTGTCGTAGCCACGACTGCCTTCTCCACCGACAACACGGCGGCAGGCAGCTTTTCGAGGTCGACGGAGAACCCGTTGTAGGGCGTTGTGTTCTGGTAAGCCCAGACGTCCCCGTGCCAGTCACCGGCTCGGATGGGGTCGTTGGTGGAGCCGGTCAGGCTGACTGTGGTCATTCGATCCGGCAGGCCTGGCAGGCGCGACCAGGTCAGGCCGCGGTCCGGCGATCGCAGCAGCCCGAGCAACGTCGCCGCGTAGTCCGGGACGATCGACTCGAACTCCGTGTCGCCCGTCGGGACATCGGCCATCCTCCAGGTTGCGCCGGCGTCATTGCTGACGTAGAGGCCGAGCCCCCACGCGCCGGCGAGCTCGTGAGAGCCCTCGACGGATGCCGCGGTGAAGCGGCCGGGGAGCACCGAGCGCCAGGTGGCGCCGGTGTCGTTGGAGACCCAGAGCTTCCCTTCGGTCGCCAAGAGCAGATTGGGTCCGTCCGCGGCCAGAGCGCGGAAGATGCCGGCCGGCACGCTTCCCACCCGTGTGTGAGAGCCGTCGGGCTGGACCAGGCGCAGCTCGTGGTGAATCTCGTCGGCCACGTAGAGCGCCCCGTTCGGCGCCGCCGCCATCGCAGTCCAGTACCCCTCCCCGCTGGGGCTGGTCGCCTCCCGCAGGAAGATGAGCCCGAAGGCGACGGCGGTCGCGAGGCCGATCGCGATCGCCCGGCCCAAGGCGGTATAAACCACGGCGTGCAGGTATATCACCCGTGATCGACTATCTCGGCATCTACGGCAACCTCGTCGACGTCGAACGCTCCTGGCCGTGGCGCGGCCAGGAGCGGGACGTCCGTGACGGCCTCTACCGCTGTCTCGAGTCGGAGCAGGCAGCGGCCGCCACCGTCAGGTATCCGAGCGAGCCGGCGCGGATCCTGGCCCTGGCCCAGGCGGCCTTCGGGGACCTGCGCGGCCTCCTGGCCGGATTGCCGGACGAGCTGCTGGACCGCGAGCCGAAAGGGGGCGAGTGGCCGCTGCGCAAGGTCCTGCAGCATGCGCTGCTGACCGAGTTCAGCTTCAAGGCGAACACGCGCTACGCGCTCAACCGCCGCGCTGCCGACCCGGTGCGGATGCCCGCCGAGCAGCGCCCGTCCGAGGCGGACGCCGACGTCTCCGGCGGCGTCGCGGCGATCCTGGAGCGCTTCAGCATGGAACGCGAAGGCACCGACACCGAGTTCGAGGCGCTGGAGGCAGAGCAGTTGCTTCTGCCGACGATCTGGTCCGACTACGACGTCGATGTGCGCTTTCGACTGAACCGCTTCGGCGGCCACCTCGCCGAGCACACGATCCAGTGCGAGAAGACGCTCCAGTGGCTCGACCGGCCGCTGACCGAGGCGCGGTTGATCACGCGCCGGGTCTCCTACCTCCGCGGCCTCCACGAGCGCTACAGCGACCCGTCCCTTCTCGACGGTCTTGATCGCACCAACCGCGAGCGGGCTCGGGAGTGGACGGCCTAAAGGAGCAGGATCTCCTCCGCCAGCCTCCGCCGCCCTTCCTGCCCGCCCATCACGGTGTCGAGGAGGGCGACCTGGTAGCCGAGCTCGTGGATCGCGGGCGCCTCGGCCGCGTCCCGGTGGTCGAGGACGAAGGTCGAGGCATACCGACGGTAGCCACGGGCCACCCCCACCGGCGTCGCCTCCCGGCCGAGCCCCCGGAGCATCTCCACAGTCGGCCCTTTCAAGGCCGCACCGGCGACGATCGGTGTCACCGCGATCGTCCGCTGAGAGTCGATCACCTCCCCGGCCAGGGCCAGGATCGGCTCGATGCTGATAGCCGGGTTGGAGGGCCCGATCACGATCCGCTCCGCCTCCTTCAGGGCCGTGGCGGCTTCGGGGGAGAGGCGCGCGGTGTCGAGGCCTTCGAACTCCACCCGGGAAACGGGCGGCAGGTGGCGCTCGCGCACGAAGTACTCCTGCAGGTCCAGCCGGCCCTTTGGCGTCATGACCTTCGTCCGCACCGCGTCGTCGGACATCGGGAGAACTCGGGCGCGGATCCCAAGCCGGCGCGCCAGCTCGGCCGTGGCGTTTGTCAGCGTCCGGCCGCCGCGCAGGAGCCAGGTCCGCAGGACGTGGGTGGCCAGGTCCCGGTCGCCCAGCCCGAACCAGGTGTCCTCCCCGTAGCGCTTCAGCATCTCCAGCGCGGCGAAGCTGTCGCCGGCGACGCCCCAATGGCTCTCCTCGTTGAAGATCCCGGCCAACCGGTAGAGGACCGAATCGGTGTCCGGGCTGATCGTCAGGCCCAAGAGCACGAGGTCGTCGGCCGTGTTGGTGATCACTGTCAGGCAGTCGGGCTCGAGCGCGGCGTAAAGGCCCTCGGCCAGCATCGCGCCGCCCGTGCCGCCGGCCAGCAGGACGAGCTTGCGCTTCAGCGAAACATGTCCTCGTCGGCCGGCCGGACCAGCTGCCGCCCGCTGCCGGGGTCGCCGGCCGCGCGGTAGCCGCGGACGACCACCGCCGGCACCCGGTCGGTCTTGTTCATCACCAGCTCTGCCGCCGCGGCCAGCTCGTCGGCGATGGCGACCACGGTACCCACCATGGTCCGGCCGAAATCGTCGTCCTTGCCCCGGTAGTCGACCACCGCCGGCATGCCCGCGACGCCCAGCGCCACGTTCTGGATCCCCATCCGCCAGGCACGCCCGAAGGTGTCGGAGACGATCACCGCGACAGTCCGTCCGGTCAGCTCCAGCAGGCGCTCGCGGAGGCGCACGGCGCTGGCATCGGGGTCGACCGGGAGCAGGCTAAGGATGTCTCCGCCGGGCACGTTGGAGTGATCCACGCCGGCGTTGGCGCAGATGAAGCCGTGACGCGTCTCGGCGATGATGACGCGCTCGGTCCGGACCAGCCGGATGCTTTCGTCGAGCACCGCCTGGACCTGGCGGGGATCTGACCCGTTTCGGGTTGCCAGCTCGCGCGCCTGGTCGCTGGGCGTGATCTCGCGCATGTCGCGGAGCCGGCCCTCCATCTTGGAGACGACTTTCTGGGCGACGACCAGGATGTCGCCGTCGGTGAGGCTGCTCCGGCCGGCGATCAGAGCGGCGAGGTCGTCGCCGGGTGCGATCTCGGGCAGCCCGCTGACGGCGTGAAGCTCGATCAACCCCGCGCCACGAGGTCGGAAGGCTCGTCGAGGTCGAGGGCGAAAGCATCCGACTCGAAGAC
>VBHN01000169.1 GCA_005881155.1 Chloroflexota bacterium | reverse complement strand
ACCCCGAAGCGCCGACCGGCTACGCGATGACCGGCGGGAAGGAGAACTGGCTCTTCTACGACGGCCACGACGGGTGGGACCTGGGGCTCTACTACGAGCAGGTCGTCGCCGCCGCCGACGGGCTGGTCACCTACGCCGACTGGAGCACTCCCGGCTGCTCGACCTGCAGCTTCGGCCAGGGCGTCCGGATCGACCACGGCAACGGGTTCGACACCCTCTACGGGCACCTCTGGCAGATCGACGTGCAGCGCGGCCAGTGGGTAAGGCGGGGGCAGGTCATCGGCCTCTCCGGCAGCACCGGCGCCAGCACCGGCGAGCACCTGCACTTCGGCGTCTACCACCATGCCACCTGGGACCCAGTCGATCCCTTCGGCTGAACGGAGCCGCCAGGAGTCCCGCGATCGACCTGCCCAAGGTGACGGCGAGCGCGCAGGCGGGCGACGGCAGCGGCATTCAGCTGAGCTGGTCGAGCCCAGGGCCCGGCGTCAGCTACACGGTCACGCAGTACGTCGACGACGGTTTGGGCTCCGACCTCCTGGCGGGGACCACCGACACCAGTGCCACCGTCCCGGCCCAGGCGGGCCACAGCTACTGGTACGCGGTGACCGCGTCCACCTCGCTGGGCGAAAGCGACACCGGCACCACGCTGCCGGTGACCATCTTCGGAGCCGGCTCGCCGAACCGGTAGGGAGAGCCCCCCAACCTAGAATTGGAGGCCTTGATTGCCGAAGGCCTCGCCGGGAAGACGATCCTGATCACCGGGTCCACGGGCTTCCTCGGCAAGTCGATCGTTGAAAAGCTGCTCCGGGCCGTGCCGGACGTCGCCCAGATCCGCCTTGCCATCCGCTCCAGCCAACGCCGGTCGGCCGCCGAGCGGCTGGAGAAGGAGGTGCTCTCCAGCCCCGCCTTCAAGCCACTCAAGGAGAAGCTGGGAGAGGACGCCTTCGCGGCGCTGGTCAAGCAGAAGCTGGCCGTGGTCGAGATCGACCTGGGCAGAGAAGGCCTGGGCCTGACCGAGGAGAACCGGGCGCAGCTGCTGAGCGCCGACATCGTGATCGCCTCGGCCGCCGCGGTCGAGTTCGACAACCCGGCCGACCTCAGCGCCCAGACCAACCTGCTGGGAGCGTCGCGCCTGGTCGAGACCCTGGCCGCGGGCGAGGGCAGCCCGCACCTGGTCCACATCTCCACCGCCTATGTCGGCGGGATGCTGCGCGGCCTGGTCAGGGAGGAGCTTCCGCTCGACCCCGGCCTCAACTGGCGGCACGAGGCGAAGATCCTCAGCACCCTGCGCCCCGTCGTCGAAGAGGAGTCGAGGACGCCCGAGGTGCTCGACCGGCTGACCAAGCAGGCGCGTTCCCGGATGGGCCCGGCCGGGACGCCGGCGACCGCCCGCACCGTCGAGCGGCTGCGCGACCGCTGGGTGAAGGACCGCCTCGTCGAGCGCGGCCGCACCCACGCGCGGTCGATGGGCTTCAGCGACATCTACTCCTTCACCAAGGCGATGGCCGAGCGGGCGGTGGTCGAGCTGCACGGGCGGCTGCCGCTCTCGATCGTGCGGCCGTCGATCATCGAGAGCGCGCTGGCCGAGCCCTTCCCCGGCTGGCTGGAGGGCTTCCGGATGGCGGAGCCGATCATCCTGGCCTACGGCCGGCGGGTCCTGGAGGACTTCTCGGGGCTCCCGGACGCGCTGCTCGACATCATCCCGGCTGACTACGTCGTCAACACCGTCCTCGCCGTCGCGGCCTCTCCGCCGCCCGAAGGCGAGTACCGGATCTACCACGCAGCTTCCGGCAGCCGGAACCCGCTCCGCCTCCGCCGCATGCAGGAGGAGACTCAGGCCTACTTCCAGAAGCATCCGCTCCGGGACCGGTACGGGCAGGCGATCGGCGCGCCCAACTGGACCTTTCCGCCCCGCCAGGAGCTGGAGAGCAAGGCCCGCGCCGCCCTGAAGGCGGTGGAGGCGATGCAGTGGGTGGTCGAGCGCCTGCCGATGACCGGGATGGCGGACTTCTCCGACAACCTGAACGAGACCCGCGACCGGATCACGCGCGGGCTCAACCTCTCGGAGCTGTACGGCGTCTACACCGAGGTCGACTGCGTGTACGACACGCGCAACACGATCTCGGTCTGGGAGAAGCTGCCGGCGGCGGAGCAGAAGGCGTTTCCGTTCGACGCGGCGCTCTACGACTGGACGCACTACTTCCAGAGTGTCCACATGCCCACGGTCATCCGGATGGCGCGGGCCGAGACCGGCCTCCGCAAGGGCAAGCAGCCGACCGGCAGCACCGCGCCGCCGGACTCGCGCGACCTGGCCGTGCAGGCGATTCGCAAGCGGGCCGGCCGCGCGGACGTCCTGGCCGTCTTCGACGTCGACGGCACGCTGGTCGAGACCAACGTCATCGAGTACTTCATCTGGATGCGACTGAAGTCGCAGCCCCTGCGCGAATGGCCGGAGTTCCTGGGCGGCCTGCTGGCGGAGGCGCCGCGCTGGCTGCAGCTCGAGCGCCGCTCGCGGGCCGAGTTCCAGCGCAGCTTCTACCGCGAGTACCAGGACCTCGACTACGAGGACATGAGGCAGCTGGGCCGGGAGGCGATGAACGCCGTCACCCTGCGCCGGCTCTACCCCGAAGGCGTGCGCCGGATCCGTGAGCACAAGTTGGCCGGCCACCGCGTGCTGCTGCTCACCGGTGCGCTGGACGTCGTCGTAGAACCCCTGGCGGAGCTGCTCGAGGTCGAGGTCGACTGCGCGCACCTCTTGGTCAAGGACGGGATCCTGACCGGCGACCTCCAGTCGCCGCCGCCGGCCGGCGAGGCGCGCGGCACCCTGCTCGAGGGGTACGCCGAGAGCAACGGCATCGTCCTGGCTGACAGCTTCGCGTATGCGGACTCGCTCAGCGACCTGCCGATGCTGGAGCTGGTCGGCACGCCGGTGGCGATCAATCCCGACGCGAGGCTGTCGGCGGTGGCCGGCCAGCGGGGCTGGCGGATCGAGCGCTGGACGATGCCCCCGGGCAACTGGCGGCTGCCGATACCGGACCCCCGCTCCAAGGAATACCGCAGCCAGTTCGCCTGAATGCTCGCTCTCACCTTCGACCGCAACATCCCCGCCTACGCCCTGGTCAAGGCCGCCGGCGGCCGGCCGGACGTTGCGACGAGCCCCCTCGCCCTGCTGCACCTCGAGGACGTGGAGCCGCCCAAGCTCCCGGGCTCGGACTGGCACCGCGTGCACCCCCAGGTGAGCGGGATCTGCGGCTCGGACATCGCCGCCATCACCGGCCACGCCTCCTTTTACATGGACCCGCTGACCAGCTTCCCATTTATCCCCGGCCACGAGCTCTGCGGCCGGCTCGACGACGGCAGCCGGGTGGTGGTCCAACCGGTGCTGGGCTGCGCCGTCCGCGGCATCGACCCTCCCTGCCGGATGTGCGCGGAGGGCCGGATCGGGCTCTGCGAGAACGTGACCGAGGGCGAGATCGAGGTCGGCCTCCAGACGGGCTACTGCCACGACACCGGCGGCGGCTGGGGCGAGCTGCTGGTCGCCCACGAGTCCCAGCTGTACGAGGTGCCGGACGCCTTGACCGACGGCGCGGCGATGCTGACCGAGCCGCTCGCCTGCGCCATCCACGCCGCGCTCCGCACCGGCGCCCAGCCCGAGGACACGGTGCTGGTGATGGGCGCCGGCTGCCTGGGCCTGTTGACGGTCGCGGCGGTCAAGACCTTCACGCCGCCGCGGAAGCTGATCTGCGTCGCCAAGTACCCGCACCAGGCCGAGCTGGCTCGCAGCCTGGGCGCCGACCTGGTGGTGGCGCCGGGCGAGGTATACCAGCGAGTCCGCTTCGCCACCCAGGCGCGGCGCGTCGACACCATCGGCAACCTGCTCGAGAAGCGCCCGGTGCTGTTGGGCGGCGCCGACCTGGTCTTCGAGTGCGCCGGCAGCGCCTCCAGCCTGAGCGACTCGGTGCGGCTCGCGCGAGGCGGCGGCAAGGTGGTCCTGGTCGGCATGCCGGGCAAAGAAGAGGTCGACTGGGCGCCCATCTGGCAGCGGGAGCTGCAGGTGACAGGTGCCTACGCTTATGGCGTGGAGGCGAACGGCAAGCGCACCTTCGACCTGGCCCTGGAGCTGGCGCCGTCGCTGAAGCTGGACCGCCTGGCGGGCCCCTTCTTCGCGCTCGAGGACTACCGGGATGCGATCGAGTACGCGATGTCGTCGGGGCGGCTGAGCGCGGTCCGGGTCGCCTTCGACCAGAGGTCCGAGGCGTGAGGCCGGGAGCCGTCGTCGAGGTCGATCGGAACACCCCGCCGACGCTGTTCCACTACGGCGAGGGCTTCCGGCTGGAACGCCTGCCGCTGGGCTCGCGGATCATCTACCCGCCCGACCCGATGGACCCGATCGGGCACCCGGAGCGGGCGATCCGGCGCGCCCTGACCAAGCCGATCGAGGACGACCCTCTGAAGGACCTCTTGCGGCCGGGCATGAAGCTGACCATCGCCTTCGACGACCTCAGCCTGCCGCTGCCTCCGATGGCCTCGCCCGACGTCCGCCAGCTGGTGATCGAGGAGGTCGTCGACATGGCGGCCCACGCGGGCATCGAGGACATCCAGCTGATCGCGGCCATCGGCCTTCACCGCAAGATGACGGCCGACGAGATCCGCCACATCGTCGGCGACCGGGTCTTCACGGCCTTCTGGCCGGACCGGCTCTACAACCACGACGCCGAGGACCCGGCCGACAACGTCCAGATCGGCAAGACCTCGAACGGGGAGGAGGTCTGGCTGAACCGGCGGGCGCTGGAGTCCGACCTGGTCGTCTACGTCAACCTGACGCTGGTCCCCATGGACGGCGGCCAGAAGTCGATGTCGACCGGGCTGGGCTGCTACCGGAGCATCAAGGAGCACCACACCGTGCACACGCTGCTCAACTCGAACAGCTACATGCACCCGCCGGACTCGGCGCTCCACCACTCCTGCATCCGGCAGGGCCAGATCATCGAGGACGCGGTCCGCGTCTTCCACATCGAGACCAGCCTCAACAACCATGCCTTTCCGGCCATCGCCAACTTCCTCCAGAAGCGCGAGACCGACTGGACCACCTCGGACCAGGCAGCGTTCTACGCGCTCAAGCAGGCGACCGATCTGGCGCCGCCGGACCTGAAGCGCACGATGTTCCACTCCATGCTGGCTCCCTACGGCATGACCTCGGTGCAGGCGGGCCAGGTCGACAAGGTCCACGACAAGACGCTGGAGGCGGTGCGCTCCCAGATGCTGGTCCCGGTCGAGGGCCAGACCGACGTCGTGACCATGGGCATCCCCTACCTGGGGCCCTACAACCCGAACTCGATCCTGAACCCGGTCCTGGTCGTCTGCCTCGGACTCGGCTACCTCTTCAACCTCTACAAGAACAAGCCGGTCGTGCGCGAGGGCGGGGTCGTGATCATGTCCCACCCGACCCGGTACGAGTTCCACTCCGTCCACCACCCCAGCTACATCGACTTCTACGACGAGGTGCTGGCGGACACGACCGACTCGGCGGAGATCGAAAAGCGCTACGAGAAGCGCTTCGCCGAAGACCCCTGGTACCGCCAGATGTACCAGCAGTCCTACGCCTACCACGGCGTGCACCCCTTTTACGCCTGGTACTGGGCGGCGCACGCCCTGGCTTACCTGGGCGACGTGATCGTGGTCGGCGGCGAGCGGTCGACCGTCCACCGGCTTGGCTTCAAGGCGGCCACAACCCTCGAGGACGCGTTCGAGATGGCCGAGCAGACGGTCGGGCGCTACCCGAGTGTCAGCCACCTGCGCACGCCGCCGCTGCTGTTGGCCGAGGTGGAGTAGGGAGTGGCCGCACCAGCCTGGTACTCGGGCAGCGTGGGTCTCTCCGCCCTGGTCCGCAGCCTGGGCGGCGCTCTTGACGATTACCGCAAGCTGCGCCGCGGCTTCCATTGGGACACCCCACGGCCGGCGGAATGGCCGGAAGCCTCGAACGCGGTGCCGGACCGGCCCACCACTCTCGGCTGGGCGCGGATGGAGCCGGTGCGATCGCTTCGCTGGGCGCTCCAGAAGGGAATGCTGATGCCCTTCACCGAGGTCATGGCCCACCCCAAGGTCGAGGGAGAGGAGTGGGTCCAGGAGCTCCACCGGCCGGTGATCCTGGCCTCCAACCACACCAGCCACGCGGACACCCCGCTGCTCCTCTATGCCCTCGGCGACCGCGTACGGGAGCGGACGGTGGTTGCAGCCGCGGCGGACTACTTCTACAGCCGGCGGGTGATCGGCTTCCTGACCAGCCTCTGGCTCAACACCTTTCCCTTCGCGCGCACGGGCGGGCCCCAGGAGGTGCTGAACCGCTCCAGCCAGCTTCTCAAGTCGGGCTGGAACCTGCTTGTCTTCCCCGAAGGCACTCGCTCCGACACCGGCGCCCTGCAGGAGTTCAGGCCGGGGGTCGGCCACCTGGCGACCGAGAACCGGGTGGACGTCATCCCGATGCACGTCCGCGGCGCCCACCGGATCATGCCCAAGGGCCGCAACGTCCCTCTGCCGGCCCAGGCGACGGTGCGGATCGGCAAGCCGCTGAAGGTGGGGGAGGGCGAGACCTCGCGTTCCTTCGCGGAGCGGGTCGAGAAGGCGGTCCACGAGCTGGCGGACGGCGCCGAGTCGGCCCAGGTCACGGGCTCCTGGATCGACCGCTGGCAGGCGACGGCGCCCCGCAAAACTCGGCGCTAGGTGACCCGTCTCCGAGGTTTGCTGCAAAATCGCCGCCAGGGGCGCCGAGATCGGCGTCCCTGGCGGATGAGCCCGAAGGGTCGGCCGGGCGTCGCTTGCGACGGCCCAGCCATTTGCTGCGAATTTCGGAGACGGGACACTTAGGTAGACTTCAGGCGGTTTGGCAAGATCCTCTCGACCGAACTCCCGCGGGCGAAAGCCGGCCCGCGCGCGTCCCACCGTGGTCGCGCCCGAGGACCAGAAGGAAGAGGCGATCGCGATGGAGGCGACGGTCACCCAGGCCCTCCCCAACGCCATGTTCGAGGTCGAGCTCGAGAACGGCCACAAGCTGATCGCCTATGCGGCCGGCCGGATGCGCAGGTTCTTCATCCGCATCACTCCGGGGGACCGGATCCGGGTCGAGCTCTCTCCTTACGACCTGACCCGGGGCCGGATCGTCTACCGCTACCGGGACTAGAAGAGCGACTCCGTCGCGATCAGGGTGATCTCGTTGCCCAGGTGGTCCTTGAAGTGCGCCTGGATCATCCCGTTTGCGTCCAGCTTCGGATAGGACGTGACCTCGACGCCTTTGTCCGCCAACCGCTTGACCTCGGCGTTGAGGTCGTCGGTCGTGAGGAGGAAGTGCGGCGCGAAGCCGATCTCCGCCTGGAAGCGCTCCCGCAACTCCTCGCCGTGCAGGTCCGGTTTGACGAACACGAAGCGCCAGCTGGCGTCCGGCAGCGCCGCGGTGGCGTAGGGGAACTCGGACTCGGACTGGTCGTCGATCTCCCGAAAGCCGAGCTTGTCGGTGTAGAAGGCGAGCGCCTCCCGGATGTCCGGCACGTACATGGCGAAGGTCGCCTGCCCGGAGAACATGCTGAGAACATATAACCAAAGCGATGTCACATTTTGTGGTCGAGCGTTTCGCGCCGGGAGCGGCGGCCGAGACCTTCGAACCAGGGGACTTCATCCTCACCCACCACCACCATGCCGTCTCCCGGCTGATCCGGCTGGCCCAGAAGATCCGCGGCCGGGAGCGACGGTACTCCTACTGGAGCCACGCGGCGCTGATCATCGACCGGGAAGGAAACCTGGTCGAGGCGGAGAGCAAGGGCGTGGTCGTCTCACCGCTTAGCAAGTACGAGCAGGTGGAGTACCACGTCGTCCACCTGGGCGACTCGGCTGATCAGCGGGACCGCGAACAGGCGGTAGCCTTCGCCTTGAACCTGGTGGGCAAGCCCTTCGGCTACCTAGACCTCTTCAGCGTCGGCCTTTCCCTGCTGACCGGCGCCAAGATCAACGTGGCCTACGAATCGCACCTGACATGCTCGGCGCTGGTGGCCAGAGCACTGGAACGTACCTCGGCGATCTTCGACGACGAACCGGGCCACATGCTACCGGCCGACCTCGCCCGCCACTACGGGGCGGAGCGCCCGACGCCTGGCTAAGCGGCCTTCGGCCGCCAGACCGGCTTGACGAGCAGGAGGACGCAGGTGACGACCATCCAGGCCAGAGCGAAGACGACACTGACGGGCCCGCTGATGCCGCCCGCCGTACCGGTCAGCAGCAGCTGCGCCGGGAGCGCGAGGAGATGCACGACCGCGACCGCGAAGCCGAGCCAGGCCCAGGGCGCGGGCAGCAGGCGGGTGACCAGCGCCAAGCCCGACACACAACCGACGGCGATCGCGAACGCGAAGCCGTCGGTGAAGGTCGTCGCGTGGAGGAGGTTGAAGAGGGCGACCACGCCCACGTCGCTCCCGCCCTGCGTGGCGGTGTCGGCGA
>VBHN01000168.1 GCA_005881155.1 Chloroflexota bacterium | reverse complement strand
GCGTGCCGCTCAAGGCGCCGGTGGCGGGCATCGCCATGGGCCTGGTCACCCGCGATGGCGGGCACGCGGTCATGACCGACATCCAGGGCGTCGAGGACGCCCTCGGCGACATGGACTTCAAGGTCGCCGGCACCCGAGAGGGCATCACCGCCCTCCAGATGGACATCAAGGTCAAGGGGCTGACCCAGGAGATCATGGCGCAGGCGCTGGAGCAGGCCCGCGAGGCCCGGCTCTTCATCCTCGACCGGATGCTCACCGTGCTGCCGCGACCGCGCGAGACGATGAGCCCCTACGCGCCCCGGATCACCACCATCCACATCAACCCCGACAAGATCCGCGACGTCATCGGCCCGGGCGGCAAGGTCATCCGCAAGATCGTCGAGGAGACCGGCGCCCAGATCGACGTCGAGGACGACGGCACCGTGTACGTGTCCTCGGCCGACCAGGAGGGCGCCAAGAAGGCCATCGACTGGATCAAGGGCCTGACCGACGAGGTCGAGGTGGGCCGGATCTACAAGGGCAAGGTCGTCCGGATCATGCCCTTCGGGGCCTTCGTCGAGGTCATGCCCAACCAGGACGGCCTGGTCCACATCTCACAGCTCTCCGACCACCGGGTCGAGAAGGTGGAGGACGTGGTCAACCTGGACGACCAGATCGTCGTCAAGGCGGTCGAGATTGACAAGCAGGGCCGGCTCAACCTGAGCCGCCAGGCTGCGCTCGACGAGCTCAAGACCAAGGGCGAGCCGATCGAGGAGTCGATCGATCCCGAGAAGGTGGCCGCGGCGATCGCCTCCGGTCCCCCGCCTCCCCGCGAGCCCCGCGAGGGCGGCGGTTTCGGCGGCGGCAGCCGGGACCGCGGCGGGTTCCGGGGTCGCCGGGACGGTGGTGGCGGCCGCCGGGACTGACCCGGCGGGTCCGCCGAGAGTCCGGGTCGCGGTAGCCGGCTACCGCGGCAAGGTCGGCGCCGAGATGGCACGGGGGGTGGAGGCTGCCCCGGACCTCGACTACGTCGGAGGGGTCGAGGTCGGGGACGACCTTGCCTCCTTCCTGGCCGACCGCCGGCCGGAGGCCCTGGTCGACTTCACGCATCCGTCAGCGGCTCTGGAGAACGCCCTGGCGGCGGTCGCGGCCGGCTGCCGGCCCGTGATCGGGACGACCGGGATCCCGCCCGAGGGCGTCGATCGCCTGGAGGGCGCCTGCCGGGAGGCCGGGCTGGGGGGCATCGTGGCGCCCAACTTCTCGGTCGGTGCGGTGGTCATGATCCGGCTGGCCGAGCTCGCCGCGCCCTACTTCAGCGCGGTCGAGGTCATCGAGATGCACCACGCGACCAAGGCCGACGCACCCTCCGGCACCGCCCTGGCGACGGCCCGGAGGCTCGGCGCCCGGGGCAAGTTCGAGTACGCACGCCCAGAGAAGCTAACCCTCGACGACGTGCGAGGCGGGGAGGAGGGCGGCGTCGGCATCCACTCGGTCCGGCTGCCCGGCCTGGTCGCCGACCAGGAGGTGATCTTCGGCCTGACCGGCCAGACCCTGACCATCACCCACCGCACGACCTCGCGGGAGGCGTTCGTCCCAGGGGTGCTGCTGGCGATCCGGCGGGTGACGGCCGAGCCGCGCTTCTACCGGGCCCTGGACGAGCTGCTGGGGTTGACCTAGGCGGAGACGGTCGCCGGCGAGGGCGCCGCGGCGGCCGTGCTGGTCGCCGGGACGATCTCGGCCGGGCGCGGCGTGCCTTGCAGCCGGATCACCGGGCCGGCCAGCAGGAAAAGCGGTGCCATCAGCGCGATCGCGCCGCCCAGCACCATCGTCTGGGGGAGCCCCAGGGTGGTCCCGAGGTAGCCGCCGAGCACCGAACCGATGGGCACGGTCAGGACGATCAGCGCCCGCATCGTCGCGTTCATCCGGCCCATGATCTCCCGCGGCGTGATCGATTGGCGGAGCGTGATCTGGTTGATCACGTAGACGTTGGTGTGCAGGTTCTGGAGGAGCAGGGAGCCGGAGAGCATCACCACCGGCATCCCGAACAGGGCCAGCGGGGCGAAGAAGAGGCTGAAGGCAAGGAAGAGCTGGCTCAGGGCCAGCGTCCGGCCGAGGCCCAGCCTGCGCACACCCCAGGGCGCGGCCGCGGCTCCGATCAGGAAGCCCAGGTTGCCGGCCGCCACGATGAAGCCGATCAGGCCCGCCGAGAGGTGCAGCGAGCGGTAGGCGAAGACCAGGCTGACCGCGCTGAAGATGAAGACGCCCAGGTTGGAGACCGCGGTGGCGGTCGCGATCGAGCGCAGGATCGGGTCGCGCGCCACCATCACCAGCCCGCTGCCGAGGTCGCCCAGGAGGCTGCGCTTGTGGGGCGCGGGGGCATGCTCGACGACCTTGATGGCCGCCAGGTTGATGCCCGAGAACAGGTAGCTGAAGGCGGCCCCGAAGAGCGCCCTGGCGGGCCCGACGCCGCTGATCACGAGGCCGGCCAGAGCGGCGCCGCCGACCAGCGCCGGCGAGCGGGCCAGCTCGACCCGGGAGTTCGCCTGCAGCAGCTGTCCGTGCGTGAAGTTGGCCGGCAGGTAGGCCTGGTAGGCGATGTCGAAGAAGAGGCCCAGCGAGCCGAACAGGAAGGCGATCACGTAGAGCTGGTAAAGGGTCAGCTCGCCGACCAGGAGGCCGATCGCGATCGAGAGCAGGCAGAGGAAGCGGCCGGTGTCAGCCGCCACCATGATGGGCCGCCGAGGAAGGCGGTCGACGACCGCCCCGGCGATCGGCCCCAGCAGCGGCGAGGAGACCCAGGGCAGGGCGGCCAGGATGCCGATCTCCATCGGCCCTGCGTTCAGGAAGATGATCCCGATGGTCGGCAGCGCGAGGGAGGTCACCTGCTGGCCGAGGCTCACCGAGACCTGGGTCGTGAGCACCCGCTTGAAGATGGGGTGGTCGTGGAGCGGGCCGGCGGCGAGGCGTGCGAAGACCTTGCCGACTGCCCTCATACCTCCCTCTCTGACGCGCACCGGCGGGCATTCTTGCATGTACCCAGGCGGCCCTCGGGCGTCGGTTTGAGGTACAAAGCAACGCGTGAGCCGAGCCTTGCTGGTAATTGACGTCCAGAACGAGTATTTCGCCGGGGGCGCCTGCCCGATCACCTTCCCCGCCGACTCCCTGTCCAGGATCACCGACGCCATGGACGGCGCCGCCGAGGCAAAGCTGCCGATCGTGGTCGTCCAGCACAGCGCGGCGAGCCCGGACGCGAAGGCTTTTGTCAGGGGCACCAGGGGCTGGTCCCTGAAGGGCGAGGTGGACGTCCGCAAGCGAACCCTGGTGATCGAGAAGACGCTGCCCGGCGCCTTCACCGGCACCAACCTCGAGCAGTGGATGCGCGACAGCGGAGTCGACACGCTGGTCATCTGCGGCTACATGAGCCAGCTCTGCTGCGACACCACGGCGCGGCAGGCGGTCCACCTCGGTTTCAAGGTGGAGTTCCTGGCTGACGCCACCGGCACGATGGACCTCGTCAACGAGGCCGGCAAGATCAGCGCGGAGGACCTGCACCGGGCGATCCTGGTCACCCAACAGTCGCGCTTCAGCAGGGTGCTGCCGACCGAGGCCTGGATCGACTCCCTGTAAACTCAGGGCCGTGTCCGGAGCCTCCTCCCGCCGCTTCAACGTTGCCGTCGTCGGGGCCACCGGGGTCGTCGGCCAGGAGATGCTGAAGGTGCTCCGCCAGCGGGGCTTCCCGGTCGCCGAGGTGCGGGCCCTGGCCAGCGAGCGGTCGGCGGGCCAGACCGTGGCCTACAACGGCTCCCGGCTGGAGGTGAGGGCTCTGGACGCACGGAGCTTCGAGGGCGTCGAGCTCGCCCTCTTCAGCGCCGGAGCGGGGATCTCGAAGGAGTTCGCGCCGATCGCCGCCGAGGCGGGCGCGCTGGTCGTCGACAACAGCAGTGCCTGGCGGATGGCGGAGAACTGCCCCCTGGTGGTGCCCGAGGTCAACGGAGAGGACATCGCCGACAACGAGGGCATCATCGCCAACCCGAACTGCTGCGCGATCCCTCTCGCCATGGTCCTGGATCCGATTCGGCGCGTGGCGGGGCTCGAGCGCGTCGTCGTGGCGACCTACCAGAGCGCCAGCGGTGCGGGCAAGCCTCTCGTCGACGAGCTCGAGCAGCAGACCAGGGCCATCGCCGAGGGCGGGACGCCGATGGCTTCCGTCTATCCCAAGCAGCTCGCCCAGAACGTGGTTCCCGGCGGCTGGGCGATGGACGCCGACGGCTACAACGAGGAAGAGGTCAAGATCGTCAACGAGACTCGGAAGATCCTCCACCTGCCGGCCCTGCGGGTGGCGGTCACCTGCGTGCGCGTCCCGGTCCCGGTCGGCCACGGTGAAGCGGTCTTCATCGAAACCGGGGAGTCGCTCAGCCCCGCCCAGGTCCGCGAGCTGCTGGTGGCGGCCCCCGGGGTCACGGTCGAGGATGACCCCGCCGCCGAGGTCTACCCGACCCCGGCCGAGGTCGCCGGGCAGGACGACGTCTTCGTGGGACGGATCCGTTCCGACCCCTCGGCCCGGAACGGGATCGCGCTCTGGATCGTGAGCGACAACCTGCGCAAGGGGGCGGCCCTGAACGCCGTCCAGGTCGCCGAACGGGCGATCGAGATGGGGGTGCTGCGATGAGCGTCAAGAACAACCAGGGCATCGGAAGGCTGCTGACGGCGATGCTGACGCCCTTCAAGGAGGACGGCTCGGTCGACTACGACGGGGCCCAGCGGCTGGCGAGGCTGCTGACCGAAAACGGCTCCGACGGGGTCGTCGTCTTTGGAACCACCGGCGAGGCGCCGGCCCTGACCGACGAGGAGAAGGTCGAGCTGGTGCGGGTCGTCAAGCAAGCGCTGCCGGGCCAGACCGTGATGGCCGGCGCCGGGACCAACAGCACCCACCACTCGCAGGAGCTGACCCGGCGCTCGATCGAGGCCGGCGCCGACGCCATCCTGGCCGTGGTCCCCTACTACAACAAGCCGCCGGCCGAGGGCATGTTCCGGCACTTCAAGGCCATCGCCGAAGCCGCCTCCGGCAAGCCGGTCGTGATGTACAACATCCAGGGCCGGACGGGCGTCAACATGTCCGCCGAGACGACGCTGCGCTGCGCCGAGATCCCCGGCATCGTCGGAGTCAAAG
Source organism: Chloroflexota bacterium (assembly GCA_005881155.1). GTDB lineage: Bacteria > Chloroflexota > Dormibacteria > Dormibacterales > Dormibacteraceae > CF-105. Next base: position 362 of record VBHN01000168.1, on the reverse strand, counting down.
AGGCGAGCGGGAACATCGACCAGATGGGGATGGTCTGCGCCGGCAAGCCGGCCGGCTTCAACGTCTGGAGCGGCGACGACTCCTTCACGCTCCCGCTGCTGGCGGTGGGCGGCTACGGCGTCATCTGCGTCGTCTCCCACATCGCCGGGCCGGCCATGAAGGCGATGATCGAGGCCTACCTTGACGGCGAGAACGAAAAGGCGCGCCAGATCCACCTCCGCCTGCTGCCGGTGATCCGAGCGCTGATGAGCACGGCCAGCAACCCGATCCCGATCAAGATGGTCGTCAACAAGCTGGGCTTCAAGACGGGTCCTTTCCGGCTGCCACTGGCGCCGCTGCCGGATTCGGAGCTCGACCAGCTG
>VBHN01000167.1:6422-11267 GCA_005881155.1 Chloroflexota bacterium | reverse complement strand
GCCCCGACTCGAGCGGTGGTGGCGGCAGCGGGGGTCACGGCCACCTGCAGTGCCGAAGCGTCCAGGTCGGTCCAGCTCACACCGTCGCTGTTGGCCAGCGTGTAGAGCTGCTCGGAATGCGCGGACACCTGCGGCGGCTGCAGCTGGACCGTGAGCCGGGTCGGCGAGAAGCCCGTGGCAGCGGTTCCGGCCCCGGCATAGATGGAGACGCCGGAAGCGGTCCTGTTGGCCTTCCACTTCAGCTTGGCCGTGTAGGCGACGCCGTGGGTCACCGGCAGCGCGGCCTGGACGTAGACCGCATTCGGAGAGTAGGGCGCGCTGCCGCCGCTCTCCTTCCAGGCCACCAGCTGGTCAGCGGCTCCCGCGGTCGAGACGAAGAGGCCGAGGTCCTGGTTGTAGCCGGCGGTGTCGGTCCAGAGGTCGGCGCTGCCGCCCAGGAGCGCGCTGCCGTCGGCCGGTGGGACGACCGACAGGAGCAGCCCACCGTCCAGGTCCTTCCAGGTCGAGCCGTCACTGGCAGCCAGGGTGAAGAGCTGAGCTCGGGAGACGCTGCTGGCCGAGCTGGCGGGCGGCTCCAGGTAGGCGGCCAGGGAGGTCGGCGAGAAACCGGTGGCGGAGGTGCCGGCGCCGGAGTAGATGGTGGATCCGCCGACCGGCCGGTTCGCTTTCCACTTGAGCTTGATGACGTAGCTCGACCCTGAGACCATCGGGTAGGCGGCCTGGACGTAGGAGGCGTTGGGCGAGTAGGCAGCGCCGCCGTCGCCGCTCTCGGTCCAGGCGACCAGCTGGTCGGCCCCTCCGTCCCGGCTGACGAAGATGCCGAGGTCTTGGTTGAGGCCCGGTGTGGCGGTCCAGACGTCGGCGTTGACGCCGATGATCGCGATCACCGACGCGCCTGGGCTGACGGCCAGCCGCAGCCTCGCCGGGTCGACGTCCAGCCAGGATGATCCGTCGCTGTTGAAGAGCTGGTAAAGCTGGGAGCTGACGACGCGCAGCGGGTTGCCGCCGGCGGAGAGCTCCACCAGCAGGCGGGAAGGCGAGAAGCCGGTCTGGGCGGTGCCGGCGCCGGCGAAGATGCTGACCCCAGGCGCGGGTTTGTTCGCCTTCCACTTGAGCTTCACCAGGTAGGTCGAGCCGCTCGTTATGGTGGCGGTCGACTGCACAAAGGCAGGCGTCGGCGAATAGGCGGCTGCAACGCCTCCGCTCTCCTTCCAGGCCAGGAGCTGGTCGCTCCCACCGTTGGTGCTGATGAAGAGGCCGAGGTCCTGGTTCCAGCCGGCGCTGTCGGTCCAGAGGTCGAAGCTGGCCGAGATCAGGGCAGTACCGCTGGTGGTTGGCACGAGCCCGACTCGGAAGCCGGGGTCGATGTCGCTCCAGGTGGCGCCGTCGCTGTCCGCCAACTGGTAGAGCCGGGCGGCCGTGCGCATGTAGGGATTGCTGCCCGCCGGGTAGAGGTGGGCCATGAGGGTGGTCGGCGAGAAGCCCGAGGCAGAGGTGCCGGCCCCCGAATAGACTCCGACGCCTGCGGCGGGCTGGTTGGCTTTGAGCTTCAGCTTGACGGTGTAGACGCTGCCGGCCGAGAGCCCGTAGGCGACCTCCGCGAAGCTGGCGTTGGGCGAGTAGGCGGCCTTCACCGAGCCGCTCTCTTTCCAGGTCAGCAGCTGGTCGCCACCACCGTTGACGCTGACGAAGATCCCGAGGTCCTGGTTCCAGCCCGCGGTGTCCGTCCAGAGGGTGGCGGCGGCCGCCAGGACCGCTGTCTCGGAGGTGGTCGGGGCGAGCGTCAGTCGGAGTCGGGTCGGATCCACCTCCTGCCAGCTCGAGCCGTCGGAGTCGTGGACGGCGTAAAGCTGGCTGCTGGAGGCGCTGAAGACGTTGGACGAGAAGTGCTGGGCGAGCGCGTCCCAGAGCTCCTGAGACCCACCGCCGAAGTTCAGGTTCCAGAGCCCGACTCCTCGGATCCCGTCACGGTTCACCAGCGCGTACTTGGCGGAGAGGGAGCCGGCCGGGTCCCAGTAGAGCTCCTTGGTGCAGCCCTGGGCGGAGCTGTACCAGGTCTCCCACGCTTCGGCGCCGGCCGGGTCATTGGCGTCCAGGTGGTGAGCGACGGGGGCGGGCTGCTGGTACGCGTCGTAAACCGCGTCCTGGTAGCCGTCGGCCGTCACGGTCGCGGTCGGGACCTGGTTGGCCGCCGCCGCCGCGACGCAGGCCTTCCGGCCGTAGTAGGGGACGCCCATGATCACCTTGCTCGGCGAGACGGCGTTCAGGTACTGGGCCGTGACAGTGGTCTCGTTGTAGTAATAGCCAGTCAGCGGTGAGGTCGGCCCGAGGCAGAACCTGGAACAGCTGAGTGGCGCATGCTGCCAGTTGGAGTACTCCATGTCGTACTCCATGACGAAGAAGCTGTCCGCGGAGGGCGCCATCCCGCCCAGGTCGAAGAACCCGTAAGGGTCGGCGGCCGCGCTGGCATAGGTGTCGACCGAGAGGTAGGCGCGGCTGCCCATCGCCGCCCGCAGGCGGACGACCAGGTCGGTCATCATCGAGCGCGCGCTCTGTCCGTTGGGGCAGGTGCCGTTCAGGCCCTCGTAGTCGACGTTGATGCCGTCCACGCCCTTGGCCTGCATCTGCTGGACGGCCAGGCTGACGGTGGTCGCCCGGTTCTGCAGGCCCGCGCACATGCTCGGCGTGCCGGCCGTGAAGTCCTGGAGGATGATCGTCTCCACCACGCGCACCCCCTTGGGGTGGGCGGTGTTGAGCAGGCCGGTCAGCTGTCCCGAGTTCCAGACCACCATCCCGTTGTCGTTGATGAAGGTCCCGTCGGTCGTCACGTGGAGGCCGAAGACCGCCACCGTGGAGAGGAGGTTGAAGTCCCAGCTCGGGTAGCCGATGGCGGGATCGGCGAGGCTGCTCGCGAGCGCGAAGCCGAAGACCTCGCGCTGGGGCCCGCCGACGGACCCCCCGCCGGCGGCGGCGGGCTTACGCGGGGTGAGGGAAGCGGCGCCGGTGAACGGCGCCAGCCTGGGCACTGACGCCCTCGACTCCGCCTGCGCAGCCTCCTGCATGACGACCGGGTGGGCGAGGTCGTGCGGTGGCAGCGGCGCCGGAGAAGGTGTTGCGGCCTGTGCTGCGACCGGCCGCCCGACGAGGAGGACGGCGGCGAGCAGCGCGGAGACGAGGTGGCGGGACCAGTGCATGGATGTAGAACGGAACGCTGGCGGCCACTCTAACTTGGCGGTCCGCTCAGGTCAAACGCGGGCAGCGAAGTAGTCTTCAGCTTCCGCATGACCACGCGAGCCCTGCTGGCCGATCACGTCAAGCGCGTAGTCAGCGCGACCAAGGGATTCGGTTGGCTTGGCTTGGCGTGGCTGCCGGTGTGGCTCGCCTACGCGGTCTCTCCGCTTCTCCGGCTCGGCTGGCCGGGCCTTCAGCTGCGCTTTGGAACGTTCAAGGTACGCACTCGATCAGCCGACCTCTATTGCTTCGCAAACGTGTTTCACGACTACGACGTGGATGCACTCGCGGGCGCTCTTGAAACGGTAGAGCAGGTCGTGGACGCCGGCGCCAACGTTGGCGCCTTCTCGTTCCTGGTAACCCGCCTTTCACGCCGCCACGGGCACGAACTGCCGGTCATCGCGATCGAGCCCGAACCGTCCAACTACGCCTTTCTCAGCGAGCAACCGTTCGCGCGCGACCTGCGCTGTCTACGGATGGCCATAGGTGCGCAATCGGGTGCGGGACGGCTGCTTCGAGGAGCCAATTCCGCCACTCACCAGGTCGTCCTCGACAACGGGGCTGCGACGGGGGACGAAAGCGTGCCGATCGTCACCCTGGAGAGTGTCTGCACGAAACGCACGCTGCTGAAGATGGACATCGAAGGCGGTGAATGGAGCGTTCTGGCGGCCGGGCTGCCCGCACAGGTCGTCGCCCTCTTCCTTGAGTGCCATGCGGGCGGTCCCAGCACCGATCCACGGGCGCTGATCAACGAAGGCCGGTGGACCCCGCTCTCCGCGGACCTATACGGTTCGTCAACCTGGTTCTGGTCCCGCTGAGAGCAGGGCCCGGTAACCCGCAACCGTGGCCCTGGCCGCCTTCTCCCAGCTGAACCGGGCCGCCTGCTTCCGGCCCCTGGCCACCAGCCGCCGCCGCTGGTTCGGGTCCAGCACCAGCTCGGCGGCTGCCCGGCCGAGGGCCTCGGCGTCTCGATTCGGGACCAGCACGCCGGCCTCGCCCACAACCTCCGGCAGGCTGGAGTTACGGTAGGCGACTACCGGGCAGCCGCAGCCCATCGCCTCCAGGGGCGGAAGCCCGAAGCCCTCGTAGAGGCTCGGGAAGAGCAGGCAGGCCGCGGCGGAGAGAAGATCGGCCAGCTCCTCGTCCGTGACGCGGCCGAGGAGCCGGGCGTCGCCCATCGTTGCCGGCGCCTGGCGGCCGGGATCGCCGGCGACCAGCAGGTCGATGTCGGCGCCCGCTTCCCGAGCGGCATTCCAGGCTCGGAGCAGCCCGCGCGGGTCCTTGCGCACGTCCAGCGCGCCGACGAAGAGGAAGTAGGGGCGCTCCTGGCGCCAGCGCTCTGCCACCCGAACTGACGCTCCGGCCCGGGGTTGGAAGAGCGGCTCCAGGCCCTCGTGCACGACCCGGATCCGGCTGTCCTCGACCCGCGCCAGCCGGCGCAGGTCGACCGCGGTGGCCTCCGAGACGGCGAAGACCAGCTCGGCCCGCCGCAGCAGCCGGTGAGCGGTGCCGTAGCGGAAGCGCTCGCCCGCCATCCGCCAGCCGCCGAACGCCCAGGGGATGAGATCGTGGACGGTGACCGCGACCGGACAGGGAGACCGGCCGGGCAGGGTC